>NZ_JFOM01000036.1:0-13491 GCF_001860525.1 Paenibacillus sp. LC231 | reverse complement strand
CCTCCCATTTCTACTGTCCCCAGCCACCGACTCCCCTGGATTCTCTTCTTTCATGTTTAGCTCAGGGTGAAATCCTGCGAATTCATGAGTTTGAGTGAGGAAATTGAATCACTTCGAGGGAGTTTAAACACACTAATGCGATTTTGTTTTCACTATTCGTATTACCATCTACATTGCTTTTCTTTCTAAATTTAATGATTTTTATTCCGTTCTCAGGTGTATCGATTAATGTGAAAGTGATTCTTTCATATGAAGGAGCGTGATGTCCTGAATAGTTTAATGCACTTGCAATAACTAAATGTCTTCGTGTATTGCCTTTAATTCGCTCAACGCTATCTATCTTGGACACATTATAAAATCCGGAAAATCCTTCTCGATTACCAGAAAAGTATCTTGTGTACAATGTTTCCTCTAAAAGTTCTTCTTTAGTTGTGGTCCAACAGGTTCATACTTCCAGCCAACAATGATCCAATCATAAAGCTCTTGTGAAGTTACTCGGAGCTGGTAAGGGGCTGCAGGATAATGATCGGAGAGAAAAGAAAAAGCCGAGTGAAATCAGGAGTAAATGCCTGAAATCAGCTCCGGCTTACAGTTAAACTTTATAAGCTTAGTGCAGAGTTTGTATGGGCTTTAAGGTTTATTGGATGTTAACACTAGTTACTAGTCTTTAATGTCTGTCTCCAAACAAAATGTTGTAATCCAACCACAGTGCAAAAAGTGAGCAAGAACACGACTTTAATACAAAATTCAATCAAAGAACACAACTTTTTCACTAGAACACAACTTTATTGCAAATTAGAACATAACTTTAATACAAAATATCATGTGCACAACGAGTGTCTCCCGCCTTACTCCACCGTCACGCTCTTCGCCAGGTTACGCGGTTTATCCACGTCGTTGCCACGGGCAAGCGATGCGTAGTAGGCAAGCAGCTGCAACGGTACGACAGACAAGGCTGCCGTCAAGATCGGCAAGGTCTTCGGAATGGCGAAGGCTTGATCCACGGATTTCAGCAGGCCGGCCACATGCTCTTCATGCGTAATCGCCATCACTTCTGCACCGCGGGCCTTCACTTCCTTGATGTTGCTCACCGTTTTCTCCATAACCGCTTCCTGGGTTGCCAAGGCAATAACCGGAATGCCCTCTTCAATCAAGGCCAGCGTACCATGCTTCAGTTCGCCGGCAGCATAAGCCTCGGAATGAATGTAAGAGATCTCCTTCAGCTTCAGGGACCCTTCTTGTGCTACGGCGTAGTCTTGACCACGACCGATGAAGAACAGGTTCTCATGCTCCGCAATTTGCTCGGCATATCCCTTGATTGATTCTGCGTTGGTCAGCATGGACTCTACCTGTTCAGGCAGTGCTTCCATCGCTGCAATCACTTCAGCCACAGCGTCTTCGGTCATCGTATCGCGTACTTGAGCCAGGTACAGACCAAACAGATAGAACGCAATTAACTGAGAAGTATAGGCTTTCGTAGATGCTACGGCAATCTCCGGTCCAGCCAGAGTGCCAAGCACATCGTTCGCTTCACGGGCAATCGAGCTGCCTACTACGTTCGTGATGGCCAGGACATGAGCGCCATGGCTCTGTGCTTCACGAAGCGCTGCCAAGGTATCTGCCGTTTCACCGGATTGGCTTACAACGATAACCAGGGTCTCTGGCGTAACGATTGGCGAACGGTAACGATACTCGGACGCCACATCATTCTCAACCGGAATGCGTACCATCTCTTCAATCACGCTGCGTCCCACAAGTCCAGCATGGTAAGCCGTACCGCAGGCAACGATCTGAACATTGCGAATGTTCTTAATCTGTTCCTGTGTCAGCTTCAGCTCAGGCAGAACGACCTTACGTCCGCTCTCATCTACACGGCCCAGCATGGTATCCCGGTATGCTTTTGGCTGCTCGTGGATCTCCTTCAGCATGAAGTGATCGAATCCGCCTTTTTCCGCTGTAACGGCATCCCAATCGACACGAATCATTTCCCGAGAAATAAAGTTCCCCTCAATGGTCATTAATTCGACAGCATCTGCGGTCAGCAGAGCCATCTCTCCATCGTTGAGAATATATACGTTCCGTGTATATTTCAAAATAGCCGGAATATCAGAACCGATAAAGTTCTCCCCTTCACCAAGACCAATAATAAGCGGGCTTGCTTGACGCACAGCCACCAATCGATCCGGCTCATACTCGGTCAAGACGCCAAGGGCAAATGCGCCTCTCATGTAAGAGATCGCCTTCTGCACGGCCTTTACGATATCCCCGTCATATTCACGGGCAATGAGATGGGAGATAACTTCGGTATCGGTCTCCGAAACAAAGTGGTGTCCTTGGCTGATCAGCTCTTCCTTGAGCTCCAGATAGTTCTCAACGATCCCGTTATGAACAACGGAGAACTTCTGGCTTTCATCCGTATGCGGATGCGAATTCACGTCTGATGGCCGGCCATGTGTTGCCCAACGAGTGTGACCAATACCTGCGGTTCCCACTAGTGGGGCAGACTCCAGTCTCTCCTCCAGATTGGCAAGACGTCCTTGCGCTTTGGCCACACGCAGCCCTTCATTCGTAAATACGGCAATCCCTGCTGAATCGTATCCGCGATACTCCAGCTTTCTCAATCCCTCGATCAACACCGCTTGCGTTTTCTGATTTCCAATATATCCGACAATACCACACATAGTATGATTCCTCCGTTCGATTTCCCTATAATAGTAGGTGAAAATAGAACACGGCTGCATCTGTGCGGTATCAGGAAAGAAGAATGATTTATTCAATTATCAACGTTCAAAAAATCCAGCATGATATAGGCTGCTATGTTGAACAGACATGAATGCACTCTTCTTCCACCGCGCTGCCCTGTTCTAAATCGCACATTCATGTTTTGTATTAGTAAGAAGAAGCACCTGCGGATCCGTTGTAAGAACGGTCGCCCATTCCTTTTCCGTGATTCGCTTACGGTTGGTGCATAACCGAGAGGTCCCCGCCGAATAATCCGAACACCTCTACCTCGTCAACTTGCGTTCTGCCGTTTGGTTATCCCTATCGTAGCAATAACCAATCCCCGCGCAGATACAAGTTCTGGCGCTTATGAAGCTTGAAGTAACCTCACAATCCTCGCTTTCTATTCTTGAATGACATCCTTTATTATATTCATGCTATATCACTTTGGCAACTCGGCTGTTTCCCAGGTGCTCCAAGCACTGCGTATAATTAACCCCATGAATGGCATCGAATGGCCTACCCTCTCAAGCAATGCCGTAATTCACACTCTTTGCTGACAGGACAGGGGGTGTTGCGCTTTCATTGACTGGCTTCATTGAAAAGCAGAAGGCCAGTGAACCGGATCCGCATAGTTCACTGGCCCTGACAAAAATTAGTCTGCTTTCCTTGAAAAATACACCCTTAGTCTTACGCCAATTCCCGCTTCACCACGTCTGCAATCTGCGTTACGTAACGGTCGAGCTCTTCTTTGTCCGGGCCTTCGGCCATGACGCGAATGAGGGATTCCGTTCCCGATGGGCGAACCAGGACACGTCCATTATCCCCCAGAATGCCTTCAACTTCAGCAATCGCAGACTCAATAACGGTATTGCCTTGGTACTTGCTCTTATCGCCAACACGAACATTAACCAGCACTTGCGGGTACTTGCGCATGCTGCTCTTCAGCTCATGCAGAGGCTTGCCGGAGGCTACCAACGTATCCACCAATTGAATTCCCGTCAGAATGCCATCCCCTGTTGTATTGTGATCCAGGAAAATCACGTGTCCTGACTGCTCTCCACCCAGGTTATATCCGCCACGGCGCATTTCTTCCATCACGTAGCGGTCACCGACTGCAGTTTTAGCGGTTTTCAGCTTCAAGCTGTCACATGCCTTATAGAAACCGATGTTACTCATAACGGTCGAAACGATGGTGCCTGCCTTCAGCTTGCCGGCACGGTTCATGGCATCACCGCAAATGCACAGAATGAAATCGCCGTCTACTTCCTCGCCTTTTGCGTCAATGGCAATCAGGCGATCCGCATCTCCGTCAAAAGCCAGACCGAGGTCAGCGCCATGCTCGAGTACAGCCTCGACGAGTTTCTCCGGGTGAGTCGATCCACAGTGATCATTGATATTCAGGCCATTCGGCTCAGCACCGATGGTAATCACATCCGCACCCAGTTCACGGAAAAGCTTTGGAGCCAGCTCATAAGCTGCGCCATTAGCACAGTCTAATACGATTTTCAGGCCGTCAAACCGGTTATTCACCGTCGTTTTCAAATATTCCAGGTATTTATACTTCGATTCGTTATCAACCAGCAATTCACCTAAATCAGCCCCGATTGGCCGCGGCAGATTATCCGTTTCCGCATCCATCAGCTCTTCAATCTTAAGCTCTGTCTCATCCGACAGCTTGAAGCCGTCTCCACCGAAGAACTTGATGCCGTTATCTTGTACAGGGTTATGTGAAGCCGAGATCATAACACCCGCATCAGCTTTCAAAAGTCTTGTGATATACGCCACCGCTGGTGTACTTACGACACCCAGACGAATGACATGTGCACCGATTGACAGCAGGCCTGCAATCAAAGCCGACTCCAGCATAGCCCCCGATACGCGAGTATCCATGCCGATGATGACAGTTGGCTTCTCTTTATCGCCAGTGAGCACATAACCGCCGCAGCGACCGATGCTGTAAGCCATTTCTGCAGTCAGCTCTTGATTCGCAACTCCTCTTACTCCATCTGTACCAAAATATTTCCCCATGTTTTATATACTCCTTTATCTACTCTTCGTTATTATCCATCATTGGACGTTTCTGACCCCGTTGTCCCATCATTCGATCCGTCTCCCGGCGGATGTGATGGGGTTTCTCCTGATCCGGAGTTATCCGTGTCTTCATGAGTAGGAGGCGTCTCCGGATCCTCCTCCTGATCATTGCCTGTTCCTGTTCCTGATCCCGTTCCTGGTGGAACAGGCGGCTTGTCTTCCGTTCCCTCATTCTTCGAGGTGTCCGGCTCCGTTGTCACGGGCTTGGAGTTATCCTTGAGCTCTACCTTAACAACAGGACGGTCCGAATCCGTGCGGTTAATAAAGTTAGGAAGCGTGATCTGCAGCGGAATTTCGTGAACGCCGGCTTTCAAACCGGTTGCATTCGCTTCAGCTCCGATATCCGTCGGCTCCAGGCTATTGAGCAAGTCCGGCGCTCCGGTGAGCGTTAAAGATATGGTCTTCGTCTTTGGATCCGTAATGACAGCATCCAAGCCGGTGGCAACCCCTTTTAACGTTATCGGAATCCCCGTAATCACCCGTTCACCATGCGATACCGCCGTAACATCCACCGTTACAGAGCTCGGCTCGATTTTCTCAAAACCTTCAGGCGGCGTCAAGTCGGCCGTAAGCACTGTTGTTCCCGAATTTCTAACTTCTCCCAGATTGATCGTAGCTTCGATATAGGTCTCAGCTCCTGCCAGCGCCTCTTTACTGCCAAACAGCTTCACTTCTTTTACCTTCTGTTCCACCTTGGATAGGACAAACCCTTCCGGCAGCCGTCCGGTATATTGAAGCTCCAGCGGCAGGGTGACAAAAGCAGGCTCAATCGGCACTTCAGCTGCTACTGTAGCAGGCTCAATGACCGCATCTTCCATTGCGTTGCCTTCTTTATCATATGCTGTAAGCTTGACTCGTTTCTCCGTAATCTTCTCTTTGGCACCATCAAGCTCCACATTACCTTTGACCTGCCCCAGATTCGCCATTGACGATTCAGGCAGGGTAACCGTGACTTGCCTTGGGTCAATCAGCACGGGTGTTCCGGCCCGGTAATCTTTAGCAGGCTCGCCTTTGGTTCCAATACTTACCGTCACGGATTTCGACACTCTCGCCTCTACCGTCACCGTAACAACCGAAGGCTCCATCGATACCATCTCCACGCCACTCGGGATGGAGGGCGTTAGCGGAAGTGTGTGCGTACCCGGTTCTTTGACGTTGCTCAAATCAAGCTTCACCTTATAATCGTCGGTCAAAAGCGAAATATTGGATTTCTTTCCCCGAACTTCGAGATTTACACGGTCTTTATCAATCCCTGTTAACGCATATTCGCTGTCATCAAATCCATAAGTCTGAATCTCAACGCCTTCAATGACTTTGGTATCATAAAAAGTCGTTGGCGGTGCAGGCGTTCCGCTGTCCATATGAACCATCGCCCACAATAAAATACTGACAGCGAGTGCAATGAGCTTGCTTGCCGTGTTGTTCTTGATCCATTTATCCATTGCTGCCGTCCCCCTTCCGTTTCCAGAAGAACGTGCGTTTCTCCTTAATGGACGCGGCAGGCCTGAGCTCCTCATACAATTTGGAGATGAGGGACTCTTCCTTAATATCTCGAACCACCTGTCCATTCAAGGCCAGCGATACTTGCCCAGTCTCCTCGGATACGACAACCGAAATCGCATCCCCCACCTCACTGATTCCGATAGCGGCACGGTGTCTTGTTCCCAGTTCCTTACTGATAAAAGGATTCTCTGATAGCGGTAAATAACAGCCAGCCGCCGCAATTTGACCGTTCTGAATAATGACAGCTCCGTCATGGAGCGGCGTGTTCGGTATAAAAATGTTAATAAACAATTCCGAGCTGATCACCGATCTCATCGGAATTCCTGATTCTACATATTCATTCAGGCCCGTCGTCCGCTCGAAGACGATCAGAGCCCCTATTTTGCGCCGAGACAAATAATTAACCGCCTTAATGGTTTCGCTGATTAACTTATTGGTCTCCTCGTCAATATCCGCCGTCCGCCCAAACAGCTTGCCTCGTCCGAGCTGCTCCAGACCACGTCTGAGCTCCGGCTGGAAGATGATAAAGATCGCCAGCACCCCAAATGTAAAGATCTGATTCATCAGCCACTTCAGCGTATACAGATCAAACCAGGTGCTGAGAGCCCAGATGACCACCAGCACCAAAATCCCTTTGAGCAGCTGGACCGCCCGCGTCCCGCGGACGAGCAGTATCATCTGGTATATTATATAAGTAACGATAAGGATATCGATGATATCTTTAATGGTTTCACCCCAGGTCATATCTGTGAAATACTCCATACAGCAACCCCCGTCATTTCCTTTAAGTGCGGGCCCAAAAAATCCGGTTCCTCGAAAATGAATGCTAAGATTCGATTTCACCGAACCAGCTCTCCATTTTCCTTCGGATCACACGGGGACTTTTTGAACTTCCTTTTTAATAACGCATGAGACTTATATATGTAGTATGTACTCTACACTCTCTAGGTTATAACGTTAATCTTTCCGATGCAAGCGGACGCCCTCTGCTTTCCATGAAAAAGATCATAAAATCAACAAAAGAAGCGCCGTCTTTTCACAGAAAAGAGGCGCTTTTATTCAGTAGGCTTCAGGTTTCACCTAGCGGTAAGCGGCATCTGTAAACAGAGTGGAGATCTTGTACCAGATCCAGTCCATCGCCCGATCTATGTCCTTCACTTGACCTGCTATATGTGAGGTGGAAGCCTGAAATAATTCTCCGTCAATGACGGTCACATTGCCATTCACTTGACCGTAGACCTTCGTCTTTCCGTTCTCGACCGTAATATCTCCCGTGATGATTTGATCCGGAGGAATAATGACGGTATCTCCTTCAATCACCAGCTTTTCGAATTCGTCACTCTTTACAACCAGCTGAGTATCCTGACTCCAAAAACTGATTGTGCTGAAGAGCATGACAACCAAAAACAAAGCTGCAGCCGTGAGCGCAGGATGATTCCTAACCCATTTGACCCAAGCTTTTTGTCTCTTGGGCTGCGGCAGCATGCCCATTATACGTTCCGTTAAATCATCGGATGGCTTGGTCGCATGATGAGTTAAGGAATAAAGAAGCATATCGGTATGCTCCAGCTTCTCGAAGTAATTCCGACAGTCAGCACAATCCCGCAAATGTTGCTGCAATTCCAGCTGCTGTGGGTCGGACAAGTCATTATCCAGATAATCATGCATCAAAGAGACGGCTAATTTGCAATCCATTTGTGAGCCAATCCTTTCATTCAATCTCTTTGCTGGGTCCCTTCCCCATAGGGGCATAAGACTTGCTTATTGTTCATACGTGCCGGAATCAGGGATGTTTCAATTTTTTTAAAAGATAGTCAGAAAAAAATTTGCAGAGACTAACTTTCTGGCTCCGCAAGAAAAAAGCGCCCTTAAACGCGATCTCTCTTCCTCAAAGAACGGCGATAGGCGTTTTCCCCTCACAATTTGTACTCTAATTTTTTGCGTAAAAATTCGCGTCCACGATGTACACGCGTTTTGATCGTTGTTACAGGCAAGTCCAAAATCTCGCTGATCTCCTGCAGAGATAAATCCTGAATGTACCTTAGAATCATGATTGTCTTGTACTTGGCAGGAAGTCCGTCAATCGCCGTATGAATAATACGCTGTGTCTCGGATAGCAGCATTTCACTCTCCGGTGTACGATTATCGCTCGGGATCAAGGAGTAGCCATCCATGCCTTCGCTTTCATTCAGTTCGGCGTCCAGCGAGAAAGACGGCTTGCGCTTGCGCAGCCGATCAATGCTAAGATTTGTACCAATTCGGTATATCCAAGTTGAGAACTTCTGATTCTCGTCGTATCGATCAAGGTTTTTATATACTCGCAAAAAAGTCTCTTGTACGACATCCTCAGCCTCATGGCGGTTACTCAGCATCCGGTAAGCCAAATGAAAAATCTTGTCTTTATAAAGCTCTACGATTTCGGCAAAAGCTCTCTGGTCCCCTTTTCGGGCCAGCTTCGCCAGTCTTACATCCAAATTGTCCACCACAATTCCCCCAGAATGGTCTGATGGGTAACGTCTAAAAAGCATCATTCAAATCGTAATTCAACTGTTTCTAAAAATCAACAATAATTCAAAAAGAATCCCTATTCTCTATCAAAGACATTCATGCTGCAGCCGATACTTTAATCATCAGGGATTATGCTGCTATAGATGAAAAAACGAGGTTCCTTTAGGGAACCTCGCCTTGTACTATCCCTTTTAAACAACGTTGTCATTCTGTACGGATCAACCTGTATTACGAAGCCCCGCCGCAATGCCGTTGATGGTCAGCAATACTTCCCGAAGCAGATCCGGATTGTCCTGCTCCTGCTCTCTCAGCTCGCGCAGCTCGTTAAGCAATTGAACCTGCAAATAGCTAAGCGGATCCACGTAAGGGTTACGGAGTCGAATCGATTCCTGCAAGACCGGCTGGTTATCCAGAATATCCTGTTGTCCCGTAATCTTAAGAACAAGCTCTTTCGTCAAGTTGAACTCATCCAGAATCAGACCGAAGATACGCTCGCGGGCTTGATCATCCTTCGTCATCAAAGAATACTCCTTGGCGATGATCAGATCAGCCTTGGCAAGAGCCATCTGAAGGGTATCGATCAGTGATGTAAAGAACGGATAGCTCGTGTACATCTTCTGAAGCACCTTCATATTCTCTTCCTTGCCCTGGTAGAAGCTCTGTAAGCCCGTACCAGCCGCGTACCATGCCGGAAGCAGGTAACGACTCTGGGTCCAAGCAAACACCCAAGGAATGGCTCTGAGGTCCTCAAAACGGTCACTGTTCTTACGCTTGGATGGTCGTGAACCGATATTCAGCTCTCCCACTTCAGGAAGCGGCGTGGATTCCTTGAAGAAGCTCAGGAAATCCGGATCACGGAAGATCAGATCCTGATATTTCTTCTGTGAAGCGGCCGATATGCTCGAGGAAATCTCTTCCCACTCTTTTTCGGTCGATTCTTTTTCAGGGTAACGGGCATTAAGAGAAGCCGTTATAAGTGCTGAAGTCGCCTGGTCCAAACTGCGGTAGGCAATTCCCTTCAAAGAGTAACGGGAAGAAATAACCTCGCCTTGCTCCGTGATTTTGATGCCACCCGCAATCGTTGATGCCGGTTGAGCCAAAATGCTTCGGTTCAGCGGCATACCGCCGCGTCCAAGCGATCCGCCGCGTCCATGGAAGTATTTCACCTTGATGCCATACTCATTGGCTACAGCCGTAATATCTTTGAGTGCTACCTGGAGCTCCCAGTTCGCGGTAATGGCACCGCCGTCCTTGTTGCTGTCGGAGTAACCCAGCATGATTTCCTGAAGCTCATTCATGGCGCTAACCGCTTCCCGATAGATCGGCAGGTTGAAGAGCTTACGCATAATATCAGGTGCGGCATGAAGGTCTTCAATCGTCTCAAACAATGGTGCAACCTGTAAAGTAGCTATTACAGAACCATCATTGTCCTTGCGGAAAAGTCCGACTTCTTTGGCAAATACCATCACTTCCAGAATGTCGCTTGCGCCCTCGGACATACTGATCAAATAACTTGAAATACATTTCACGCCGAACTCCTGCTGCGCACGGAATACGGTACGATATACTTCAAGGCATTCTTCGGTACTGTCGCTATACTCTTGATAAGGCGTAGTCAATGGACGAGGATCATTAAGCAGGTTATTAAGCAGCTCGATCTTCTCATCTTCACTTAACTGGGCATAATCCTGAGTCACATTCATTTTACGAAGAATCTCGGCCATGGCATTTTCATGCTCTTGGCTATGCTGTCTGATGTCCAGCGTTGCTGTATGGAAGCCAAATAACTCCGCCTGACGAATCAGTTTTTGAATATACGTGTCTGCAACATAGTCAGCAAAATGGAAACGCAAGCTTCGATCAATGATATTCAAGTCCTCAATAAATTCCTCAGGGGACTGATAACGCTCGCTGCCCGTCATGTTCTCATCAAGAATATGACTCATTTTAGCCAGCATATATACCAGTTTTACACGATAAGGCTCTTTCTCATTGTGCCAAATTTCCATCTTCTTCAGTGTTACATGCTCGCGGTCTTTTTCAATGGATTGAAGCAATTCATCCGAAACGCTCACGATGGATGAGCTGAAGCTGAGGTATTTCATGAAATCACGCAAAATCCGTTGGTATTCACGAATCGCTAGCTTCCGCTGCATTTCAAGCGTTTTCCATGTTACGTCCGCCGTCACTGAAGGATTTCCGTCCCGATCGCCACCGATCCACGAACCGAAACGCAAATAGGTT
The DNA here is from genome assembly GCF_001860525.1 of Paenibacillus sp. LC231. Lineage (NCBI taxonomy): Bacteria > Bacillati > Bacillota > Bacilli > Caryophanales > Paenibacillaceae > Paenibacillus > Paenibacillus sp. LC231. The sequence goes on along the minus strand of NZ_JFOM01000036.1, from coordinate 2,421 downwards.
GGAACGTGCCAATGGTGACCCGGATAATATTTACTTAGGCAGCGCTCCAGTTCTTGATAAACCTCTGGCAGAATGTGAAACAGAGTCTCGTGAAAATAATACATACCGTTTCTGACCTCATCAAGAACCGTCGGCTTACGGTCACGAAGCTCGTCGGTTTGCCATAGCGTAATCACTTCATTCAGTAGTTTTTCCCGAAGCTGCTCTCGTTCGCGGAATGTCAGTGTCGGGTTGTCGAGTTGCATCACATCGTCCGCTATCCGTTTATGAATATCCAGAATAGCCCGACGCATCGCTTCTGTTGGATGAGCTGTCATTACCAGCTCAAGGGATAGACTTTCGAGAATTTCTTGAACTTCTTCAAACGTAATATTGCGCTCTTTCAAATCCTGGACCGCACTTTCAATGGAACCCGGTTGAACACTCTCCCCGGCGGAACGCTCGTAATCGCGTTTGCGGCGAATGCGATGATTCTGCTCTGCGATATTAACCAATTGAAAATAAATGGCAAACGCGCGAATCACCTGATGGCGAATGTCGGGCTCCAATGTGCTGATGATCCTTTTGAAATCTGCAAACAATTCTGGCAAGAATACGGATCGCAACGATTTACTCGTTTCACGAATTTTCTCAACTATATCTAAAAGCTCATTGCCACCTTGGTGGACAAGAACTTCTCCAAGAATATTGCCAAGGAACCGTACATCTCGCCGCAGCAGATTGTTGGAATTGCTCTTTGCGGTTACTGTAAGTTCAGTCATGCTACTCCTCCCATCTCAACCCGTTTCAGCAGTTTGTCTATAGGACGTAACGCCTTCCTAACATCATACAATAAAAGCGCATGAAAATCTGCATTTTCCAGGCGAAAAAATTAGCCAAATCGACAAAACTCATGATATTGATATACCCATATACCATGGACATTAGTCCTATAAACCTTGACCTGCCTATATTCTTTAGCACATTAACACTTCGCAGGATAGTCGTATGAATATGTAAAAAAACATCACACACGGTGATGTCCTGCTTATGTATGGAGCGGGTGATGGGAATCGAACCCACGCTACCAGCTTGGAAGGCTGGAGTTCTACCATTGAACTACACCCGCATATCAACCCACAAAAGAGATGCTACATCTCGGAGTATAATCCGATTACTTTTGCGGGGCTTAACTCTTAAACAAATCGGGATGACACGATTTGAACATGCGACCCCCTGGTCCCAAACCAGGTGCTCTACCAAGCTGAGCTACATCCCGATATTTATCTTTTTTGAAAAATGGCACGCCCTGAGAGATTCGAACTCCCGACCTTTTGATTCGTAGTCAAACGCTCTATCCAGCTGAGCTAAGGGCGCAAATGGAGCGGACGACGGGAATCGAACCCGCGACCCTCGCCTTGGCAAGGCGATGCTCTACCGCTGAGCCACGTCCGCATAAATGGTGCGCGTGGAGGGACTTGAACCCCCACGTCAAAGACGCTAGATCCTAAGTCTAGTGCGTCTGCCAATTCCGCCACACGCGCACAAGATGAAACAATGGTGAGCCATGAAGGACTCGAACCTTCGACACCCTGATTAAAAGTCAGGTGCTCTACCAACTGAGCTAATGGCTCGCATTTCAGGGCCCCCGAAAAGTATTCGGAATCACCTTCAAAGCGTAACTACACTTTTTGGGGTAAAGTGGCTGGGGATATAGGATTCGAACCTATGCATGACGGAGTCAAAGTCCGTTGCCTTACCGCTTGGCTAATCCCCAAAATCGATGAGATACTTCTATTGTGCTGATTCTCGTTAGAATCATGCACGAAATGGTGGAGGCTGAGGGGATCGAACCCCCGACCCTCTGCTTGTAAGGCAGATGCTCTCCCAGCTGAGCTAAGCCTCCATACAATATGGAATAAAAAGTAGTGGTGACCCGTAGGGGATACTCTCACTTCGTTCGAGACTGCGAAGTCTATGCTTACGAAGTTATCCTCCGACGAACCGACGGGATTCTCATCCCCTGATGCAATTAAATTAGTGGTGACCCGTAGGGGATTCGAACCCCTGTTACCTCCGTGAAAGGGAGGTGTCTTAACCCCTTGACCAACGGGCCGCAATTTCATAATGCATGTCCAATTCAAAAACGAATCTGGAGCTTCCAACCGGGATCGAACCGGTGACCTCATCCTTACCATGGATGCACTCTACCTACTGAGCTATGGAAGCAAGTGGCTCCCCGAACAGGACTCGAACCTGTGACAACTCGATTAACAGTCGAGTGCTCTACCAACTGAGCTATCAGGGAATATATCCGCTTGGCGACGTCCTACTCTCCCGGGACCCTTCGGTCCAAGTACCATCGGCGCTGGAAGGCTTAACGGTCGTGTTCGGTATGGGAACGCGTGGAACCCTTCCGCCATCGCCACCAAACGGTTCAGA
>NZ_JFOM01000035.1:0-14636 GCF_001860525.1 Paenibacillus sp. LC231 | reverse complement strand
ACTTCATAGTAGAGCGACCTCCTGGATGGGCTTTTTGAGGCAATGACCTCGTGTGTAACCCCATCGTACCGAGGCGCTCGTTTTTGTTCAATCTCCAAAATATTCGTATTACAGGAATTCTAACGGGTACTAGTAAGCTAAGCTGAAGTGAATTTAACTTGAGAACTGTGAGGACACATGAAGATGACAAAAAAGCTATATTACGAATCCGCATATATCCGGGACTGGGAGACACGAATCACGCGGAAACTGGAACGGGAGGACGGAACCTACCTGATCATGGAGGAGACGGCCTTTTATCCGCACGGTGGAGGGCAGCCTTGTGACCTGGGGTGGATCGATAAAATTCCTGTTCTTGATGTCGTTCAGGAGGAAGGCGAAATCCTGCATAAAGTCGAGCATTTGCCTGAGAAGGAAGAGGTTAGCTGCCGTTTGGATTGGGATAGAAGATTCGACCATATGCAGCATCATAGCGGCCAGCATCTCCTGTCTGCCATGTGTCTGGAGGTATGTCAGGCGGAAACACTCAGTTTCCACCTGGGTCAGGATTACGCTACGATTGATATCGCCCGATCTGACCTGTCTCAGGCCCAACTGATGATGCTGGAACTGGAAGTTAACGATCAGGTTTACCTTAATCGAAAAGTAACGAATTATTTTGTGAGCCGGGAGCAGGCGGCTGCCTTGCCGCTGGTGAAGCAGCCAAAGGTAACCGATGATATCCGGATCGTAGAAATTGAAGGTATCGAATATAACGCTTGTGGGGGTACGCATGTCTCCGCAACAGGTGAGATCGGAATGATCAAACTGCTCAGAGCCGAGAAACAGAAAGGGCATTTGCGTATCTATTTTAAATGCGGTTATCGTGCATTGAATGAATTCAATGCGGGAATCGAGATTTTAAGCAGCCTATCTACCAGGTTCAATACCTCTAAGGAAGAGATTCTGGACCGGATTGCAAAATGGGATCATGAACAGAAGTTGCTCCAGGCTGAATTGAACGCCGTGAAGGCTGAGAATGATGTTTACCTGGCAGGAAAGCTATTGGCAGACCGTCAGGGCAGCCTGATCCAACACGTTTTTGCGGACAAACCGCTGAAGGACATGCAGAACCTGGCGGCAAAGCTCACCGAAGAAGCTGAAGTTATCGTGCTCTTCGTGTCCAACGCAGACCATAAGATTGTCCTCGCTCAAGGAGGGAAGAGCGGTCTCGCCTGCGGTGCGTTCTTTAAACAGTATCTGGCTGATTATCGCGGTAAAGGCGGAGGCAGCGACAAGCTGGCACAGGCTGGTTTTGCCACCGGGGAGGATGCCATGGCGTTTTACCATTTTGCGGCGCAGTCATTAAGTTAGCTTGAAGAGGTGTAATAGTCTATAACTTGAAAGCATTTAAGCGAGTTTAGCGGCATGTTTTTTTAAATCAAAGAGCGTAAAACACACACTCTGGGCATCACGCCTCAGCCTAAGATAAGTATATCTAAGCTGGGGCGTTTCATTAATACACAGACCGGTAAGGGGAAAGCGCAATTATGAGTTCCAGTTCAAGGTATCTGGAGTCAATGACATCAGATAACATAGTATTCACGCATTGAATTTTTAACATTTATATCGAACAAGGAGAAAAATGATGAAACGTATGCCATTTGAACGTCCAACCGAGCATTATGATGAACATTTGATTCATGTTGATGAGCAAATCTGTGCATTGTTGAAACAGCGGAAGGAACTTTCAGGCAACAATCCAGGTTTTCCGCCATTTGAGTATATTTCACAATGGGCAGCAACGTATGAACTCTATGAGGATTTTTTAAAAGCCGTTTTTGGAACTATGATGAGCGAGGAACATTATAAACCCATGGTTGATCCAACAGGGTTCAGAAAACATATTCCGGTTTTAAAATCAGTTGTAAAAGGAATGTTCTTTTATACGCTGAACTCAATACGACAATACGCTAATGCAAGTGTAGTAACATTCAGCATGGATTGGGACATGATAACTGAGCAAACTTCAAGTTCATACAACCTTAGTCATTTTGAACTGTATGTTGGAGAACAATATGATTGTCGAATGACCAACGGCGGGGGTTCTTCAGGCCATGCATCCTATAACTATGTAATATCTCCGCCTTTACCTGATGATATTTCAGGAATAGAGTTCGTGTTCAAGGAATTTAGCAAACCCTTTAAAAATAATGAGACAGGTACTGAAATCGTCTTCAGAGTTGAATGATTTGAAGTATTAAAATGATGATGCAGGTATTTCGAAGAATTTCACGCTGCGTTTCGGGAATGAGGTCCAGAGAAGGAGATCAAACATGAAGGACATCATAAACATAAAGAGACTAACCACATTAGAAGAAGCTGAATTATTGGATCAAGAATTTGCTGAGCGTTATGGGTGGTATCGACAAGGAGATTATTATCATAAGTGTCTAAGTGAGAACAATACCAATAAACGAGTAACACTGATTGCATATTACAATGATTCGTTAGCAGGATGCTGTCATTTAATCTATGAGTCTCAGTATCCTTATTTTCTTGATAACAACATCCCTGAGATTAATGATTTGAACGTATTCCCTGAGCATAGAAGAAAGCATATAGCAAATAGCTTATTTGATGAATTAGAGCTGCTTGCCTCAAAGACCTCTACATACATAGGGCTAGGAGTAGGGCTGTACAGAGATTATGGAAATGCCCAAAGAATGTATACATCTCGTGGATATGTGATGGATGGCAGGGGGATGACCTATAAAAATGTTCAAGTAATACCAGGAGAATCAGTTATCGTTGATGATGATCTATTGATTTATTTAGTTAAGAATCTAAAGAGTTAATGTGAGGTGCAGAATAATGAAAACCTTTACAATCGCAACCGTACAATATAATTGCAGTGAACCTGATCAAAAACTAAATACGGAAATTGGTTTAAGATACGTAAGAAAAGCCAAAGACCTTGGAGCAGATATTGTATTATTTCCTGAGTGTTGGATAACTGCATATGCTTTTCCCGACATTGTTGAAACCAAGCTTCCGGCAGAAGAGATAGAGAATCATCCTGATTTCAAAGCTTGGTATGAGGCGGCAATAGACGAAAATAATACAGCCTTAAAATCTTTTCAAGCAATTGCGGAAGAATTATCTATTGGTATTGTCATTACGGGTTTTACAAAAGGGGTAAAGCGTCCTCAAAATTCAGCATTTGTAATTGATCGGAACGGTGAAATTTTATTAAAGTACAGCAAAGTCCATACATGCGATTTTGATACTGAACGTATGCTGGAGCCTGGTACTGAATTTAAAGTATGTGATTTTGATGGTGTGAAGATTGGGGTCATGATATGTTATGACAGAGAATATCCAGAAAGCGCAAGAGTATTGATGTTAAAAGGGGCAGAAATCATTCTGGTTCCAAATGATTGCGGGACCATGAAGCCTAGATTACAGGCACTATCTACAAGAGCATATGAAAATATGGTTGGCATTGCGATGGCGAACCCTCCTGGTGAACATGCGGGATGTTCTTGTGCTTATAGCCCGATTATGTGGGATTCTGATGGGAAATCGGTCGATAACACCATTATGCTGGCGGATCATATGTCAGAGGGCATATTTATTGCTGAATTTGATCTGGATGAAATTCGTAAGTATCGTAATAAAGAAATGATGGGCAATACGTTTAGGAAAGTGAAAGCTTATAAAGATTTACTATCTGAAAAAGTAGAAGAGCCTTTTATACGGGAATAAACGGAATCATCAGACGAAATTCAATATGTGCTCACCTTAACACCGAAAGCCGTAGGATTTTATGAGAGGATCGGATTTGAATGGGCAGATAAAGCATTTGTAATAAAAAGAAAGAAGAATTGAAATTATTAATCAGATATTTGGGTAAGGCTTGGGGGATATAAAAGTGATAACAGAACTTAATAAATCAGAATTTTATAAGATAAGACATATTACGGATAAGTGTAAAAATATCGAGGTTAGGGCTGTGGTTAGCGGGAATAACCCGGGTGGGGTCTATGTAGATCATCCAACAGAACCCACAGCAGCATTAATTTGGATTGAAGGACAAAAGGGTTTTCAGATTGTTGGAGATGCTCAGAGTACAACATTTATAACAGAACTAGCAGAATATATGAGAAATCATATAGAGCCTAAACTACAGGAGCAAGATATAAAGTGGGTCGAGATTGGTCTGGATCCTGATCCTTGGGATAAAACGATACAAAACATTTTTCGGAAGCGCCACATTTCGAGTGATACTCAACATGTGTTCACATTAAGAGGGAAGCCACAACACATTGAATCTCAAAATAGCGTTGTGAATATTCAACGGATAGATCGTGCGTTATTAAAGTCAAGACGATTGGAAAACCAATCGTTTTTAGAAAAGAAGATATTACGATTTTGGGATTCTACAGACGCTTTCTTAGAGCAAGGATTCGGATACTTTGTTGAGGATAATCACAATGTGGTGAGTTTATGTTTTTCAGCATTTGTTGTAGATAAAACGCATGCAATTGATATCGAAACGCTTGAAGAGCATAAAAGAAGAAATTATGGCGCTGCAGTAGCTCAGGCATTTGTACAGGAATGTCTTCAAAAAGGAATTCGTCCATACTGGGACTGTACTCCAGAAAATACAGGGTCTATTCGACTTGCAGAGAAAGTTGGAATGTCCCCTGATTTTGACTACCAAATATCATGGTATGGTTTATCCTGATGGCGCTGGTATAGGATCCAGTAGATGAGGGAGACGAAATATTCTAAATCGAAATGAAGGAGTCATTGAATGAAGCCCATTTCTCAAACCTCAATCAATAATGGTGTAAGCATTCACTACCTTGATTCTCATCCTGATTCAGACTTTTCGTTAACTCCACTTCTTATATGTCCTGGTCTCTCCGAAACAGCAGAAGAGTATCAAGATTTACTTGAATACCTAATGCCCAGAAGATGTATTGTATTATCTTTTCGAGGGAGAGGCCAAAGTGACACCCCGCGGACTGGTTATGATTTGAAAAACCATGTTGCAGATATCGAATCCGTAGTGAAAAGCACGGGGATAAACCATTTTCATTTATACGCCTTCTCAAGAGGTGTGTCTTACGCTTTGGAATATACCAGATTACATCCTGATCAAATTGACAAATTGATTATCTTGGACTATCCGCCTGAGCACAAAGCGATGCCCATGGATTGGCCTAAAGATTATATTGATAATTATTTAGTACCCTTCAATCGTTTGTCTCATATCCGCCCGGAAGCGGTTATGGGAATTCAACGAGAATCGGTACAAAGGTCCATAAAGTTTAGTTCAGAAAAGCCCGTACTTGTTATGAGAGGGTTATTGGAAGGCTCTTTGATATCTAGTGAGGAATTGGAAGAATATAAAGAACAATTTACTAATCTGCATATAGCTGAATTAAAGAATAGCGGACATGACTTCCGAAGCACAGAAAGATCAAAGTTATATAAAATCATAAAAGAATTTGCAGAATAATCGGGAAAAGAACTCCCTTATATTCACACTCATGGCTGTTATTAGGCTGCTCGGTCTACCGCAGACATTTCGAAGGATCTGGTCAGCTGGATTCTTCGAACAATGCGTCACGGCCAGTTTCGTATTTAAAGTAATATAGAGGAAGTGATTGATTTGGAATACCAGGCACCTAAACAATGTATTTCGGTTTCAGCTTTAGTCACTAATGATCGTGGTGAGGTATTGTTGCTTAGAACACATTGGCGTTCAGATACATGGGAAATGCCAGGTGGAAATGTTGAGTTAGGGGAACCCCTTGATAAAGCGATTTGCAGAGAGTTTCTTGAGGAGACAGGTATCGTTATTAAGCCAATTGGTATAACCGGTGTTTATATGAATACAACAAAACAAGTTTTGTCTATATGTTTTAGAGCTCAATACATAAGTGGAGAAATTAAAATACAAGAAGACGAGATACTCGAAGCTAGATACATAAAAATTGATCTTTCTAATATCAAGGAATACATAACGAGACCGCAGCAAAGATCTAGATTATTAGATGCGATGAATGCAGCATGTTTTGTGCCCTTTGAAGCTTGGGAAGCAAACCCTAATTATATGTTGTTACATAGGTTGGAAGGAAACATGAACAGTGATTATTAACGGATCCCTCAAAGTATGCAGTAGAACCTTGAGGTAAGGTGAATACCGAACGAACCACGAAACCGCCACCAAAAGTGTTAAAACCAAAGGAGACAATTACATGGATGAGCAATGGCGAATAGCTGAGTATGATCCAGAGTGGCGAAACTTGTTCTTGGAGGTAGGAGGGAACATACGAGAAGCTTTAGGGGATATAGCAGATCGAATTGACCATGTTGGATCTACATCGATTGTTGGACTAGATGCCAAACCAATTATTGATATTCAAATCTCAATTAGTAATTTTGAAGATGTGAATCAATATAAGAATAAATTAGAGTCTATAGCGTTTGTATTTCGTAAAGAAAATCCTGATAAGACTAAAAGGTATTTTCGAGAAATTCCGGGACATCGGAGAACACATATTCATGTAAGACAAACGGGGAGTTACTCAGAACAATTGACATTATTATTTAGAGATTATTTGAGAGAACATAAAGAGGATTGCTTAAGATATTCGGCAGAGAAGCACCGGTTAATGGGATTGTACCACCATGAAAGACATAAATATGTTGAAGGCAAAGGCCCGATTGTATGGGAGTTCATACAAAAGGCACATGTTTGGTCACAAGAAATAGGTTGGAAACCAGATAAACCGGATCTGTAGGCGAATCAATGAAACTTCAAAAAGGAGTAGGATGATACAAAAGGAGACGTTATGGAAATCGAACTTATTCCTGTTACAGTTCAAGAGAAAGAAACATTATCGAACATGTATCAATTTTATTATTATGATTTTAGTCAATACACTAATCAGGACTTAAATGATGATGGAAGATACGGGGGGGTGAACATCGACTTTTATTGGGAAGGTGATCCTAGATGGAACCCGTATTTCATAGTATCGTCAGGAGCAATTGTAGGGTTCTTGGTGGTGCTGTTTGAAAATTTAGACACAGATCCAGACCCAACGCATGTAATTTATGATTTTATGATTTTGAAGAAATATAGAAGAAACGGAATTGGTCGCACCGCAGCTAAACAGGCATTTGGGTTATTCAAAGTAAATTGGAAAGTAGCTCAAATGGAGAGTAATACAACTGCCATATCTTTTTGGAGAAACGTAATCAGTGAATATTTCAAGAATAATTACACAGAGAGATACAGGGAGATTCAAAGAAATACATACAAGAGTTCAGTACAATGTAGTAACCGCAGCGGCTGGAGGTGGGATGCACGATCGCAATCGAATGGAGGATTTTATTGAAAAAGTTACGCCCTCGTCATCTTGTAATCCTAATATCAATCCTCTTGATATGTGTAGTTGTTTATTTCTCTAGTCCAATCCGAATTCAGCAAATCATTAGCTCTACGGATCATGTTGAAAAAATATATTTTACTTATCATGTTTGAAAGATGAAGTGATGTTAATGAATTCGGAGGTGATTCCATGATCATTAGAATTGCGACAAAAGAAGATATAGATCAACTTATTCGGATGAGATGGGATTTTACGCTGGAAGACGATCTAGATGGAACATTAAAAAACGAAGCTTATAGTGACTTCTACGAGGAGTGTTATGATTTTTTGTGGAAGGCTATTCAAAGTGATATTTGGAGTATTTGGGTTGCTGAAGAAAACGGCATGATCGTGTCCAACATATACATAGAACTTATTCACAAGGTACCGAGACCAGGGAGAATCACACATCCATTTGCATATATGACGAATGTATATACAAAACCTGATTATCGAGGTAAAGGGATAGGAAGTAAATTAATATCAAAGATCAACGAATGGGCAAAAGAAAATAAATATGAATTTATTATCGTATGGCCTAGTGATGAAGGGGTTGATTTTTACAAGAAAAATGGATATCAGCACTGCAAAGAGCCAATGGAAAATATGTTATGTGAGTAAAGCAGTTAATACGGAGGGAATTTATATATAAAGGAGAAGTAAGATGAATCTACCTAAACATATTGTCTCTGCTGCTGCAGTTGTACTGAATGATAATAATGAAATATTACTTATCCGGGGGCCGCAAAGAGGCTGGGAAATGCCGGGCGGAGTCGTTGAAATTGGAGAGTCTTTGGCACAAGCAGCAATCAGGGAAACCAAAGAAGAGGCTGGAGTGGATATTGAGATTATAAGGTTTTGCGGGATTTTCCAAAATGTGAAGGCGAGTATTTGTAATACATTATTTCTTGCTAAATACATTGGGGGTACACCCGTAGCTACAACAGAAAGTCTTGAATCAGGATTCTTTCCATTGGATGAAGCATTGAATATGGTGACCTATATGAATTTTAGGGAGAGAATCGAAGTTTGCTTAAGACCAGCTGATGAGCCGGTATATATTGAGTTCTAGTATTCAACGAAAGAGAGTGAGCTCTGTGAAGGTAGTCGAACTTCATGAAATGAAATTAGTCGGAATAAGAGTAGTATGTCCCGGTGACCAGTATGTCAAAGAGATCCCCAAGGCTTCGGTTGAACTTAAAAAAAGATTGCAAGAGATTCGTGACGTTGTAAAACCGGTTAGACTTGTTGGTGCATTCATCGCTGAGGATGTATCGGGAGAGGAAGATGGTTATTGGGTTTGTGTTGAGGTACATGACATGAAACAAGTTCCTGAAGGGATGGTCTCTTTAGTCATTCCACAACAAAAATACGCAGTCCAACGACATCAGGGGCCAAATGATGAAATTAGAAATACATATGAAAAGCTCCATCGCTGGATACTAGAAAATAACCATGAACGATCGCCGAGATCCTGGCATCTGGAGATTTCGGATGTATGGGGACATGGGGAAGTAAATCATATTGAAGCAGACTTGTATGACACCATTCAATAGATTTTAAGTTTGATATAGACGGTGTTCTGTTCCAACGGAATAAATTGCGCCAACTGGCACTTGCTGTTATAATTTTGCGTATGAAATGTGATTGGGGGTTATACCGATGGCAATGCTGAATTGCTCATTAGCTAGGAAGTCCTCATGCAAAGCCTGATCTGGGGCGATACTTTGCGTGGGGTGCGATAGATGAATTCGATCGCCCAACCTTAACTTTATCGTTTCTAATAACAGGCTTTGCACCTTCATTTTTAATAAAAATAAGGGGCTGAAAGCTATGAGTACACCATTTATTAGAAACCACCAGTTTAACGTGATTAAAAAACAATCGGATTTCCTTCTGAAAACATTGCGAACGATCGCGGATAGAAAAGTCCTGGAAACGGTCAGGTATCGTGCCGTAACGAGCGCTTTGGAAGCATTTCCGTCTCTAACAGAGGATCAGAAGCGGATGCTTGAAGAAATGTCGACCATCGAGAAGGCCGAGGATTTCCAGAGATATCTTATCGCGTTAGAACCCTATCTGGAGCCTTATCCGACGATTACGCTGAAACAGATTCAGAAGCTATTTCCTAAAAATAAGAAACTGAAAGTTCCGGATCTGCAATCGATCGACTTTCGATATGTAACGTATTTGGGATGGGTGGATATTGCCACAAACAAGTTATATATCGTATATCCGTTCGAAGGAAGATTCATCGGGATCGAGGGAAGAATTACGCCGACCAACAAGAAAGGGTACTGTCTGTTCTGCAACCGGCATCAAGAGCTTGCCTTGTTCTCGGTCAAGACCAAGCCGGCGGTTGCTTCACCGGATAATCTTTCGTTCATTGGCCAATACGTATGTTTGGATAGCCAAGCATGTAATCACAGCATTACCGATACAGGGGCACTTGAGAAGTTCATTCTCTCCGCCAGCAAGTAAACACAGGAACTAGAAATAGGCTGCCTTTAAGGGCAGCCTATTTTGTACTATGTTTCCGTTTGAAAGACATAAAGGTCATGAAAGGACGTTGAAACCTATGAACGATGTAAGATTAGTTAAGCCTCAGCTAGAGCTTGAAGAAGAATATCTATCATTTTATCAAGAATGGATAGAATCGGGTGAGAATATGGTTCCTTGGGTTATCAGTAAGGATCCAAGTGATTTTCAGGGAATGCTGAAGGAACTCTCTAATCAAGAAAAGGGCATTGGTATAAAGGAAGGCTGGGTCTCAGATTCAACCTTTTGGTTGGTCGATAAACAACATAGGGTATTAGGTGCAGCTAATATTAGACATCAATTAACCGAATATTTATATAATGCTGGCGGACATATTGGCTATGGCATCCGCCCGTTAGAAAGATGGAAAGGCTATGCGACTAAACTATTGGAATTGTCCTTGATTGAGGCCAAGAAACTCGGGATAAACGATGTATTAGTTGTATGTGATGCCGGTAACTTGGGATCGGAAAGAACCATTATTAAGAACGGCGGGAGGCCGGATACAGACTACATAGAGGAAGATGGGAACGTAATTAAAAGATATTGGATTAAGAATAATTGAAGCAGCTATCCGTCTATAAGCAAACAGGATAAACATCGGGGCTCAGTTTTTTCATTGGATGAAGGCCGAACCCCGCCATGTATCCAACTCTTTTGCTCTAGGGAAGAAAACACGATCTAGTGAAGTACTTCAAGAGTGTCCGTATCCTATGTCGATATCTTTTTATGAAACTTAGTAAGAATACAATGCAATTGATCAAAACAACAGCCAATGCGATCCACTGCGAAGTAGCGAGAGTACCAAACTGGCCCCGGATGATATCGCCTCTGAAAAACTCGATAATAAATCTCCCTGAACTATAAAAAATGAGATATAGACCTGCTATTAGGCCGTTAGTTCATGAGGATGCAAAAACTTGATTGGTCAGTGAATAAACACAAAGTAACACGCAGATATGCGTTTAGTAGGGAGTAGATGGTGATTATTATTTTTATTTTGAATCTAATCATAGTCATAATTATAGCCATTCTAATGTCATATTATTTTACCATTCCAAGAAAAGATGTGATCGACACAAGCGTGCTTCCAGAATCCTATTTGATTAGAACTTCAAATCGGATGGATATCCAGCCTCATTATGAATGTGCAGCTTATTCAAGCGCATATGTTCTGAGACATTTAGGAATCGAGGAGACCGGTAACGAGCTTTATAAACAATATCCCAGAAAGCTAGCCGATGGAACGGTCACTCCTAAGGGTATTCTTATATTTTTTAAAAGGCGTGGTTACGATGCGTCTTTTTACCGCGGTAATCTGCAAACGTTAAAGAAGCAAGTAAGCCAAGGGGTCCCGGTCATTGCGTTTATAAGGGTTTTTCCTAAACAGAGGTATTTACACTTTGTACCCGTGATTGGATTTGACCAAGAATACTTGTACTTAGCAGATTCTTTGGAACACACCATAAACTGCGAGGATTCTAGCTATAATCGAAAAATACGAAAGCGTGACTTTGAGGCACTATGGAATACATGGGCCCCTTTTTGTAAAAAAAGTTATATTGTTATACGCAAAAGTGTTTAGAATCTGATGTCAATTTGTACAGAAGCGAGGGTTGGCGAATTGCACATCAAGAAGTCGCAGACATCCTATAACAAGGTATCTACGCTGCGGGATGCGCCCTTAGGTTGCCTATCAAATTCGATGTGATGAAGGCGAGGCAGATAACACATGGGCCAGCCTAAAGTAGTAGTTAAACAGGATTTGAAAGCCAATGGTAGGAGATAATCCTATTTCCGCAAAAAAATGAATGAAGAAAGGAGCCTGACCAATTGCTAGAACCCTCAAGAAAGGCGGTTTTCATTGACAGAGACGGAACGCTTGGAGGAACCGATCGGGTTGTTTTGCCCGGTGATTTTGAGCTTTTTCCACAAGTGGAGAAATCGATTGATTCACTCAGAGCTGCAGGCATGCTGATTTGTTCATTTACGAATCAACCTGGAATAACTCGGGGCGAAGCAACAAAGGACGAATTCGAATCGGAATTATTAGGCTTTGGTTTTGACAAAATCTATCTTTGTGCTCATGAGCATGGAGCGGGTTGTCCATGTAGAAAGCCGTCCCCTGGAATGCTGTTGAAAGCCGCGGAAGAAAATAATCTGGATTTAAGGAAGTGCTTTGTCGTAGGAGATAGATGGACGGATATGCTTGCTGCCAAAGAAGCCGGTTGCAAGAGTGTGTTAGTGAAAACGGGAGCCGGCGCCAAGGAACTGGAAAAATATGATAACAATGAGTACTTCGGCGAATGGAAAGAAGCGTATCCCGATTTTATCGCGACAGATTTTAATGAAGCCGTGAACTGGATCTTAGAGGGCGGCTAGAAAAGGATGGTTCCATGGATTTGAGTCAAAGAAAACAGTGGAATGAAAATCACAAAAAGCTAACCCAGATCATTCTGGATCCGGCTAAGCATCAGAATGCAGTTGAGTTATTCTTGCAGCAGCATCGCTTGTTACATTCATCAAGAATGAGCCATTCACCCATTGCGACCCTTGAGGATGAATTAGTGAAAGATCTACATGAGAAAACATTCCGTCAATATCCAGTTACAGCTCCTGATACAAAGAACTCCATAATATGGCATATGTGGCATGTCACGCGTATTGAAGACATGACGATGAGCTTACTCGTAAATAACGATGTCCAAGTATTGCATTCAGGCCAATGGAACAAGAAACTTCACATTGATGATGTTCATTCCGGAAATGAAATGACGGAAGCAGAAATCGCTAACTTGAGCGCGACTCTTGATGTTGATTCATTATTAGCTTATCGGATTGAAGTTGGGCGGAACACTCGTGAAGTCATATCCCGTTTATTGCCAGGCGACTTTAAGCAAAAAGTTGAAACGGCAAGAATCCAACAACTTAAAGTGCAGCATGCGGTTAAGGAAGAAGCATCGTGGTTGCTTGAATACTGGGGAAACAAAACGATTGCGGGATTAGTGCTCATGCCGGCGACAAGGCATATTTTTCTGCACTTGAATAAATCGATACGACTGAAACAAAAGATTCAAAAGTCCAAATAGTGAGGCTGGGATTCTATTTATTTTTACAAGAGAGGTTGTGCTGGGATGTTTTACGATTTGCAGGGCGAAGAGAATATGTCAACGATCGTGGGAATGTTATATGGCGCTGTCAAAGAGAACAGCCAAAGGCTAAAATCCATATCAGAGGGCATGTCTCAAGAGGAGATAGACTACAAAGGCCCTGGTAACAAATTCAATAGTGCCGCACAATTAATAAAACATATCATGTACGTCGACCTGAACTGGGTTTATAGGATTAAAGGGGAGGCGCTTCCCCAGTCATTAACAGACGAATACGGCCCGATGATCGATGAATATAACAGGCTGCCGATGGTCTCAGGGAAGGCTCTGGATACGCTTATATCCAAATATGAAGTCGTATTAAATATGTTGAAAGAAACTTGCACGCAATTAACGGATGCTGATCTGGATAACATTGTCGCATTTGGTCACGAAAATGAAAAG
This sequence comes from Paenibacillus sp. LC231, assembly GCF_001860525.1. NCBI lineage: Bacteria > Bacillati > Bacillota > Bacilli > Caryophanales > Paenibacillaceae > Paenibacillus > Paenibacillus sp. LC231. Next base: position 1,114 of record NZ_JFOM01000035.1, on the reverse strand, counting down.
CAAGCCACCATACGATGGGGATTATGGCATATGGCCGACCATAACCGTTATCATCAAGCCCATATTAATCAACTTAGAAAGTGGTACGCTGAGCAAAGGAGAGAACATGGATCATGAATAAAAGAATACGATCCATCCTCGTATTTTCCTTGAGTTTGCTATCGCTGCTTATTTCGTTAAAGTTATTTTGGAATATGGGTATTTTTGTGGATGAATACGGCTTGAGCCCAGACATTGTGAATGGCGGAGACTTCTGGCTCTTAATGGATTGGTTAAGATTAGGGTTACTGTTTCTCGTATGCATTATATCTGGCATAAGCATCTTTAAAAGCTATGATGAATAAACCTGGTTTACGAATTGAATTAACAAAGGCGGCGCCTTGTGCGGAGGACACGTGTAATGAAGAAATTGCACTTGTTAATAGTTATTATTGTTGTTTTAATTGTTTTAGGACTTATTTGGTATTATGCTAGCCCGCTAAAGATTCGAGATGTTATGAGACATACAAACCAGATTGAAAAGATGGATTTTTTAATTGCTTCATACGGTACATTTAAACATTATTCAATTCAATTTGATGAGAAAACCAATTCTAGTGAGTTGATTGACATGCTAGATGCTGAATCGTATAGCCGAGAATTTAAAAGTTATAAAGGAAGCTCGGATAGAGTGATTATGATGATTATCTTTTATCGGGATAGGGATGGGACTGTAGATAACTACTCGTTTGATATCACGGAGTCAGGAATCATTATTTGTAATAATAAACAATATCAGATAAAGGGGGATACAGAGGAGATTTTTGACAATCTTTATGAATGGATCAAAAATAATGGGAGATATATCCCAAGTTAGTTATTATCCCTTCCGCTTCTTCGGAGTAATAAAGTTCTTAGTTAAAAGCCAAGAAATGGAGAATATCCTGACAAGGTCTCAAGGCAAATATAACCCTATCACCGTTAACAAATAGGCTGCCTCTAGGGCAGCCTCAGGCTGTCGAGAAAGTCTCGACAGCTATTTTTTGTACATTTAATTCAACACGACACCGCGTTAATATTATATAATATTAGTAAATAAACCGTTCGGAAGGGTGTTAAACATGTTGCGTTCTAA
>NZ_JFOM01000034.1:0-16886 GCF_001860525.1 Paenibacillus sp. LC231 | reverse complement strand
CTGTCTGAGATAGAAGATCAGAGTCATACCCTTGAATTAATGCCAATTTGCTATCCTTAGTAAATTTAGTCATAAAAAAACTGCACCTCCACCTGTTAGATGTGTCTAACAATTGGGGTGCAGTTCAATTTCGCGGCTTTCTTTATAGTGACTGAAGATTCCGCTCACCAATTGCTTGCTCAGAATCGATTTAGCCGCCATGCTTCAACGCTCTTCGATCGCTTTACGAATATCATAAGCATCGATGTCGATATCCAGTGGTATTCCAAGAGCCAATCTCGCCAATTGACTACCGATAAAGGGGCCCATCGTCAGTCCGGACGCGCCCAGGCCGTTTGCCGTTATAAGGCCTTCCCAGCCAGGGACAGCACCTATTACCGGAAGAAATCCGGGGGTAAACGGACGAAATCCGACACGTACTTCCTGAAACGTGCTGTCAGCTAGTCCCGGCGCCAAGACCAATCCTTTATTCAGGATTTCCTGCATGCCTCCGGCTGTTATTCTCGTATCGTAGCCTTCGACTTCATTTTCGTGAGTCGCTCCGATCACAATCTTCTCGTTATCAAAAGAGAGTAAATATTGATCCGATGGCGGCATGACGACTGGCCAGGTGCCTGTATCTTGCCGGTCAGTCGCCTGCACATGCATGATTTGCGCTTTTTGAAAACGAACCTGAAAATGAATGCTTAGTGGCTGAAGCAATTGATTAGCCCATGCACCAGCACAAACAATGACTTCATCTGCCGCAAAGCTGCTTGCTCCGACAGCTGCTCCGGTTACACGATTAGCTTGATATAACAATGCGGCATCCCCGTTTATAAGCTTGGCCCCGTTCCTCTGAGCGGACCGGATCAGCGCATCGCGCAGTGCACGACCATCGACACGGGCGGCGCCGCTAATGTGAACGGAATGATAGCCATCTCGGAGCAATGGGAAACGCTTATGCGTTTCTTCCTCATTCAGCCGGGTTATCTCACCGATTTCAGGAGCATCCGCTTTTCTGTCATGAGCCCTTTCCTCCATCTTGCGGATTTTATCCAAATCCTCGTGAATGCTAAGGGCCCCGACTTGTGCGTAGCCCGTTTCTGTCTCACCTTCGCTGATGAGTTCTTTCACTAACTCAGGGTAAAAACGTGCGCCCGCCTTGGCTAATTGGTACCATGCCTGATTCCGCCTTTGCGATAGCCAGGGGCAGATAATGCCTGCCGCGGCATCCGTAGCCTGTCCTTTATCTTTGCGGTCGATAATAAGGACTTCCGCTCCCATTTTGGCCAACTGATATGCAGTCGATGCCCCAAGTATTCCCGAACCAATGACGATCACGTTCTTCATGCATGACATTCCTTTCCTTAAATCACTGTATCCATTATAGCGAATGCAGGAAAAAAGTATAACACAAACGAACATACAAAAAAGCCGCCAAATAGGCGACTTCGCATTCATATGATCTATGGTTGATCTTATGAATCGGTTATTCTTATTTTTCCATGACAGCAAAATAGTTTTCTTCATAATCCGCAAAGTTGAAAACTCTGCCGGAGGGCATATTTACCACTTCGCCGACCGTGATATTGTGGCTGGTTAAATGGCTGTGGAGCGCATCGAAATTTTCCGTGAAAAACATTAAAGAAGGTGTGCCCAAATGTAATCCTGGCGACATTTTGGCTACGAACTCCTTATCATGCAGAATAATGCTAGTTTCTGCTTCCTTTGTTGGAGCAATTTCAATCCATCTCATTTCGCCGTTGTTCTCTTCAGCTATGACTTGAAATCCTACCATTTCAGTCCAAAACTTTACGGCTTGATCCTGATTATTCACATACACCATAATTTGACCAACTTTGCTAATCATCGATTGTTACACTCCCTCGTATAAGTAAATTAAATGTCAATACTGGCTTGCTTCTAAGACTTCCTTTCACTTCTGATCATAGCATGTCAGATGCATGTATATTTCTTATCCATTGCGATTTTAGGTTAAATATTGGTTTAATTTCATACGAAATGCTATGAAAAAAGAAGTGCCCGTCAAATATTCTGCGGACACTTCTTCATTTGCTGTGAAAAGGGTAGTCTAGTGAATTATTTTATAGGAATAATTAACTCAAGATCTTTCAAGTGATTTTTGACGATCTCTCCGTTTTTATCCAGTTTGAATTCGCCTGAAGCTGCATGGGGATCTTTGAATTCAGGCGTGAACGGCTTCATGATAATCGATTTTGCGTTCGCTTCCGGAGCCTCCAGAATAAAGTCGTAATAGTAATCACCGTTCTTGTTGTTCTCATCGGTGCCTCTTCCCGAAATTCGCTCCAGTTCATTACCTTGATCATCAAGGAAATCATACAGGATCGTTGAATCATGTCCACCCCTCAGAACGAACTGAATTCGGGTGGAGTGAACTGTAGAATGAACCTGCTTTAGCGTCATGCGGAGATCATCCATTTTTTTAGTTAGGTTAGGCTGAAGAACAACCGGTTTGTTCATCACTTTTTGAATCGGAATCTCCAACTTGAACGGTTTTTGAACACCTTCCAGATCTATTTTAGCCGTTAACTTGAACTTATCAGGAAAAGCTTCAAGGTCGTCTCCAAGCAGGGATGCATCGCTCAGTATGATAACCGCATGATTCGGATCTGTACCCGGTGATGTGCTTACGCTTGGTCTTTTTGCTAAATCCCCTCCCCCATATTCGTGTATGGATTTGTTGTCAATGAAGACGTCCATTTGGCGGATAGAACCTTTATCGTGAACATACTCACCCATCTGCTCATCCCACTTGCCTCCGGTTAAACTGCCGGGAAGTTCTTTACCGCTTCGCTTTAGTTCAACCTTAACATGGTTTCCGTCGTATAATGCTTTGGATACTCCAAGGGTAATCCCTTGTTGGGTATCACTAGCTGCCTTGAATTCGTCTTGGAGCAAGCTCGTTGACGCTTGAGGCTTAGTTGCCGTTATGCTCGCCGCCTGGGCAGTTCCCCATACTGCTCCTCCCAGAAGCATGCTTGTCAATGCTACGGAACTCATTACTTTATATATTGTTTTCATATTTTTTCCTCCTAAATTGATTTCTATTTTTTATGTCGCTCTTTCCTGATCCGGATTTATCTTATCAGAACCTTGCAATATGATCTGCAATGTTGTCGAAGCTGCCGGTTTTTGTATTTTCACCATTGAACGTCATACAGCTTATCCAAACCGAGATGATTGACTGGAATGGTAATCTCCAATTCTTTCAGGTACGTCTTGACCACTTCTCCCTTACTATCGACTTTGTACAAGCCGCTGTTAGCTATGGGATCTTGAAAGACGGGCAGGAATGGCTTGATCGTTATGGAATCTGGCGCCACTTCAAACCGGTCAAATATCAACTCCAGCTGCTGTTGTTGTTGTCGATCATCCCGGTAGACTCCCTTCCCGGAAATCCGGCCGAGCTCTCTCCCCCGATCATCCCAAACCTCGAACAGCAGATTATGGTCACCAAGCTTCCCGGACTTGTCCAACCGTTCGAGATTCATGATGAGATCTGTTGTGATTGGTGTGAATTTCAGCTGCTCCAGCGAAATTTGAAGTCCGTTCCATTCTCTTGTTTCTCCAGAGGAGACTATAATTTGATCTGTATTTTTCCGAACAGGTATATGGAAGATATAGGGTGCATCAATTCCTTCAAGCGAAATTTTGGCCGTTAACTGGAATTGATCCGGTATGGATGGACTATGATTTAATCGAGAGAAGCCTATAAGTTCGTACATTACGACGTTAGGATCCGAAGTCGGCTTACCAATCAGACCGGGTTTATCGCTCAGGCTGAGATCATGGATCGAGGTGCCGTCTATGAGCATCTCCACATCGGTGATGGCTCCTCTTTGAAATCGGTGCGATGTGCCCTTGCCCTCATTAATAACTTCCACATCCGTTATCCTCCCGGTAAATCCTTCACCCTCCCGCTTCACGGCTAAGGACAAACGAGTCCCGTCATATACAACCTGCGGTATTCGAAGGGTCACACCTTCATGCGTTACGCTGGCATTCGATTCAGCTGCCAACCCTCGCTCCCCCGCTATTTGGAGCCCCAGATCATCAGCCAACCTGAAAATGCTGCTGATCAGCGGAATTTTTTTTAGTGATTCTGCCACTGCCGGTGATACATAAGCACTGCTTATCACAGCAATCATGGCAACCGCGGCAGCAACTGCTACCATTCTTCGTTTCTTAGTGGAACGCTGTTGCTGGTTCGTTCTCGTTGACATCGGAAGATTTGTCAGAGAAGCGTAAACCTCGTCCTGATGACGGCGAATTATATCCGGAACCTCGCGCTGAGGCACTTTCCCTATCTCCCGAAGTTCTTTGTCCAAGTCAAAAGGATTCATAGGCCAGCTTCTCCTTCCGATTTTGTTTTACCTGATCAAACAATATTCCCCGTGCTCTGTGAAGACGCGCCCTTACCGCTCCATTCGTGATATCAAGCACGCTTGCGATTTCCTTAATGGGCAAATCCTGAAAATAGAACAAGTGTATAACGATTCGAAGCGATTCATCTAAGCGTTCTACCGCTTCACGAAGATCCAGCTTGTGGCTGTCCTCATAATAGTTGGATGTTCGTATGCGCTCAGGCACTTCTGCCATGACTACGGTACGCTCTCTGCTTCGAAGCAGCTGATTGCATTCATTGATCAGAATCCGAATCACCCAGGTTTTAAAATACTTTGGTTTTTGTAATGTAGATAAAGATTTATATGCTTTAAGTGTTGTCTCCTGAAAAGCATCCGCACAATCTTCATCGCGTTTTAGAATGGACTTCGCCAAGCCATACAGTTCGGGTTCCAGCCTCCGGAAGAGCCGGATAAACGCTTCACGATCTCCTCGCTGCGCTCTCTTGACTTCATGTTCCAATTCTCGCACGATATTCATCTCCTTCTTGAGGGCCCTCTATAAGATTAGATGGACGAGTATACCGAAATGTTATATTTTTCGATAAAAAACTTGATGGATGCCCGTTTGACACAAATTACGTTCATCGTTACTATTATAAATGACTTAATAGTTTTTTAAAAAACTATTAAGTACAAATCTCGAAATTTTTAAAAGAAAGTAGGTTCACCATCATGTCAGATCCATCTGCAATTATCCGTAACACCTCAGAAGAAAGAGCTTTTGCAATTAAAGACATCCTTGCGCCATTACTTGCCGTCATCATCGGCACCTTCATGGTCCTGTTGGACAGCACGGTCGTCAATGTCGCCGTACCTACGCTAGTTCAATATTTTGATAGCCCCCTGCATACCATTCAATGGTCGATCGCCGCATACACGCTTGCATTGTCCGCGGTCATCCCTCTAGCGGGATGGCTGTCGGATAAATTTCAGCCCAAACGGGTGTTTCTCATATCGATCGGATTGTTTACGATAGGATCCGTGTTATGTGCTTTTGCCCAGACAGCCGAGCAGCTCATCGCCTTCCGGGTTATTCAGGGCATGGGTGGCGGCATGGTATCGCCGATCGGAATGGCCATGGTGTACCGTTTGGCACCTCCGGATAAAAGAGGTTCCATTATAGGAATGTTTGGAATTCCACTGCTGCTTGCCCCAGCGCTCGGTCCCGTATTATCCGGATGGTTGATTGAGTTTGTCAGCTGGCATTGGATTTTTCTGATCAATCTCCCCATTGGCATGATTGGATTATTCGTGGGCATCAAACATCTGCCTTCCTTTCCAGGAAAGGACGCTCCGTCTCTGGACATTGTTGGCATGATACTTGGGCCCATAGCTTTTGCCATGATTACTTATGGAGTCAGTGAGGGAGGGGTAAGCTGGACTTCCGCCAAGACTTTATCCGGAATCATTATCGGCGGGATTGCGCTGCTTCTCTTCATTTGGTCCTGCTTACGGCATAAACAACCGCTGCTTGAGCTGCGTGCGTTCAGATCGGCTGATTTTACACGTGGCATCATCATCTCCTGGATCATGCAGGCAGCGATGTTCGGCTCCGTGCTACTATTCCCGCTGCTTCTTCAGCAGATTAGAGGTTTTACTCCGCTGACAACCGGGCTCATTCTACTGCCGCAGGCAGTCGGTTCCATGATCTTTATGCCTCTGGCAGGAAAGCTTTTTGATAAGGTGGGCGCACGTCCCCAGCTTGTGGCCGGAATGACGCTGATGACAGCTGCGTTGTTCACGATGTCCTTTGTTCGAACCGATACCCCTTTACTACTCATCATGATCGTATTGTTCTTCATGGGCTCCGGCATGGGGTTATCGATGATGTCCCTGAATACGCATGTATTAAATGCAACCCCTAAGCACCTTGTAAGCCGGGTTACTCCGCTCACAAGTGCATCACAGCAGGTCATCGCTTCGTTTGCCGTAGCCGGCTTCACGGGATATTTATCTTCCCGGATGACATCAAGCCTGCCGAGTAACCCTGTTGGAGCCAACCCTATGGATTCCCATGCTGCATCCTTTGCGGACACCTTTTTCCTGGCTGCCTGCATTGCTTGTGTAGGACTGGTTCTCAGCTTGTTTCTTAGAAAACCCAAACTAATAACCGATGAATCTTCGTTCCATTGAACAGCAGACATCGAATAAACCACAATAACCGTTACACATAGGAGGAGCTTATTTGAGATTCGGAGAATTGGTTATCATACTATTCATTATCGCTCTGGCTACAGCTACGATTTGGGGACCAAAATCGAAGAAAAGCCGGCTGATTTACTCGTTAATCGCGCTATATATCGTTACGGTTGTGCAGATCATCGTTGAGGATTGCCGGTGGCAAATGATTCCTTGTTATGCGGCTTCCGTTATCCTGACGGTTTGCATCATTTTTAGAAAACCCGAAAAGAAACCACGCAGTAATAGCAGGAGAAGATGGACAGCCTGGTTGTGGACCACGGTAATGTTCCTATACGCATCAGTCATGGTCGCACTACCTCTCCTGCTCCCTGTATTCGCATTTCATCAACCTCAGGGACCCTATCCTGTGGGAACTGCGGTATACCATTTTATTGACAATGACCGGCCCGATGAGTACTCTGTCGATCCGACGGATCACCGTGAGCTGATGGTACAGTTCTGGTATCCTTCCGAGCCCGAAACGGGGGAAGAAGCCGCACCCTATATCCGTAATGTAGCAGCGATTACACAAGGTCTCGAACAGGCCCTGTCCTTCCCAGCCTGGACGTTAAGCCATCTGGGTCTCGTGGAGACCCATGCCTACAGCAATGCCCCGCTGTCCTCCATGGAGCAGGAATATCCGATCTTGATCTTTTCACATGGCATGACGGGTTTCCGCAACCAGAATACCTTCCAGATCGAAGAGCTGGCCAGCCATGGATATATCGTGGTTGGAATCGACCATGCCTATGATGCGGCTGCAACCGTATACCCGGACGGCCGGGAGGTTTTGATCAACAAGCACCAGCTTTCAGGTTTTGAAGCGCTTGACGAGCATATGACATTATGGACTCAGGATGTATCCTTTATTTTGAATCGGCTGGAACAATTGAATAGACAGGATGAACAGGACCGTTTTACCGGCCGTCTTGATCTGGAACGAATCGGCATGTTCGGGCATTCTTACGGCGGTGCGACTGCAGCCCAGATGCTGCTGAAGGATTCTCGTATCAAGGCTGCGATCAATATGGATGGGACCTTATATGGAGAACCCATACCGAGCACGGGACTTAATAAGCCATATCTACAGATGAATGGTGAGAAGAGTATCGACAAGTCGAAATTCGATAACTCGCTGGATCAAGCTATGGTGCAAAGCGGCCATACAAGGGAGTATTACGAAGATTTTTGGGAGGAAACGGTAAAGCGTCGCATGAATGCTCTGCAGGGAGGCGGATACGCGATGACGATTCCACATACTTCCCATATGAGTTATACGGATTTTCATCTGTTCTCTCCGCTGCTGCCTAACCCGGGAGAGGATCCAGAAGCGGTTCATCGCATCATAAACGAGGTAAGCGTTGCTTTCTTTGACCAGCATCTCAAGGGAATACGGCATAAAGCCATGGATGAACTAGCGAAGAAATATCCGGATATCAAGCTCGTTCAAGATTGAGGCGCCTTTCATGTGACTGTGGATTAGCTCTGCAAAAAACGATATGATAGTGATCGAATCCGGTTTATTTGTACATCGTTAAGGGGGCCGCGCTATGAGTTTGTTAAAAGAAAAAATATTGCAATCGGCTATTCGTTCCTTTGCCGAAAAAGGATATCAAGCGACTTCGATTCAAGATATCGCGGATGATTGCAGCATCGCTAAAGGCTCAATCTATAAATACTATGGTTCCAAAGAAGAGCTGTACATCCGTATTCTGGAGAAACGACAGCAGGATATGATTGATGCCGTAGAACAGATCCGCAAAAAAGGTTTATCCCGCAGGGAAACATTTCTTGAGGAGATCGCTTATCAGTTCGATTTTTTCATCGAGCATGGATATTACATATCGCGTGATCATAACGAACTCCCGCCGGCGAACAGTGACAAGATCGGTACCGTCATCCATCAGCTTCAATTGAATATGTTTCGTTATTACCAGGATATTTTGCTCCGTCATTACGGGGATTCGATAGCGGAATGGAAATGGGATGCTACAGCCGTCTTTAACGGATTGATCCGCGAGTATACCTTTCATGTTTTGTTTGGATTCAAACCACTCATTCAGAAGGAATTGGCTGTTTTCATTGCTGAGCGAATGGATGATCTCATGCTGGGATTGGAACAACGTGCTCCCCGTCCCCTGCTCACCGATGAACTCATGAAGGAATATTCGATGGTTGATTTAGAGGCACTTACTCATACGCAAGAAATACGAAGAACAGCGTTGATGGATACGATTGAGTCGATTATCCCGGATATGTCCATCACGAACTCCAGAAAAAAAGACTTGTCTGAGGTATCCGCGATGCTGCGGGAAGAGTTCACCGCTGAACGTCCACGTTCCTTTCTAATCCAAGCGCTGCTTAAGGATCTGTCTTCGGAGAATGAGCTGACTTTCTACACCAATCAACTGCAGCAGTTGATTCTAGAAAGTAATTGAGAGGATAACCAAGGAAGCCCTAGCCCTCTCTGTCTCTTCACATTGGAATCTGTCCGTGGAATCATTCAAAGAAAAGAAGCTGCATGCTTTGCGGCTTCTTTTCTTTAGGTACGTATGATGTTACATGTATTCGACCTTCGCTTGATCCCCAATTCAATGCATCTCCCCGCATTCTGCTTGTTCTAACTCCAGTTCCCTGCACGTCCCCATCAGCATAATGCTTGTAATTGCAAATAAAATGATCATCACATTTCTCATCATATATCACCTTCTTATATGTTCATTACCCCCAGTCTAAACCATAATGAAAGATTCACTTATCGATTAACCTTTCTACAAGCTTACATTTTTGTAAGACACTCCGATCAAAACAAACAGTTCCCTACCTATAAATGTCCATACGTCCCGAAAAGAGGCTGAATACGATAATCATGGACGTATATGAGAGAGTGGTGACAAATGTGAAGCTGGTAGATGTGAAAGGCGCCTATGATGTGATCATCAGCTTGGGCAGCTGGTGCGGGCCATCGATCAATTTGCGGCAGCGTCAACTAAGACGTTTTTCTTTCCCGCTTGATTGGATGATCACGAACTCCATTTCAGATGTAACCCGGTTATTGAGCAACCGCTTCATCGGATTTATGGAACTTGAGCATATGCGGAAGATTGAAGGCACTTCCGCTCTTTTGGAGGATGGAATCGCCACGCCTGCTGGAGGAAGACCGTACCATGATGCTCATTTCATACTGGATACGCAATATGATATGATCTCCGTACATGACTTCCCGATTTGGCCCAATCAAGATTGGACGCAATCGTATGCTTCTTATAAAGAGAAGATAAATCTTCGCATTCACAGATTCTATGAAGTTCTCAACAACAGCCGATCCGTTTTATTTATCAGGTGGGGGGAAGTGAACGCCCCGGAGGCTGCTCTGCTTCATGCCGTCTTATCCTCGTTCGTAGCCGGTACGTGTAATATACTTTTTCTTCGAACCATGCATGATATTCAAGATGTGCAAGAATTGGATTGGGGGATCGACGGCGTTTGCACCCTCCAGGTTCCCATCGACCGTCCTAATGATGTATCCATTTGGAATCACGCGATGGAAGGGCTTTATTTGACCGGCTACTGGAAGGACTAAGTAAACTGTAAGAGCATCTGTTGGAAATGACAACAAAACGTAAAAAAGCTGCCGCTAATAAGCGGACAGCTTTTTTGATATTACGGCTGTAGTGTAATGACAGAAAAATAGCTATTGAACGCGAAATGATTGTTATTTTGTTGTTACACTGTGACAATTGAGCTGATTAAAATACGGGCGGATCAAAAGAGAATGCTAAAGGTAACATACGAGAAGGTGTACGTGTTCTAGTTTATTTTTTAGCCCCCCTCCATCCAATCTTAATAGTTCACAGAAAAGACCGCATCAATATTGGTGCGATCTTTTCTATGAACTAAAAAACTTCAATCTCTTAATGTCTAGTAGGCTCTCTTCAAAGAAAGCGTACGATTGAGCAAAAAATCATCCTACCTAACGCTTTGAATGAACTTTTCCCCACTTTCAATAATAGAGTCAGTGTGGTGCAATGCCTTTAGCAAGTTCATCTGCAATGTCGCTGTTCGTCCAGAATTGATAGCTGCGAAAAAGTATTCATGGATATAACCTCTTCTGCGCAAAGCTCGATGTTGGCATTTTCCGTAAAATGATACGGCTTAACGATCTTGCGCATTTCACTAGTTGCTGATAGGATATTTCGAGTGGTAGATGAAATGCCGCCCTACATTTTGAATTGAAAAGCAGGTGACGTATTATGAATTTATTAAAAGAGTTTAAAACCTTTGCGCTTAAGGGTAACGTGCTCGATTTAGCCATTGGGGTTATCATTGGTGCTGCATTCGGCAAAATCGTATCCTCCTTGGTGAGCGATATCATTATGCCGGTAATTGGCTTGCTCCTTGGCGGAGTCAATTTATCAGGACTAGATGCGACAATCGGAGATGCAACGCTTACTTATGGAGTTTTTCTACAGACGGTCGTAGATTTCCTGATCGTCTCCTTCTCGATCTTTATGTTCATCCGTACACTTAACCGCTTCAAACGCAAGGAAGAAACGAAGGCGGAAGAGCCGCCGGCTCCATCGAAGGAAGAACTATTGTTGACTGAAATTCGCGATTTGCTGAAACAACAAAATAAGGCTTCCGAATAATAATATGGAACTGATCTAGTGCGTGTGTTTTCGTTATGAGAGCACACGCTCTTTTTTTACCTTCTTCCATGTCTCACCCATAGGAATACACACGAACGGCATATTGGTCTCTTCATACTATATTGACAGATCATGTTAAATAGAATTATAATCCTTACTAATCCAAGTTAAATAGTATGTATTTGAATATAGTACAGTCCACTTACGCTTAATGGGGCTGTCCAGACAAAGGGAGATGGTACTATATGCCAAGTGTCCAAACGTTCAAAGCAACAGCCCATTTGCAAGAAGGGGTAAAAGTTGTTGCTAATGTAAGGCAGTTCGAGTTAGTCATCGATGAGCCGAAAAGCCTTGGAGGTACGGATACCGGAATGAACCCCGTTGAAGCTCTGCTTGCCTCCCTTGGGGCATGCCAATCGATCGTGGCCCGTGTATATGCACCAAAATTCGATGTGATCCTTGAAGATTTCAGGGTTGACGTAGAAGGAGATATTGACCTGGACGGATTCTTTAACCGCTCTGACGTACGCCCAGGGTACTCTGATATTCGATACACCTTCTACATCAAAACCCCTTCGTCCGCCGATAAGGTTGAACAATTCGTTGAATTCCTGGAGCGTAAGTGCCCTGTAGGCGATACGATAGCGGCGCCGGTAAATTTGAAACTGGACCGCATCGTCATCAATAACGGAGTGACCGATTCTTAATTAATCTACATATAAGGGCTGCCCGGTTGCACAAAGCAACTTAGCAGCCCTTCATTTTACATCGTATTTCGAATCCCTCTTAGGGATACCCAGGTAAAGATCATGCTATGGCCCCATGGATACAAGTATTATTGCTTGTGAACAGCATATAGGAAACGGCAATAACCGATCTCGGCCGCATTTTTCATCAGTTCTAGATTTAGCCAGGCCGCCAATTCATGAAAAGGCTTATCCGTGAAAGGCCACAAAGTCCGCTCCGTAGAAAGGAACGCAGCGTCTGTCAAAGCCGACATTTCACGTTTCCACTCGCAGCTCATTTCATGTATTTGATCTCTGGTCTCTTGGATGTTACCCAGAGAATGGATGTCTTCACGGACCAATGTCCCGCTGCCGAACGAATGATTCAGTACCATAGACCACCAGTATGTGATATGCCATGTCAGCCAAGAAATACTCGGCGGGCCAATTCCATACTCCTCGGATTCAGGCCATTCCGCCAGCCAGATTCCAGAATCACGGTAAACATGGAGCCCCTTCGCAGCAGGTCGCCAATGGAACTCCTCATCGTGAAGCCCCGTAAGATGCAAGTCGAGCATCTGCCAAGCGATTTGGAACTGGAAATCAAGAGTACTTCGAATAACCCCGGTCGGATTAGGCGAATACTTTCCATCCTGCATAACGCCCCTCCATTCCAATATATGTATGACTGTTATTTTATAAACATAATAAATATTTGTTTGCTAATAGTCAACTTATATCCATAGAATGACAATACAAAAAAGCCGCAATCATGCGGCTATTATCTGGTGCCTATGCCCGATTCGGATAACCGGGTAGCTTTTACGATATAGGACGCCAATCCTGGAATCATCCGGGCGATGCCTGGATAGAAGCGGTTGGTTTTGGCAAAAGCCAGGTTCTGAATTCTCCTAGCCCTTCTGAGAAGCTCCTTAAACGTACGATTAGCTTCAAGCGTATATTGCTCTCGCCATTGTTCGAAGGTTAATTCTCCATGCAAATATTTGTGTGTCCAGCCGGAGCATAGCCATGATGATCGCAGAGCAACCGACATCCCGTCCCCGCACAGCGGCGGAAGCATCAACATCGCATCGCCGATATGCGGATATTCCGACCATGGATGCGGAGTATTGGATAAATGAAGCGGGGCAATCGATACCTGGGTTCCCGTAACAGGCTCCCCTTCAGCCATTCGCTCGGCTAACCTTCTGTTCGTACGTGAAGCGGCCCGTAGAATTTCTGGCACCGATTTGCCGCTGCCCTGCACTGATTTCAAGGTCAGCAACGCGGCTACATTGACCATCCCATTTTCAATCGGCGAAATTCCGACATAACCCCCCTCGCAAAAATACAGCTCAACTTGAGCAGGGATCGTAATGCCGCTATAATGCGATTTTACACCAACATACACGGTATCATCCCGATACGCCTGGGCAGAGGCAACGCCGCGTGGCCTTTTTGTACCGTACGCACCAATAACGGCCCTTGCCTCATATCGAACGATCTCATTCCCTAGCCTTGCATCGACTTCATACCGATGATTATCCAGCTTCTGAATGTTGGTTACGGTTGTTCCCGTGACAATGTCCGCGCCCGCGGTCACTGCATGCTCATGCAGCAGGCGATCCAGTTCATAGCGGCTGATCCCGGTTGCTTGCCCCGGTAACGGAGCGTTAATCTCACCGCCGTGCGGCATTACGATTTTGGCGTGATCCATGGAACTAGGCTCAACCGTTCCACGTAATTGGACCCCTAGATAGTCCAGCATCTCTTTGGTCTCTGGGGACATGAATTCACCACAGGTTTTATGGCGCGGAAAGGATTGCCGGTCCAGCAATATCGTACGATGTCCTTGTTTTGCAAGCTGTAGTGCACAGCTTGTGCCGGCTACTCCCGCTCCAATGACGATGACATCCGCTTGCTTTGACATATATGAACACCTGCCTCATAGCTTGCATGAAGAACATTCATTTGGTAACGTGTAGAGGACTAGCGAGTCCCCTGTTTCGGGATAACTACGGAATAACGGAACAACGACTTCCATTTATAGGTCATGGTGTCGTGATTGAGCTGCTTTTTCAACTCTCTCCAATCCTTCCCTTTAAATCCCTTAGCAACCGATAACGGACCATCATGGCGGATATAACGATTGCGGGAAATGATACGCGTCGTAAGCCAGACTGCCGTGTAGGATACCGGTTGCCGATGAATATCATTGATCACGACCCCGTAAATAGAAGCTCTCAGCATATGCATCACCATCTCCACCAGCTGCTCACCCTGGAAATGATGGATGAACTGGGAACCTGTCACGATATCAGCCGATGCATCGGGTAAATCTCTAACATCGGCGCGTCGAACTTGAATCCTCGGTTCGTTCGTAAACAAGCGCTTAGCCTCATCGCATGCTTCTTTTGTCATATCGACCAAGGTAATATTCAGCTTGATGCCCCTTTGATCCGACCATTGCAGCAGCTTCTGGTTTACATCGCCTGAACCTGCTCCTACGTCCATGATGCTAAGGGTACTCGGGCTACCAATCGATTTCCAAAGCTTCTCTACGCCGTCTAAGGTAGGACCAGGCGCTGCGAAGATTCGATTCAGTTTCCTTAAGTGCTTCAGCGCTTCGATCAACTCTTCCCCTCCCATGGAAAAGTCATCCATAAGCTCCTCTTCCTGCGCCCGGATGGATAAGGTTCTAAAGAAGGACATGGTTCAGATCCTTGACCGATGACGTATATGACTTCACGTAGGTAAATCGCATAAGCTCCGCGGTCAGGCCCGGGCCGAAGGCCATGGCTACCCCTTCCGTGGAAGTTTTGTTCAGCTCTTGCATCTCTTTACACATCGCACTCAGCACAAACATAATCGTCACGGAGGAGAGATTCCCCGCCGTTCTTAAAATGTCCCTGCTGTATTTGGTTTGTTCATCGGTCAGACCCATGACTTCCTGGACAGAATCCACTATGCCTCGTCCGCCAGGATGGATGGCCCACAATTCTGGGAGCTTATCTCCCTTCAGAAGAACACGCATTTCTTCTTCCAGGTGAGTACCAAGCAGCTTGGGTATACGCGGCGATAAAAAAAGGTCAAAGCCTGTATTGCCTACTTCCCACGTCATATCCTCCGTTGAATCCGGGAGCACAACCGAATAACCCGAGCCAAGCTCCAAATAATGTTGATGATCTGTTTCCGGGTGACCGATAACACAAGAGGAGGCACCATCACCGAAAAACGAAGCAGCAAAAAGCGCTTCCCTCTCCTTGACCGGCTGAAAATGAAGGGTGCAAAGCTCCACGCACACAATCAGAACCTGCGACGCCGGCGCTCCTCTGACAACATCCCTTGCCATCTGAATCGCTTTAAGGCCCGCAGCACATCCCTGAAATATCAACGGCAGACGATTGACGCGCGGTGAAAGCCCCAAATGACGAATCAACAGCACATCCATGCCCGGCTGGTATTGGCCCGTGCAGCTGACCGTAATGAGATGCGTGATTCGATCCGGTGACATACCGGCATCTTTCATTGCCTTCTCGGCTGCTTCTATGCCAAGCGGGAGGGCCTCCCGCTTGTATGTATCCATTCGTTCCTCGGTAGTCGGGATGTCGGACTCGTCATGGGAAGGCAGATAGCGGCATTCTTCCAATGAACCAAGGTAGTTGGATTCGCAAGTATAACGAGTTTCGACACCGCAGGATCGAAATACTCTTCGAGCAAAGCGGGCCAGATCGGGTTGATCCTGCAGCGTAGAAGCAATTAAATCCGCAATATCCGACTGTGCCACCGAATGTACCGGCAAAGCCGTACCCATCCCGAGTATCGCAACATCGGATATACCGTCTGTATGTTTCATGCTAACCTCCTGTCTCGTCTTGGAATTAAACATGATTACCCTTCCCTGGGCATTTTGAATTCGTTCAAAGACATACTCTCTTGAGATTAGGATAACCCGAGCATAGCAAATTATATCCAATTCAAACCAAACGCTTCATACGCATGACCGCAGTCGTAAAAAAAACCACGGTTTTTTCGTGGTTTCCTTGGCTACATATGATGGTTACGCTTATGTAAAAGAAAACGCGATTGGCTGTTGATCCTGAACGCGGATCCTGCGTTAAGATTCGTCCAACTGACTTCCTGGAAGCTCAGCATTGGCAAGAAGCACCCATTGGTTTACTTCATCGTAACCGGATACCTCGGCAATGACCCGATAACGAGGGTACATCCATTCAGCAGGGGAGCGTGACTCCAGAGCGCACGTGTCAGTCAAGCCAACGGCCCGCGGTTCCAACAAGTTAATCAATGTGCCTTGCGGAAAAAAGGCCTCGATGAACCCTTCCACTTTAGCGCCTACTGGAAATAAACGTTGAGTCTGATGCCAGTCCTCCATGCCGGCTTGCAGCTGTTCCAACCAAAGCTCCTCGAATGCAGCTTGACTGATTTCTGAATAATAGGGTTCCTCTGGATTAAGAGGATGCTCCGCCAGCATGAAATGAGAGGATTCGTGCTTCCGGTTGGATGTAATGCAGCTGCCATCCTCATAAAGAACGATCTGCCTATATGCCGTGCCGTTGTTATCAATTTCAAAATACCAGGTTCCCATCCCCGGCTCCTGAATATCCTTTAGATATCGTATAATCGTCATCTCCTATCGGTTAAAGCAAGCCTTCAAGAAATTTGGTTAAATTTCTAGATTTATTTTACCATAGCCAGCCACTCGGGAACGGCGACTTGCTCAGATATATCAGATTTATCTCTTACCTCTCTAGAAAATCATGACCACCCGTCCAACGGGTGGTTTGCTCTTGGGGTATAACCCCTTGTTGCCAAACTGCGCCTAAAGACGCTAGCCTGACCATAACTCTGTTCAGGCTCATTGTTATTTGTCACTTTCACTT
>NZ_JFOM01000033.1:0-21083 GCF_001860525.1 Paenibacillus sp. LC231 | reverse complement strand
AAGTGAAAGTGACAAATAACAATGAGCCTGAACAGAGTTATGGTCAGGCTAGCGTCTTTAGGCGCAGTTTGGCAACAAGGGGTTATACCCCAAGAGCAAACCACCCGTTGGACGGGTGGTCATGATTGTCCACCACATGTATGGAATGGATTGTTTCTCATCATTAAGAATGGCTCTACCGTCGAAATTTGTCATAACAAAAGTGCAATTTATACTTCTAAAGTAGCAATTTTTCGATGTCATATTGACTGGAAATTGAATGCTAACTAGAATGTGTTATAACAAATAATCAATACATTCAAAATTGTTAATACAAGTAAGTACGAGCAGGAGGTGGTGCATTGCCAACGGAAGCCGATATTAGTCGTCCACCGTGGCTAATATTCACTTACGCAATTTGATCGAGAAAAAGGAGGTCATGACAAAGCATGGACGCCCGATTAAACTCGGCATCCCCACAGCCCGCTCCAAAGTCCAACAAATGGACGCATGTTAAAAGGCAGCTTAAGCGAAATATCGGGTTGTATATCATTATCTCGCCGGCGGTGCTTTATTTTTTGATCTGGCATTATTGGCCGATGTACGGCGTTCAGATCGCCTTCAAGGATTTTATGCCTGGCCTTGGCATTTGGAACAGTCCATGGGTCGGGTTCGAGCACTTCGAGCGGTTATTTGACGCTTATTATTTTTGGACCATTCTGAAGAATACCATCGGGATCAGTTTATACGGTCTGTTGGTTGGCATTCCCGCTCCGATCCTGCTGGCGCTTTTGTTCAACGAGATTCGAAATCGTAAATTCCGCTCATTCGCCCAAAGCATCTCCTACGCACCGCACTTCATTTCGGTTGTGGTCGCGGTCGGTATTCTGTTCTTCTTTATCTCGCCGACGAATGGCGTCTTCAACTCCATCCTTGTTTCCTTGGGGAGGGAACCGGTCGATTATTTGGCAGAGCCATCGAAATTCTGGCATCTGTACGTCTGGTCGGGCGTATGGCAAGGAGTTGGCTGGTCTTCGCTCATCTACAGCGCTGCCATCTCGGGCATCTCGCCTGACCTGTACGAGGCGGCTTATATGGACGGGGCCAGCAAATTTCGGCGAATTTGGCATATAACGATTCCCGGTATCGTTCCGACCATCGTGATCCTGTCCATCTTGAGCGCAGGCGGCATCATGAGTGTCGGCTTCGAGAAAATTCTGTTGATGCAAAACGCGATGAACCTGGAAACCTCCGAGGTGATCTCCACTTACATGTACAAGAGCGGACTGCTTAACACCCAATACAGCTTTTCGGCGGCAGTCGGCCTGTTCAACAATGTGATCAATTTTATCATCCTGATTATCGTCAATGCGGTTGCACGCAAAGCGGGGGAGACCAGCTTATGGTAGAAGTCGTCGATGCAGGATTAAGGAGGGAATGTAAGAAGTGCTGCTGAATATCAAACAAACGCCTGGAGAAAAGCTGGCCGATATCATCATTCTAGTGCTGTCCATTCTGGTAATCATCGTCATTTTGTACCCGCTTCTCTTTGTTTTGTTTGCTTCATTTTCCGATCCGCGCCAAATTTGGGACAAGCCGCTGCTGCTGTTCCCGGCAGGCTTCAATCTTGACAGTTATGCCAAAGTGTTCGAGAACAGCGAGATCTGGAGAGGGTATGCCAATACGCTTCTGTACGCATTCATAGGGACGGCGATCAATATTATGATGACGGTATTTGGCGCTTATCCGCTCTCCAGAAAGCGTTTTTACGGCAAGGGACTGTTTACGCTGCTGTTTGCTTTCACCATGTTTTTCGGTGGCGGGCTGATCCCTCTTTATTTGGTAAACAAGGAGCTCGGACTTCTGAATACGATGTGGGCCTTGGTACTGCCTGGTGCGATCAGCGCCTACAACATGATTATAATGCGAACCTACTTCCAGACCCGGATTCCGGTGGAGCTCGAAGAGAGCGCCTACGTCGACGGCTGCAATGATTTTCATATGCTGTATCGAATTGTGCTGCCTTTGTCGATGCCGATCATTGCCGTAATGATCCTGTTTTACGGGGTCGGCCATTGGAACTCTTATTTTGACGCTATGATTTATTTGACGGATCGAAATAAATTCCCGCTGCAGCTGATTTTAAGAGAAATACTGGTTCAGAACGACTTCAAGGAAATGGCCGGAATATCGGTCGGTGCCGAATATGCGGATCAGATGATGGTCAAGGAAGGCTTGAAATATGCGATCGTCGTATTATCCGCGCTGCCGCTGCTCCTGTTGTATCCGCTGTTGTCGCGTTTCTTTGAGAAAGGCATCATGGTGGGAGCTATCAAAGGGTAAGCCGATATAGAGGGCGGTCATTACCGCTTGGAACTCATAATCATGAAAAGAGGGGATATGGATATGAGAAAAGGAATGAAACTTCTGCTTGCCTTAACGATGTCATTTTCGTTGACGCTTTCCGCCTGCGGCGGTTCAGGGGGTAAGGCGGAACCGGAACCGGCCGGAACGGACGGAGATCCCGGGAACATCAAGCTAAGGATTGTCAAGCGCGGGTATACCGATGTGCATCCTCCGGCCGATCAATTATGGATGTGGCAAAAATACGAAGAAATGTCCGGCATTCAAGTCGAATTTGAGGAGCTGGCGGGTTCCGCCGTCAACGAACGAAAAAATGTCATGCTCGGCTCCAACGACCTGCCGGATGCATTCTATCGCATTGCTTTCGGCACCGATGAGCTGATGAAATACGGCAAACAAGGCTTATTTGTTCCGCTCGAGGAGCTGATTGAGCAGCATGCTCCGAATTTGAACAAACTCCTGAAGGACAATCCGGACATTAAGGGAGCCATCACGATGTCGGACGGGCATATTTATGCCCTGCCTTACGTCGATTTCTCTAAAGCGTTCAATTCCGTTCGCCTGTATATCAATAAGGATTGGCTGGATGAAGCGGGGCTTGAAGTGCCCAAGACGACCGAGGAGTTCCGACAAGCGCTCATGAAGGTTCGGGAGAAGGACAGCTCCCGTCTCGGGTGGGTGCTTGAATCGCAGTATTGGACTTTCCTGGAGAGTTTCCTGGCTGGCAGCTTCGGCATGGGGGAAGGCGGTGCCAAGGCATTCGGTCAATATCTATATAAGGACGCGGACGGACAGGTCAAGACAACGTTTAATGATCCGAAGTACAGAGAACTGCTCCGTTTCATGAGCGATCTGTACAAGGACGGGTCACTGGCCCAGCAAAATTTTACGACAGGCTATGATTATGCGAAGTGGTCTACGGACGGCTCCAACAATCTGATCGGTTCGTTTGTATGGGAAGGACCGGGATATATCGGTAAGGATGCAGCCGAGAACTATGTAGGCATTCATGCCCTCGAGGGGCCGAACGGGGATAAAGTCGCCGGGGTGCTGGGGCCGCCTGCCAAAGGGATTTTCGGTTTCGTTATCACCAACAAAAACAAATATCCGGTTGAAACGATCAAGTGGATCGATTATTTCTATGGGGAGGAAGGGATTAACTTTGCCACCTTTGGACTTGAGGGCGAAACCTATGATATGGTTGACGGCAAACCGAAATACAAGGACGAGATTCTAAATTACAAGGGCGGCGTGCAGCTGGGCGCTTTCCAATATGTTGATAATGTGTATGGTGCTTATTATCCATATGTTGAGCCAGACGACGATTTGCGGATGGCGGCGCGTGGGACGACGGTAGCCGCCGAGATTAAGGCGGATCCGGCTGAGCTGGATCAGTTGGCGCCCAAAGAGCTTTGGCCAGATTTTGTTCCTACGGATGAGGAAGCCAATCAAACGAGCGCGATCCTGACCGATATTAATAAATACATTGAGGAGATGCGTGTGAAGTTTGTGACGGGGAAAGCCAGCCTGGACACGGACTGGGATAACTACGTAAAGACTCTGGACAAAATGGGAGCCCAGAGCTACTTGGATATCAAACGAGCGCAGTATGAACGTTATACAAATGTAAAGTAATCGAAATGACTCGAAGTAGGAAGATAGGAGCGGTTTACATGCCAATGATGCAAACGCTATAATTTTAGTACGACAAGATTTACACTGGAAAATAGATATAGATGGGATGAGAACCAAGTTGACCAAAGACAATAAACCACCGCTGTATCGCGTGATGATGGATGAGCTGAAATCGCAAATTTCTTCAGGCCACTATGCTCCTGAAGCCCAGCTTCCTACGGAGGCCGAGCTAAGCTCCACCTTCGGCGTGAGCCGTATTACAACAAGAAGAGCGCTTGAGGAGCTGGAGCGGGACGGGTTTATCTACCGTGTCAAGGGAAGCGGCAGCTTTGTTAAACCCCGGCAACGTGGCCAGGAGCAGCGGTCGGTTGGAATGGATAAAATGATATCGCTGATCCTGCCTTCCGAAGACGATCGCGGCACGATGGGATATATTCGCGGAGCTTCGGACTGGCTCAACGCGAACGGTTACTATTTGAGCATTCACCAAAGCGACTACGATTCCCAGAAAGAACGTGATCTGCTGGAAATGCTGATCCGAAAGGGCATTGCGGCCATTATATTGTATCCGCGGAACGATCAGACGAACTACGACATTCTGCATCGACTTTGCCTTGAAGATTATCCGATCGTGACGATCGATAAATATTTTGACAGTCTGCCGCTAGGGGCGGTGGTTTCTGACAATTTCAGTGGATCCTATCAAGCCGTATCCAGGCTGATTGAGCTCGGTCATCGAAAGATCGCGTTTCTTACAGCAGTCAGCATTGAATCAACCTCTTCGGTGCGCAACCGGTATTTCGGATACTGCCAAGCGCTGAAGGATCATGGACTTCCCGTTGATAGCCGTTATATCAGGCTGAATATGAAGGATTATCGAGAGAAGGTTGGCTTTGAACGATTTTATAATGAGCTGCTGGACTCTTACCGGACGGAAGGGGTAACGGCTGTTCAGACGGAGAATGATCTGATCGCCGCCAACCTGCTGAACCGCTGTTTGGAACGAGGGATCCGTATTCCGGAGGATATTTCGATCATAGGCTTTGATAATAATCCTGTCACAGAGCATGTCATAATTCCGCTGACCACCGTTGAGCAGAATTTTTACGAGATTGGACGCCAAGCTGCCGAACATGTTGTAAACTGGCTCGAGAGAGGGAAACAGACACCGGACCGGACACTGATCCCCGTCAAGCTGGTGGAGCGCGATACAACCGCAGCAGCTCCGAGAGGGAAAGTCACGGAGTAGATAGGATAGAAAGGATGATATGAAGGCTGATTGCCGGGCAGGGCTTCTTCCTGCTGCAATCAGCCTTTTTATTGGTATGTAAAAGTTGAGTATAAAAATTCTCTACTTACTCAATCACTCCGCAAGGATGGTACATTATTTAGAGGCACGGAGGAGGTGAACAACATGTGTACCATTCATATGCTGGTGGGGATACCCGGCAGCGGAAAAAGCTATTATGCCAAACAATTATGCAAAAGCGAGCGGGCCGTCATCGTTGCGACGGACTCGATCCGTGAAAGACTGTTCGGCAGCGAATCCAAACAGAAAAATACGTATCTGGTATTTGATGCAGCTTTCGCCGAAATCGAACAGGCGCTTGCGTCCGGACGAAATGTCGTTTTTGATGCCACCAATGTCAGCCGGGAGCGGAGACAGAAGTTCCTGAAGCGATTTGGCGATCGATCGGTGGAATGCCATATCTGCACAACCCCTTATGAAGTGGCTCTGGAAAGAGTCAAGGGACGAAAACGCCGGCTCGACGAGAAGATCATGACGAAATATGCCAAGAACCTTGAATTTCCTGTCATGAGAGAAGGATTCAGTAATCTGCATCTCGTTCATGAGCAGGGCGAAACGCAGCTTGCAAGAGAAGAACTGGAAGTGCTGTTAACACGCAGACGGGGTCATGATGAGTTATTTCTCTACTTGTCTCAATCTCCCTATTTCAATGTGATGCTGGGATATGATCAGGAGAATCCGCATCATTCCAAAACATTGTCGGAGCACACGTATGCCGTGCTGGAATATATCAATGCTTTCTATGAAGGCGAGTATCTGCTGGCTATGCAGTTAGCAGCACTGTTCCATGACGCGGGCAAGCCGTTCTGCAAAGTATGGAAGCAAGCAAGAGGGTACTATTCCTATTATGGGCACGAGCACGTATCGGCAAGCATAACCTGCCATACATTGCAGGACCTTGGATATGATGATGCATTCATTCAGCACGTCGTTCAACTTGTGAGCTTTCATATGGAAATTTTGCATGGAGGGGATGCAGGGGCATCCAAAATCTATCATTTGTTAGGCGAAGATATGCTGGCAGAGTTGTATTTCTTCGCGGAAGCCGATACCTTCGGCAAATAAGGAGGTGAACAACGATGAAAATAAAGTATCCCAAAACGATGCATTTGCCTTGGTCCAGAGGATATACGGATGACGATAAGATTTTACGAAACACGGACCATTTTACGGGACAGGAGGTCGTCATTACCGAGAAAATGGACGGGGAGAACACCACGATGTACCCCGGTTTCATTCATGCGAGATCGCTGGACAGCAAGGATCATCCTTCCCGTCATTATGTGAAGACGCTGCATGGGGGCATCAAATATTTGATTCCGGAGGGATATCGTCTCTGCGGGGAAAACGTATATGCCAAGCATTCACTTTCGTATGCTGCGCTGCCTGCCTATTACATGCTGTTCTCCGTGTGGAATGAGTTGAATGTGTGCCTGTCATGGGATGAGACGGAGGAATGGGCGCAACGTTTGGGGCTGGTTACGGTTCCTGTCTTGTACCGGGGCATCTGGGACGAAGATGCTGCCAAGGCTTGTTATACGAAGCAGTCAGACTGCGGCGGGGAGCAGGAAGGTTATGTGGTTCGGCTGGCTTCCGCATTTGCATATGACGATTTTAAGCGCAGCGTTGCCAAATTCGTTCGCAAGAATCACGTACAAACCGATGAGCATTGGCTAAGCAAACCGATCGAACCGAATCGTTTGGCTGCTGCGGAATAGACGATGGGTGTGTGTAATAAACTTTAAATATTAGAAAATGAGGTGCTGATCATGTAATTCCAGATTGCTTTGATGAGATAATGTAAATAGATAAAGACAGGAGCTGCCGCTTAAATCGGGGCTTTTTTTATTGTTGTTTGTACATAGGGTTACCACATTTTGTTAGTTCAAGTATAATGAACCTATACATATGGGTCAGAATACAGTCCATCATTATTTCATGATAGGAGTAAAGATGAATATGAAGATGTTTCGAGTTTCTGCTTCTTCAGGGATCAGATTGATGATATCGATGTTGATTTTAATCGCTGTTCTTCTTGGAAATATAATAAGAGGCCATGAAGAAAGGGACTTCTTTTATTATGCCTGCATGGTGTGGTTAGTTTTTTGTTCCGCCGTATTCCTCATCTCCGTATATCGAACCTATCTGATGAAACCTGGCGTGTTGGAAATGGCTCAGGAAGGAATCGTCATAAACGGTACAGTCATTAACGTTGAAGCTGTGAAATGTTTGCTGATCAACCATGACAGGAAACCGGTGATCGGGATCAAACTGAAGGGGCGTGCAATCGTACCGCTAAAGTTATGTTTTACGTTCGCGGAGGAGCAGACGGAGGGAATCAGGCAGCTGGAGTTTTGGGCACGCGAAAGACGTGTGAAGGTTTCTAAAGGTTTTTTTATGAGATGGCTGTAGAAAGCACTTACTTATTATTCCACCTAAAGGAGGATGATAATGGAGGGGTTTTACTCATTTATTATCCTTGTTATTTGTGTTGGTCAATGGGTCTTAAGGAAGATCATCGACGTAGGCGAGGAAGAGATGCGTGACACACCGGTGCATAAATGGTATCTTCTGGGCTCATGGGCTTTATTAATTCCGATACTCATCCTTATATGGACGATGGATAGGAGCAGACCCTATCCCATATGGCCATTCTTGTTATCCGTAATCTTCTGCTTTCGCGGATATATGGAGTGGAAATACATGCGTGAAAGCAGGCACCATCAAGTTTCAATCCTATTGGCTGCAGTCTCGGTTTTCTTCACAGGATTGATGATATTAATTCTCTTATTAAAATATTAAAAAAAAAGCAATCAGAAAGAAATGTCCCGGAGATGGGTCAGCTATAATGTAATCAGGTGTTTAGACATGGATTACATATGGGGAGAGGCTAATATGAATAATATGTTCAATCATGTAGATATGACTCAAATCTTAAACCGAATCGACACATTAAGCGCTCAATCACAACCGTTATGGGGAAAAATGGATGCTGCCCAAATGCTGTCTCACTGCTCCGCGTTCCAAGACATCGCCATGGGCATCACAAACCCGCCAAGAGGCTGGTTAGGCAGGTTGGTAGGGAATCTTGCGAAGCCTGTGTTTTATAATGAAAAACCGTTACCCCGCAATATGTCTACGATTCCGGATATTTTGATTGCGGATCCAAGGGAATTTGAAACGGAAAGAGAACAATTGAAAGAAAAAATTATAGCATTCCAAAAGAACGGACCTGAGAGATGTACCACGCATCCTCATGCATTCTTCGGTAAATTGACTCCGGAGCAATGGGGGAGGGGATTATACAAGCATCTGGACCATCACTTGAAACAGTTTGGTGTTTAAGGCTCAGGAAACCTGTGCAGTATTGATGCGAATATCCCTCCGTAGAGCCAGCATACAACGTACGTTGACTCTACGAGGCAGGAGGGTTTTGCTGCAGATTGTCCATTTTTCTTTATAACCAATCCCCATATTTCTCCATTGTAAACTCGCCTTCCAGCTCCAGCCGGGTATCCGGCTTACTGCCGTCATAATAGTTGACGTCCATCGTCGTACCCGTCCAATATACGTAAAATACGCCATTTCCTCGATATTCAATGCGTCCCCGGTTATTATTCACTTCTTGGTGTTCTAAATAATACAACCTTGCATCCAGGCTTCTGGAGTTCTCGTGGTAACCCTGGGTTATCGTAAATTCCAGCGGTACAAACTCATTCAGTTTTAACGTATCCAGATAAATCGTAAGCTCCGCATCCGGATTGTTCAATATTTCATCCGAGTCCGGTAAAGACTGGAGCGGCTCGGGTTCCGTCTCGGTCTCGAACCAGAGCATGATGTGCGGCCGTTCATTGACTTGGGTGCGGGTTGCATAGGCTTTGGATTCGGCCAAAGCGTGTTTTTCGGTTCCGTTATACCGGATTAAAGTTAAAGTTCCTGTCATGCAAATCTCCTTATCCATCTCTCCTTAGTATTCTTGAAGCGATAAATATTCCAGCAGGGCATCAATTTGCTCGCTTCCCAAAAGATCAGTCAGTGATGGCATCACATGGGCGAGAAAATCCGGTTTGGTCTCATAGGTTTCTTCGTCGCTGGTTTCACCTTGGAAATGAAGAGCACCTTGAATGAGAATGGACAGCGCGTGAAAGCAATCTGCAAGCGAATTCGCGATCAGCTTAGGCTCGCCACCTTCGAATGCGGCATATACGGGCGAACCACTGGCTTGGACGTCTACAATCAGCGGATCATCATTCACATTGGCAATCACGACGTGATGAACAGGCCAAGTGCTCGATTCCACGATTTCACCACCGTCGCTAATCCAGCGATAACCCAATTGCTGCCGGGTCAGATGCTCAGGAGAAACAAAGTAGATAACCGCCGATTCTCCGATCTCAACCGCCGCGTTTTTCATTTTATGGGTTCCTTCGGCCATAGCGTCAATCATCTCATAATGGCTATATAGATAGATCAGCTCAGGGGACAGCCTGATACGTTCATCCACGGGTGGCATCCGGACATCGGACCGCTGTCGTATTTCATGATCGGTGAAGAGCCCGAAATCCCGATTATATAAGTCCTGTTGTTCTATGAATCTCGTTAGTGCGGCTTCCATTTCCAGCATTTATTTCATCCCTTCCAGCATATTAACCGAATTATAACACGCCAAGTCACCGTGGTTAAGCGAGGGAATACGAACTCAGGAATGAAATATGGTAGAATATCCCGTATGAGGGGGCTACGAGAGATGAAATATGAATTCAATATTACAGCGTCGATTTCCGAGCTCGTATGGTATCCGGATGAACGCTCTGACGAGTATAAGGTACACCCGAACTTCAAAGCGGTGATGGATCGGCTTGGCATAACGATTCCCGTAAGAAATATATATGAACGGTACTTTGATAGTCCGGTGAATAGCGGACATGTTCTGGTATTCCACGAGGTGGAGGATTCGGTTTCCTGCATTGTGCTGGACACGTATCGCGATCCGCTGGATCAGCTGGATATGATTCAGCTGGGTTGGCGAAGCCATAGTGGGGATAACGAGATTCGTCGGCTATCCCGCAAATTTTATGATGAATGTGAGTTTGCGGTCCGCTACCAGGAAGGACAATCGGTATTGTACGAAATGCTGCGCGAAGATCGATATCCACGGCAATTCCGCTATGATACGGTATTTGAGCAGAAGATGAAACGATACGTAAATTTCGCGGGTTCCCCTAATTTGAAGGAGTGAGCAATTCGGGTTTATGTCGGATGAAGCACAGCGGAATTTGCCGGAAGAGGGGGAATCTCTTGAGGACTGGCTGAGCTTTGAGCAGACCAATCTGCTGCATGTGCCCCGTACTAGGCAATGTGACGAATGTCCAGGTTAGAAATACAAGCAGCCTCGTGAATGGAAGGCTGCGAGATCATTCTTGTCGATCCGCCTCTAAGGCCCATTTCGCTCGATAAGCGGCAGGGGGGATGCCCTTGAACTTGGTGAACAGCCTTGTGAAGTAATGAACGGATGAGAACCCGGTTCGCTCTGCAATCACCTTGATGGGTTCTTGGGTGTGCTGGAGCATTAATTCGGCTGCCCGGATCCGTTCGGTGCGAACCATTGAGGTAAAGGATTCATGGATGCTCTCCGCAAACAATCGGGATAATTGCCGCTCGGACACATTCAGGTAAGCCGCTACTTCGGGTAGTGACACAGGCCCGCTGAGGTTGTCTCTTATGTACAACTTTGCCTTTTGAATGAGTTGTAATGTGGATGATAGGAGTGGAGCGCTTTCGAAGCTGCCGGAAGCCCCGAGCAAACCAGGAAAGGATTGCAGGAGTACATGTGCCAGCTTGGGCAGAAGCGATGAAGGCAGCGAGTCATCGGATTCCGACCGGATCAGCATGGATTTCCATATTTGGGTGGCGGGTGATTCGCCCGCATGCTCGGTCCAAACAGCACATCGATCAAGCGCTTCCATGTATTTCACCGATACATCGGGAGCTGATGGTTTCTCCATCGCTTCAAACGCAACGAACAACAGATTCAGATCGTGAACGTCTTTAATCTGATGTAACCGACCTGGGCGTGTACAGAAAGCTACCCCTTCATATAAGGGATAAGTCTGATTTTCGTCCGTATATACACCGGTCCCGCCGTCCACATAACAAATCTCATAGAATGAATGGCGATGTATGGAATTGGCCGTCAAATGCCGGACGGTCCCCCAGTAATGGACAAGGAATGAGAGGCTTTCACCCTCAAGCCGTCCGGCATAACGATTAAGGCGTTCCTCGCTTTTGCTCCAATGATACAAGGCAGTTTACAGCTCCTTTGGCGTAATTTTGCAAAACGTCGTCATCCCCGTGCAAATACGATTTCGCTTGCCCTTACTATAATTAAACTAGAAATTCCATAAAATATCGAGAGGGTGCATGGTGATGATGGACGAGAAGGATGTGCAATTTTACAAAGAGAATGGGTACCTGCTGGTCCGGGGCGTTTATAATCAACAGGAAGTTGAGGATATGAGAGCGGCAGTTGATGGGATCATCCAGAGGGCGGCACGCGCCAAATCGGATCAAAACCATGCCTGGCAAGGTGATTTCCTGCCGCCTGAGCAGCTTAAGAAGCTGGTCCTGAAAGGTTTTCACGATGTGCACTATCATGATGCCGCGTTCATGCGAGCGGCAATCCATCCCCGTATGACAGAAGCGTTGAACGGAATCATCGGTCCGAATGTGCAACTGCATCACTCGAAAATGCTGGTGAAGCCTCCTGCTAACGGGGCCGCGTTTCCCATGCATCAAGACTATCCGTATTTCCCGCATCGCGATCACACCATGTTAGCAGCCAGCGTTCATCTCGACGATGCCGATATGGAGAACGGCTGCCTATGCGTTGTGCCGGGGTCCCATAAACAGGGCGTTTTGCCGCATATCGGCGCTTACTATTTGAACCACAAGGAGTATCCATTATCTTCGGGAACCCCGTGCCCAGCCAAGGCGGGCGATGTGCTCTTCTTTAATTACCTGACCATTCATGGTTCGGACGTGAACCGGAGCGATCGTACGCGGAGAAACATCCTGTTCCAATATCGAGATGCAGCGGATGTCCCTACAGCGGATGTTCACTTCGATTGGGGAATGGGCCTAATGGTAAGCGGAACCAATCCGGATTTCAACAACGTGAAGCCAAAATATAAAATCATCGGTTCGAAATGACCACATCATAGTGCTGAGCCCGTTGTTTTAATTCAAAGCAGCTTAAAGCCCCCTGCGGGGCTTTTTTCTATGCCTGAAATTCATGGCTGGTCATGTTCACAACTAACATGTAAAAATATTTCGTTGTAAAGTTAGCCAGCCCCCCTATACTAGATGATAATAGATCGGTTGATACAAAATGGGGGGAACGCATGAAACTTCAAGCTCCGGGCAAAGCATCGAAATGGTTTGTATATCAGAAAATCGTCATCGTTTTTATTCTATTATTACTTCCTCTCATCTCGATGAATATTTGGTTGAATTATAAGGGGATGTCCGTTACGAAGGAGTCCCTCTTGAACTCCGCGACGGCAGGCGCATCCTTCTATTCCAAACAGCTCGATAAAGAGATGTATTTTATCCGGAATTTACAGCTGCAGCTGTTAAATGACAAGGATCTGCAGAAGCTGAGCTTTCGGGGCAGCATGCTGGAAGACTATGAAGAGGTGGAGCTTATTGATCAGGTCAGGGATCGGCTTGCAACCCTCATGGTCTCCAGTGAGTACATTGTGAGCGCCGGTGTTTACGTAAAAGATATCGGGAAAACGATCTCCACCACAACGGGCGTAACCAACACGCCCAATAAGGAAATGGAACGGATATCTTCCATGATGTCGGTTATGCCCAAGCCTTCTTTTTACCGCAGCGGTGACCGGATTTTTCTGATTGAAACCGAAAACAACGGCGGCATCTGGTCCTACATCGAAATTTCCAGATCCAAGCTGCTGGGGGCTTTAAGCGAAATTGCCAAGCTGTATCCGGAATCCGAAGTATTACTCGGGAGTAAAGAAGGGGGGACCATATTAACGACAGCTTCGCGGGATGATGAGTCATCCGAGATTTTGAGTCATATCCTGGACAATCCCAGCCCGGAACAAAGTGTATCGGGGACGGGGGAGCTGGATGGCGCAGACTATTTTATCATCCAGAATGAAGTTAGCGCGCTGCATCTGTCCCTGGTCATGTATGTGAACCAAAATGAAATCACGCGGCCTTTAAGCCAATTCATTACATGGTTTTATACGTTGTTTATTCTGGCGGTGACCGT
Source organism: Paenibacillus sp. LC231 (assembly GCF_001860525.1). Lineage (NCBI taxonomy): Bacteria > Bacillati > Bacillota > Bacilli > Caryophanales > Paenibacillaceae > Paenibacillus > Paenibacillus sp. LC231. The sequence continues at coordinate 7,500 of NZ_JFOM01000033.1, read as the reverse complement.
CATGGTGCTCTATTCGTTCTCGGTTAATCTGATGATCCACAGGCCTCTGTCCAAGCTTGTCAAAGCCTTTCATATGATCGAAACCGATAATTTGAACATCATGATCGATTCCAGAAGCAAAGATGAGTTTCATTACGTATTTAACGGGTTCAACAGGATGGCGCATAAGCTCAAACATTCGATTGAGGAAAACTATGAGCAAAAAATAGCACTGCAGCACTCGCAGCTGAAGCAACTGCAGTCCCAGATCAATCCGCATTTCCTATATAACAGCTTCTTCAATATTTATATGATGTGCAAGGTTGGAGACTCGGACAGCGCAGCGGAGCTATCGCAAAAGCTCGGAAGCTATTATCAATACATCACGAGAAGCGGCTCCGACGAGGTTCCTTTCTATACGGAATACAAGCATGCTCTCGATTACTGCGAGATTCAAGGCATCCGCTTCTCGAACCGGATAACATATGAGCATAAGGAGATTTCGGACATCCCTCCGTTCATTACCGTTCCGAGACTCATCATACAGCCTATTGTAGAAAATGCGTTTGAGCACGCGTTTGAAGACGGTATGGAGGAGGGGAAATTATACATCAGCAGCGATTACCGGGAAGGCCAATTGCGTGTCACGGTGGAGGATAACGGGAAGCTGCTAACGAATGACATGCTGCAGCGTTTGCAGGATAAGCTTGCGATGGATTCGAAGCATATTGAAAAAACAGGTTTGGTCAACGTGAACAACCGGCTTCAGCTTAAATACGGGCCAGGCAGCGGATTATTCATCTCTCGCAGCGCCTATGGCGGCTTAAAGGTGGATCTGATCATTATCATCGATGGGATAGAGGAGGGGCATCATCATGTATAGACTGTTGATCGTAGACGACGAACCTGTCATCGTTAACGGCTTGGTTCAGCTATTTCAGGAGCATACACAATTGGAACTGGATGTATGCAAAGCTTATTCCGCCAAGGAAGCGCTGGAGATTGCCATGAGAGTGAAGCTGGACATCCTGGTCAGCGATATACGAATGCCCCATAAGAACGGGCTTCAACTGATTGATGAAATTACATACTATTGGCCGCATTGCCGAATCATTTTCTTGACCGGTTACAGTGAATTTGATTATGTACATGAAGCACTGCGAAAAAACGTGGATAATTACATCCTGAAAACCGAAGGAATCGATCCGATTTTTCAAGCTGTTCAAGAGGCCTCCTCTAAGCTTGATGAGGAGAATCGTCGCAGAATTCAGGCGGAAAAGGCAAAAGTGCATTTTCAAATCGCCGAGCCTCTGCTGAAACGGGAGCTGATACGTAAGGTATTGAAAGGAGAACCTGTTCATCGTCTATTGTCCGAGCCTCGCTATGAAGAAGTGGAGTTCCGCATTGATGTAGACCAGCCGGCATTCTTTATCTTGGGAAGGATCAGCGGCGCAGCGGAGACGAAAACAAAGGATGTGGCGCAAGCTGTTCAGATGACGTTTATCAACGATTTGCCCTCCTCATTTACATGCGAGCATGCTGTTCTGGATGATGCCTTACAGGTATGGCTGCTGCAGCCGGATGCGGAGCTTCGGAATCGTTTTCGCGGGGATGAGCCGGAGTATGAGCTGCATTGGCACAGGTTTATATCCTATATGAAGGGCATCCTGGAGCTGGTCCAAAATGAATGCGAGGAACTGCTCGGTGTTCATGTTTCTTTCGGGATATCCGGCAATCTGCTCCATAAGTGGGATACCTCGGGGCAGCAGCTTGATGTTATACAATCCATGCTGCAGTGCAGGGCTGCGCTTGGTCAAAATATGGTCATTGTGGACATTGAAAAGGCTAAAGAGCTTGAAGATAACGTGCGAGAATACGACCGGTACAAGCAGGATGATATGAAATTCGATGTGATTGACCAGATCCATAACTATATTTTGGAGCATTTATCCGGGGACGTCTCCTTGACCGCGATTGCGGAGGAAGTCCATTTTAACCCGTCCTATCTGTCTCGCTACTATAAGCAGCTGACAGGGCACAACCTGCTGGAGTATATCCAGGCAAAGAAGCTGGAGGGGGCGCTCCATCTGATGTTGCATACGAATATGAAATTGCAGGAGATTGCCACTCGGCTCGGATTCGAATCTCCTTCTTATTTCACGACATTTTTCAAGAAAAAGATGGGGGTTTCCCCTCAGGAATACCGAAATACCCAATAAGTAAAAAAAGTGAAAGAGATGTAAAGAACTTAAAATTGATAGCGCTTTCGGGCGGAATCTATAATGAGACGTAAGCAGCACGGATTTCAAGATTACGCCAGATAAAGGGGGAAGCAATCATGAGATGGATCAAACTAGCGAAGATGATGTTGATTAGCACGATGACGCTTTCGGTAATGGCTGCATGCTCGAATCAGGTAAAAGAATCTGAGGGGACGCCGGCCAAAACACCTACAGAGGATGCAAAAACGAATACGGCACCGCCCGACCCTCTAGGCAAATATCCTGAAACGATCACGGTCACGCAAGTGCTCGGCTACAATCCGCCGGAGGATCCGCGGACGCCGCAAGGGATTACACCTGAACAGAATGCTTACTTCAAAGATCTCAAAGACATGCTGAACATTGAGGTTCAGTACAAATGGACGGTGCCTTCCAGCCAGTTTGAACAGAAGTTTTCATTAGCCATGGCTTCGGCAGATCTGCCGGATATTATGGAACTGGACCAGAAAAACTTCGAGAAGCTGAAGAAGCAGGGGATGCTTGCCGATCTTACCCAAGCTTACAACGACTTTGCTTCACCAGCACTGAAAAAGTACATGGAGTCTGACGGCGGATTTGCGATGAAGACGTTTACGTCGGAAGGCAAGCTGCTCGCGATTCCCGGATTTGAGGATCCTTTCCTGTCTACCCAGCTGCTCTGGATCCGGAAGGACTGGCTCGACAACCTGAATTTGCAGCCGCCGCAAACCATGGATGAGCTGGAACAGGTTGCAAGGGCTTTTGTGCAGCAGGATCCGGACCAAAACGGTAAAAGTGACACGTACGGTATCGCGATGCAGAAGAATCTATTCTTCTGGGGCTTTGACCTGAGAGGTTTCTTCAATGGATTTGGCGCTTATCCGTCCATCGGGGACAATCAGTCGGCCTGGATTAAGGACGACAGCGGCAAGCTTATACCTGGACTCATTCAGCCGGAAGTAAAGACCGCGCTGGGCAAGCTGCAGTCCTGGTACAAGGAAGGAATTCTGGATAAGGAGTTTGCCTTGAAGGACGAGAACAAGTCCGTTGAAGATATTACCGCAGGCAAGGTCGGCATTTCTTACGGCGAATGGTGGTATCCGAACTGGCCATTGAATCTCAATGTCGATAAAGATCCTAAGGCAGAATGGATTGCCCTTCAAATTCCTGGGCTGGATGGACCCGGGAAGTCCATGGTGCCCAAGATTCGCAGCAACAAGCTCGTGGTCGTGAACAAAAAAATGAAGAATCCGGAAGCTGCTATTAAGATGATCAACTTCTACATCGAGATGGGCAACAAAAAGTACATGGATCAGAATAAAGCGGAAAAAGGATATGTATACAATTGGTTCAACCCACGGATTTATAATCCGGCCCAAATCGATACGATCTATACGGAAGTAAACAAAGCGCTTGACGCGAACCAATCGGAAATCACGCTGGATGACGAGAACTACAAAAATGTGGCCGACGTCTTCAAAGCAACAAAGGATTACCTTGCCGGTAATACCGCAGATGCCTCGAAAGGCGTGAATTGGGGCCAGTATTTCAGTCGGGCGGCGAAAGACGGCGGCTGGGGAATGACGCGTCAAATCAAAGAAAATCAGGCTTATGTGAACAATGAATTCTACGGCCTTCCCACGGCAACGCAAGTGGAGAAGGGATCCCAGCTCGATAAACTGATGCAGGAAACCTTCACCAAGATCGTCATGGGGGCTTCACTGGATGAATTTGATAAATTCGTTCAGAGCTGGAAGTCGCTTGGCGGCGATCAGATCACGCAAGAGGTCAACGATTGGTACGGCCAGCAGAGTGCCAAATAATCTTTGAATGATAGAACGGGAGGATAAGCCTTTATGAAGTTGGCAGATTCCTCCCGTTTTAAATGGACGGGGAGGTTCATCTGTGAGAACGCTGAAAAAAGAATATCTGCTGCATTTGATGTTGCTGCCTGGAGTTATCGTTACGTTAATTTATGCTTATGGGCCTATGGCCGGCCTCGTGATGGCTTTTCAACAGTTTGAGCCGCTGGCCGGGTTCTTCCACTCGGATTTCGTTGGCTTTGACAATTTTCGATATGTATTTGAACTGCCCGATTTCAAGCAGGTACTGTGGAACACCATTGTCATTTCCGTATTCAAAATGATTTTGTTTTTACTGGTGCCTCTGATCCTGGCACTGCTTCTCAACGAAGTTACCCGAAGATGGTTCTCGCGCTTTATCCAATCCGCCATCTTCCTGCCATTCTTTCTGTCCTGGACGGTGCTTGGCGGCGTCATCATAGAATTGTTCTCCTTGAATGGTCCGGTAAACGGCTTGCTGGGTGCGCTCGATATGGAACCGATCATGTTTATGCTGGATAACCACTGGTTCCGTGGGATCATTATCGGTTCGGACGTATGGAAAGGAATGGGCTATAACATGATTGTTATGCTCGCAGCCATAACAGGAATCCATGCAACGCTGTATGAAGCTGCAGAAGTAGACGGAGCGGGAAGATGGAAACAGATGATTCATATTACACTTCCCGGCATGGCACCGATTCTCATCCTGCTGGGTGTATTAAGTCTTGGCGGAATTCTCAATGCCGGTTTCGAACAGATTCTGATTATGTACAACCCGACGGTTTATGAAGGTGCGGATATTATCGATACCTTCGTCTATAGGCTTGGAATGTTCAGTCAGCAATTCGGACCTGCCGCCGCAGTCGGCTTCTTTAAATCCGTCATCTCCCTGGCACTCGTGGCTGTGACGTACTATGCGGCTTATAAATATAACAATTATCGGATCTTTTAGGCTGGAGTGGAGGTAGGAAAATGCACAAACCAACGATCAGCAGAAGGCTGTTTGTAATCTTGAATACGCTGGTTCTATCCGCAATCACCTTGCTCGGTATCATTCCGTTCATTCATTTGCTCTCGATTTCGTTAAGCTCGAATACAGCGGCGATGGCGGGAGAAGTGAGGCTCTGGCCCGTCGGCTTCAACCTGGATGCTTACCGGTATTTGGGTGAAAAGGTGGAGTTTTTTCGATCGTTTCAGGTTTCGCTTACACGGGTTGTGTTAGGAACGGCGGTGAATATGTTTTTGGTATTCATAACCGCATACCCGTTATCAAAATCCAATCATCAATTTAAGTTCCGAACGCCGTACGTGTGGTTTTTTGCCATTACGATGTTTTTCGGAGGGGGCTTGATTCCCACTTATATGATCGTAAAGAATACCGGCTTGATTGACTCCGTATGGGCGCTGATTCTTCCTGGGGCGCTCAATGTTTGGAACATGGTCCTCATGCTGAACTTCTTCAGAACGATCCCGAAGGAGCTGGAAGAGGCTGCAACGATTGACGGTGCCGGACACTGGAGAATATTATGGCGTATCTACCTGCCGGTTTCCCTGCCGTCCATTGCAACGATCGGCTTGTTTACCATCGTGGGACACTGGAATGCATGGTTTGACGGAATTCTGTATTTGAATTCACCGGATAAATATCCGCTGCAAACCTATTTATCCACGCTCATTATGTCAATCAACTCCCAAATGACCTCGATATCGATCGAGCAGATCAAGGCGATGGAGAATTTGAGCGAGAAAACGCTCCGGACTGCCCAAATATTCATGGGAGCGCTGCCGATCATGGTCGTCTATCCGTTCCTGCAGAAGTATTTCGTTAAAGGGATGACGGTTGGCAGCGTTAAAGAATAAGCACTTGTAAAAAAGGAGAAGAATCGGATGAATAAGGTTAAGGTTGCCCTCATCGGAGCAGGGCTGCGAGGCATCAACTATATGGAATATGCCCTGCTGCATCCCCATGAGCTTGAGGTGGTTGCCGTCGCGGAACCGAATCAGCAGCGGAGGGAACAGTTTAAAGCTAGGCATGGCCTTGAAGATTCGGCCTGCTTCGAGAATTGGAATGATTTCTTTGCAGGGCCCAAGCTTGCAGACGCGGTATTGATATGCACCCAGGATAAGCAGCATTTCGAGCCGACGATGCGGGCGCTGGAGGCCGGTTACCATGTGCTGCTGGAAAAGCCGATGTCTCCAGATCCCGAGGAGTGCATCCGGATGGGCGAAATGGCTTCGCAGGCCAAGCTGGTGTTTTCCATCTGTCACGTGCTGCGATATACGCCGTTTTTCACAACTTTAAAGGAACTACTGGAGCGTGAAACCATTGGCCAATTGATGTCGATCCAGCATAACGAGAACGTGGGCTATTGGCATCAGGCGCACAGTTTTGTCCGGGGGAATTGGCGTCGTAAGGAAGATTCCAGCCCTATGATTCTCGCCAAATCCTGTCATGATCTCGACATTTTGCTATGGCTTGCCGACTCGGATTGCCTGCGTGTATCTTCTTTTGGCTCGCTGAGTCATTTTACGGCAGCGCAGGCACCGGAAGGCGCACCCAAGCGCTGTCTGGATGGATGCCCGGTCTCGGATCAGTGTCTCTATTATGCGCCTGATCTATATTTGACAGAGGATACGAATTGGCCAACGTCGGCGATCAGTGATGATATGAGTTATGATGCCCGTTACAAGGCGTTGCTGGAGGGGCCATATGGCCGCTGCGTATACCATTGCGATAATGACGTTGTGGACCATCAGGTCGTCAATCTGGAATTTGCCAACACCGTGACGGCTGCATTTACGATGAGTGCGTTTACGCGAGATGTCAGCCGCACGATCAAGCTGATGGGAACCCGCGGGGAAATCCGCGGCGCCATGGAGAAGAATGAAATCGAGATCATTCACTTCGGCAGCGGCAAGATCGAGCGAATATCTTTTGAGGATAGAGGCGGGCATGTCGGACACGGCGGCGGTGATATGGGCCTGATCAAGGATTTTCTGAGACTTGTGCAGTCAGGGGGAAGCGATCAAGGGCTGACTTCGGCAAGCCGTTCCGTTCAAAGTCATCTCATGGCGTTTGCGGCTGAGCAGTCGAGAGTGGATGGAAAGGTCATCTCCCTAAAGGAATTTGAGCAGCAGTTTAGCCCGTCAATGAGCACGAAGTCCGGGAACTAATAGGTAGATACTCAAGCCTGGTTGCTGCTGCAATCGGGCTTGTTTTGTTGTTATGGCTTTAGCCAGTTGAGTGCGTGAAACGCGCGAAACAAAAAACCACCCGCTATGCGGGTGGAGGGATTGAGGGTTTGACCACTGAGACCATTCCAATAAAATTGAGATGTTCAGGCTCAAAGAAAGGAATGGTCTCAAATGGCAACCAAGAGCTACAGCCTAGCTCACACAAAGTGGATGTGCAAATACCACATTGTATTTACCCCGAA
>NZ_JFOM01000032.1:0-22766 GCF_001860525.1 Paenibacillus sp. LC231 | reverse complement strand
CTGGCGATCCACCTGGATCGCCTGGAAAACAGGGGGTAATCCCCCCATTTCCCCTCTTGAAGTGACTACTTAGAAAGGGAGAAACCCTGTACTTTGAAAAAAGTACAGGGTTTCTCGACAATCTGAGGCTGCCTCTAGGGCAGCCTATTTGAGTTCCGTCCGCTTACTCCCTCACATATTCCACCGAGTATATATGCGTCCTCGTTAAATCAATGACCTCTTTAATAAAATCCTCTTGGGATTCCCTGAAATCGTTTCGGATCCAGTTTAGAATCAGTCCATGGAAGCCGTAGGCCGTGTACCTTTTAAAGTAATCCATATTAACCGGAGTATGGTTAATCGTTTCGAATATAAATCGTTCCTTGTATATTTTTACGATGGTTTGAGGGAATTCCGTGTGCAGTCCCGGCAAGGTATCCTCGTATTTAATCAACTCAAAAAAATCACGATGCTCATAAATGTAGGCAACGATATTGAAGGAGGGTGCACTGAGGTTTGCCGTGTATACTTTGTGTCCCGGGATGTAAGGCTTGCCCACCGATTCTTCCAGGCCACGTAGCATGGAAGCCAGCAAATCCTCGGCTAACTCGATTTTATCCTGGTAATGGACATAAAAGGTGCTGCGATTATAAGAAGCCTTATCCACGATGTCTTTCACCGTCACGGCATAATATCCCTTCTCTTTTACAAGTTGAATAAAGGCTGATTTCAGATGTTCTTTCGTACGATTTCTTCGCGCCGATGTCACGATTTGTTCATGATTCACGAAAAGAGCGCCTCCCAAAAAGACAGTTTTGTTATAAGTGTTGACTAGATCGACACTTCATAACAGGTTAATGATTGTGAAATGTGAACAGAATAGTACAATTGAATTGTAGCAAAAATAGTACTAAATTTAATATCTTAAATTAGTTCCAATTAACATAGTACTATTTTAATCCATTATACGGGGGTATCCAAGATGGGAAAATTACAAAACAAAGTGGCTGTAATTACCGGTGGTGCATCCGGCATCGGTGCGGCAACAGCACGCCTCTTCATTGAAGAGGGAGCTAAGGTGGTGCTTGTTGATTTAAATGAGGAAAAAGGTAAGGCGTTTGAGGCCGAACTGAAAGCGAATCATCACGAGGCGCTGTTCGTCAAAGCGAATATAACAAGTGAGGAAGAAGTAGCGGGCATCTTCAAACAAGCGATTGACGCCTTCGGTAAAGTCGATGTTGTATTTAACAACGCAGGTATCGGGCGCGTTCATTCTTCGCATGATCTAGAGTACTCCGAGTGGCGCAACACCGTAAACGTGGACTTGGACGGCGTATTCCTGGTGGCACGCGAAGCTATCCGTGAAATGTTAAAAGCTGGCGGAGGTACGATCGTCAATACCGCATCCATGTACGGCTGGGTCGGCTCGCCTGGTTCCGCAGCCTATAATGCAGCTAAAGGCGGGGTCATTAACTTGACGCGTTCCCTGGCACTGGAGTATGCCGAGCACAATATCCGGATCAACGCACTATGCCCGGGCTTTATCGACACGCCGATCATTCCGGAGGAGAGCAAGCAAGCGTTGGCAGCGGCCACTCCGATGAAGCGTCTGGGACAAGCTGAAGAAATGGCAAAGGCCGTTCTGTTTATGGCTTCGAACGACTCTTCGTTTATGACGGGGAATACCTTGACGGTTGACGGTGGATATACAGCCCAATAATGGGTGAGCTTAGACGTAGAGAGAATCATGACATCTTACTAGGAGGTATACACCATGAGCAAATTTGATGGAAAAGTGATTGTAATTACTGGCGCAGCAGGCGGGATCGGAACGGCAGCCGCGAAAAAGCTGGCGGAACAGGGTGCTAATCTTGCCCTGGTCGATTTGAATCTGGAAGCCGTTAAAAAAGTAATCTCCGATTTGGGTCTGGACGATTCCAGAGCGATTGCGCTGCAGGCCAATGTCGCCAAAGAAGAGGAAGTCAAAGCGTATGTGGATGCAACGGTCGAGAAGTTCGGTAAAATCGACGGTTTTTTCAATAATGCGGGGATCGAAGGAATCACGGCCAATGTAGAGGATTATCCGACCGAAACCTTTGAAATGGTCTTCAATGTCAACGTGAAGGGTGCCTTCCTTGGATTGAAATACGTTGTTCCGGTGATGAAAAACCAAGGGTATGGCAGCATCGTGAATACCTCTTCCGGTGCAGGTCTCATCGGTTCGCCCGGATTCGTTGGGTACAATAGCTCCAAGCATGCCGTGATCGGCATGACGAAGGTGGTAGCATTGGAAGCTGCTCCGTTCGGCGTCAGAGTGAATGCCGTAGCACCTGGGGTGATCAATACCCGCATGATGCGCCAAATTGAGAAAAATACCGTTCCTGAGGATGCAGAAGGTGCAAGAAAAGCATTCGGCGCTGCCGTTCCGCTGGGAAGATACGGGGAAGCGGAAGAGGTAGCCAATGTAGCCGTTTTCCTGCTGTCCGACGATGCCTCTTATGTAACGCAATCCATATATACCGTGGATGGCGGTCAAATCAACCAGTAAGGTTATGAAAAGATTTCTTTCCAGGTTCTTAGTCCGGTGTTATACAGGATGAGAACAAATGTTCTAGAAAATGATTGACATATAAATAGATCGAATTTATACTATTATCAAATCGGAAGAAGTGCGGGAGAAGCACCTCGCAGGACAGGCTCTAAGGCCTTTCTTGTGGGGTGCTTTTTGCATTCTTTGAGGATAATTTGGATAAGGGAGATGATTGTATTGCTGAAACAAAGAAGAACGAAACGGTATATAAATGCTCTAGTCGTTCTAGTCATTTGTTTCCTGCTTGTGGCTAGTCCAGCATACGCAGAGGCTTCAAATACGGGATGGAATGCTGCGTTAACAAGTATCGATCAGTTGCATGACAGCCTTACCTCACTGGAGTTGGCCAATAAACAGGATAAGCAGTCAATACAGGCGCTGCGCAAGCAAAACAATGAAAAGCTTAAGGAAATTAATGCGAAAATAAAGCTTATTGCTAAGGTAAAACTCGATAAGTTAAAGGCAGAAGCAGACCAGTCTCAGAATAAATATGCTCCCTTGCTTGCGGAATATACGGATCTCGGCAAGAAATTGACAGAGGCGAGGAAGCGAAAAGATCGAAAATCTGTGCTTCTGTATGATCTTAAGCGAAATCGCATAAAGGGTGCTGCGAATGTGGCGCGACAGGAGATCAAATTGAAAAAGGATGTTTTTACCGCTGCGAAGAAGCAGGCTGCCGCAAAAGCTAAAATCGTTAAAGATGCGTTATTACCGGTGCAAACATTAAAAAAACAAATCACAGCCGAGAACAAAAAAATAACGGATTTCAATAAAAATATTAATGAAGTAAATAAACGTTATAAAGCAGCTGTCAAGCAGGGAGACGCTGTGGACGCTGCAGCATATCTGAAACGGATCGTTGATAGCACGAACCAAATTCATGCTTTACAGGTGAAAACATTGGAATGGGAGAGGAATATTCGTAGTCTACTTCAAGCTGCAGAGAACAAGCTACCTAGTCAATGACATGCCATTTAGTATTGTTATTGGTGCTAAGGCCATCCTAATCCACTATTGTCGTCGACCCTAAGGAGTTCTCAGCTCTTAGGGGTTGACGACAAAATGATACTGCTGGCCGTTTGGACTGAACTATTTTACAACTATGATTCCGGAACGGCTGACAAGCTCCAATGTTTGGGCTGCATCCCCAATCGTGCCCTCCACTGCATTTTCCGTGCGCTGGGATTCCTTGAAGCCATTTAGGCCTATGCTTATATCCGATGAATTGCTGCTTGCGGCAAGGTTTAACGAAGTAGGGGGCGTTATATAAGATACGGTGATATCTCCGGATTCTGTTTCTACGCACAGTCGCTTACCTTCATCGATCTCTTTGACGGTGACTTCCCCAGCTGTTGAGGTGATGTTCATCTCGGGGCTGGTCACACCGTTTAAATAACTGCCACCGCTGCCGGAAGTTACGGTTAATTCGTTTAGCGAGCTGTTTTTCAATTTGAGCTCTCCGTCTTTGGATGTAAATTCCCCTTTGTCAGCTGAAAGTCCTTCGATGGTTTCATAGCCCGAATGGTTGGTGAACGCGATGTTTAGAGCCGATACATCCTTCATCTTGATGTCATCTGCATCATTATTCAATGTAATCGTATCGACTCCTTGGTCGGGAATAGAGATATAGATCGTCCCTTTTTTGCCAAAAGTGAACCCTGCCATAGCACCACCCTGGTCTTTCTGGGTAACGACAATTTTCCTCCCTTCCTGGTCAATCGTTACAGGGTCGCTCTTATTGTTCTGCCGCTTGCCTTCACAAGCGATGGTGATGTTGGGGGAATCTGAACGTTTGAATTCAATGTCCCAAGATTCGTTGTTGATTTTAATTTCTTCAATGCGGTTAGCCTCATAGGAAGATTCATGGTTATAACTTGTTGATTTCCCTACACTTTGGCAGCCCATAACGAACCCGCCAACGGTAAGCAAAACAAGCGAAGTGGTTAGGATTTTTCTCATGCTCAAGTTCTCCATTCATATAGTGAAATTTTTAAGCTACATCGATTCGATCCACTTTATGAAAAGAAAGATAGCCAAGGATCAGGCCAAGCAGGCAGAGAGCAATCGGGATGGCGATAAACTGAAACAGACTGGTCGAACTTCCCCCGTCGGACACGGTAGCGTTAATCAAGAAGGCGATGATGACAGCCGAGGTTATCGTGGTAGCCGTTGATTTTTTTCTCATGCCAAAAGATAAAGGAATCAGGCTGATTCCGGCGATCATGAATGCGTTGATCAACGTTGCCGGAATGGTAGCTGTCATGTCACCAATATGCACCGAGCCTTCAAACAAACCAATTATCGGGTTCAAGAAGTACACTATCAAATTGATCATAAACGTAGTGATGATGATGCTGAACAAACAAAATCCAAATACAATCGACAACTTGGCTTGCATGATTTTTTTTCGCTGCAGGGGGTAGGTGAATAACACTTGGATCATGTTGCTCTTGTATTCTTCAATAACTAAACGTGATAAAACAACGCTCGCGAAAATGATATAGGTGATGCGCATCAAAATATTCGTTAACGACATAAATTCAGTATAATTCTGAAACATCGGTTCACTTTCTCCGCGAGAGCCCAGCGCCATCAATGCAACGGCGGAGAAAATCGCCACAATACAAACGGCTAAACCTTTGAAATAACCGGACAGGTTATTTTTCTGCCATTCCAGCTGTATAAGTTTAAGCATAGCGTTTGCCTCCATGAACGAGATTGATGAAATACTCTTCCAACGATCCTGCATGTCCTCTTCGAATGTCTTCCATCTTGACTTCATTTAATAATTTCCCCTGATGAATAATGCCAATCGTATCGGCGACCGATTCGATTTCGGATACGATATGACTCGAAATTAGAATGGTCGTTCCGTATCTCTCCTTTAAATGTAAGAAGAGCTCCCGCATTTCCTTAATCCCGATCGGGTCAAGTCCATTGATCGGTTCATCCAGAATGAGAATGTCCGGCTTCGTAACAATCGCGCGCGCAATCCCTAACCGCTGCTTCATGCCTAAAGAGAATTCATGAATTTTTTTCTTCCCCACACCGTGAAGACCAACGATCTCAAGCGCTTCCTTGATCGCAGTCTTATCGCGATAGTCCATGTATCTGCAATGAAACTCCAAATTTGCCTTCGCTGTCAGCCGGTCGTAAAACACGGGATATTCAATGATACTGCCGATTCTTTTTAAGTATTGAACCGACGTAGGCAGCACCAACTGATCGAATACTTGGATATCACCGGAAGACGGTTTGACCAGATTTAAGATCATTTTCATAATGGTTGTTTTACCGGCCCCATTCGGTCCTAAAAATCCGTAAATTTCTCCTCTGCGGATACTCATATTGACGTTTGAAATGGTTTCCGTGCCTTTAAATGCCTTGCTTACTTTATTGATTTGAATGGCGACTTCCACTTCTAATTTCCTCCCTTAATGATGTGCTACACTAAGCTTAGGGAATGAAAGTAAAAATAAAGTAAACGCTGTGGAAAAAACTCGTAACATTTTACATAGAGTAATCTCGTAACCTTTTAAATAGAGTAAGATAGAAAAGTGAATACATTGGATAAAGTTTGAAGTGAGGGGAAAATCGTAATGGAATCTGCAACCATACTAGCTGTTGATGATGAAATCGGTATTTTGAAGTTATTGGAGATCACGCTTCGGAAAGAGAACTTCACGAATATCGACACCGCATCATCGGGCAAAGGCGCGCTGCAGCGCATCAAAGAAAAGGCATTTGATATGATTTTGCTCGATATTATGCTCCCGGATCTAAGCGGTTTTGAATTATGTACGGAGATCCGTAAACATACAAATGCACCGATTATTTTTATTAGCGCGCGTTCCACCGACTTCGACAAATTAACAGGTTTAGGGATCGGCGGAGACGATTATATTACCAAGCCGTTTAATCCGATGGAGGTCATTGCCCGAATCAAGGCGATCCTTCGCCGGCAAAGGCTAATTGAGAATGCACACCAACAAAATACAGCGTATGATTACGGGTACTTCTCTTTTCATCCGGAATCGGCAACGTTAACCGTGCAGGGTCAATCTGTAGAATGCACGGCGAAGGAGCTGGAGCTGCTGCATTTCTTTTGTAAACATCCGAATCATATCTTCACGACGGCGCAGCTTTACGAATTGGTATGGGGAAATGATGTGTACGGGGAGGAAAAAACGGTCACGATCCATATCTCCAAGCTGCGAAAAAAACTCGGCGATGATACCCGAAAACCAAAAATCATCGTGAATTTGCGCGGAATCGGTTATAAATTCATTCCCCCGAATGAGGCACTGTCATGCGAATAAAGACTCGATTTACGATCCATTTAGCATTAGGACTTATCTTATGGATGCTTGGGACGGGTATCCTCCTCGTGATTATGCTTGAAGGCCTTTTTCCCTTGCTTGGTATCGATATCAGCATGGATAATGAAGGTCTTTTTGTAGGAGGGTTATTCGGGGCTAGTACGCTGCTGTGCATTGCGTTGTTCGGATGGTATTTTGGCGGCCCGATCGGATTTATCATGGCCTGGATTCATCGGCTCTCGCAGGACAACTACAAGCAACCTGCCGATTTGACCAAAATATATACCCGAAAAGGGAAGCTTCGCATGCGGTTCCGCCTGTATCAGGAGGTGCTTGAGCATCTTCAATCCTTGAGAGTCATCCTGCAAGCGAACGAAATCGAGAGAAGCCAAATCGAAGAAGCCAAGCAGGAATGGATTGCGGGGATTTCCCATGATTTGAAAACACCTTTAACCTATATCAAAGGCTACTCTGCGCTTTTATTGAATGAGCAGTACGAGTGGTCCAAGGAAGAAGTGATTTCGTTCATCCGGGAAATGGACGACAAAGGAAAGCACATGGAGGAATTGATTCAAGATTTAAGCCTTGTCACACAGCTCAATCGTGCCGACGGCACTTTCCCATTACAGAAGACGAATCAAGACATCGTCGAATTTACAAAAAGAGTGGTTGCCGATATTAGCAATAATCCGCAAGCGAGCAGCTATCACATGCATTTTCAAGCGGATCCGCCTGCCTTTTATGTTGATTTTGATTCGAAATTCATGCAGCGGATCCTGCAAAATATGATGATGAACGCCATCCTCCACAATCCTGAACATACGGATATATATGTACAGATTGCGGACACAGGAGAGCACGCCGCAATCCGCATCATGGATAATGGCGTAGGCATGCCGGCTCATATGGTGGAGCATCTATTCCAGCAATATTACCGGGGCACCACCACGGATTCTTCCTCCGAGGGCACGGGACTCGGAATGGCCATTGTCTATAAGCTTGTTCAGGCCCATAACGGCACCATTCATGTAAAGAGTGAGCCTTCACAAGGAACAACGTTCACGATTCGATTGCCGAAACAAAGGGGGAGCCATACGTGAAGAAACTGCCGACAATTCAATTAGAAAGATTAACATTACGGCCATTCCATGTAGATGATGCCAAAGTCGTTCAACAATTAGCAGGGGATCCATATATTGCGGAAACCACATTATATATCCCGCATCCGTATGAGGATGGGATGGCAGAACAATGGATCGAAACACATGCCCATAACTTTAATGAAGACCGATCACTGGAACTAGCTATCGTACATAAAGAAGAACAATATGTAATAGGCGCAATATGTATTGGATGTACTCGGAAGTTTGATCATGGTGAACTTGCATATTGGATTGGGAGACCGTATAAGAACAATGGATATTGTACGGAAGCGGCAAAAGGAATCGTACGGTATGCGTTTAACGAAATGAAATTACACCGTATATTTGCCCGTTATCTGGGGAAAAATCCTGCATCGGGTAAAGTCATGGAAAAGTTAGGAATGAAATACGAAGGACGATTAAGACAGCATGTTCGAAAATGGGATCAATACGAAGACCTTGTGTATTATGGCCTTTTAAGGGATGAATATATTTCAGAGAATAGGTGAGGGGGCACCCCTCCCCCCACCTAGATTCACTTAACAACATCTTGACAATAACAGGAAACCTGTTATTCTATAACCGACAGTCAGTCGGTCGGTGATGAGGAGGTGTAACGATGAGAGTTGTAAAAAAAGCGGAAGAACGAAGGAACGAAATCCTTGATGCAGCGGATGAGCTTTTTGCTCAGAAGGGCTTTGACGGTACAAGTACAAACGATATTCTCGAAAAGGTCGGGATTGCGCGGGGAACCTTGTATCATCACTTCAAGTCGAAAGAGGACATAATGGATGCGCTGATTGATCGGTATGCGGTCCACCTTTTGGATGGGGCACAGGAAATTGCCGAGGAAAAGAGCATACCCGTAGTCGAACGCATAATCCGCGTTGTGATGGCTCTGAACTTAAGCGGCGGAAGCAGCAAGGAAATTATGGAGCATATTCACAAACCGCAGAATGCGCTCATGCATCAAAAAATACAAAAGGTCATCATCAACGGCCTTCCGCCGATCCTGACGGGAATCATCCGCGAAGGCATTGAGCAGGGAATGTTCAGCACGCCGTTTCCGTATGAATGCATGGAAATGGTTGTAATCTATGCGAATACCGTTTTTGATGACGATATGATTACCTTGACGAATGAGGAGCGCGGTTCACGAATGCTGGCCTTTGTTTGCAACGTAGAAAGGCTGCTCGGTGCAGCAAGCGGGAGTCTTATGGACGTCATACAGATGTTTGGTGGAGGAGACGAAAGCAGCCATGAATAAACGGATAGTGTGGGGAATTTCATCGGCGGGCCTCGGCAGAGGGATGGCATTTCTCTATATTATCGCCGGGATACTGTTATGTGGGACTTCGGTCATTCTGTATAAGTTAAGGCGGTTAAAATGCGTGAAAGCAGAGGTGTTTTATGTACTCCAGAATAATCCGCAATGATCTTTTAAAAAACAAGGCCATTACGCTAATGACCATGATATTTGTCGCTGCGGCGGCTATGCTTGTTTCGCTTGCGGCGATCCTCGTCGTCAATCTCACGGGTGCGCTGAACACTTTGATGACACAAGCCAAAACACCGCATTTTATGCAGATGCATTCCGGTGAAATAGATTCCGCGCGGCTTTTTGCTTTTGCGGAGCAGCATCACAATGTGGATGACGTTCAAGTGATTGAATTTCTCAATATGGATGGTGCGCGGATACGATTAGGCGAGCATTCGCTTGCGAATAGTGTCCAGGATAACGGATTTAGCATGCAGAGCCAAAAATTCGATTATCTGCTTGATCTCGACGGTAACATCATTAAACCCGCCATCGGCGAGTTGTATGTTCCGGTAAGCTATATGAGGGATGGCACCACCAAGGTCGGTGATCAGGCGGTTATTAGCGGGAAGGAGTTTATCGTTGCAGGGTTCCTCCGGGATTCACAGATGAACTCCACGCTCTCCTCCTCCAAGAGATTTCTTGTACATGAACATGATTACGCGGAAATCAAGAGCCTTGGCAGTATGGAGTATCTGATTGAATTTAGATTAAAGGATCCATCCGAGATCGGTTCATTTGAAACGGCTTATGCCTCCGCAGGACTTGAAGCAAACGGACCCACCGTTACATATAAGCTTTTCAAAATGATGAACGCACTATCCGATGGGTTGATGATCGCGGTTATACTTCTTGTGAGCGCCCTTGTCGTGGCCATCGCATTGATGTGCATACGATTTACGCTCCTGGCGAAAATCGAAGACGACTACCGCGAGATAGGCGTGATGAAGGCAATTGGGCTGCGTGTTTCCGACATAAAGAAGATGTATCTCGCGAAATACGCAGCGATTGCGGCGGCAGGTTGTATGCTCGGTTTTGCACTGTCATTTATGTTCAAAGGCATGCTTCTTGAAAATATACGGCTGTATATGGGAGAAAGTGAAAATTCCGCTTATGCTTTGTTGTTGGGAATTACCGGCATACTGCTTGTATTCCTTGCCATCATCGCCTATGTAAACACAGTGTTGAAACGTTTTCGGAACATATCCGCTGCAGAAGCTATACGCTTTGGGACTTCGCAGGACAAAAGCCCAGGCGCCAACCGTTATAATCTAAGTGGAAACAGGCTGTTGAATACGAATGTTTTCCTTGGTATCAAAGACGTTCTCGCAAGGAAAAAGCTTTATGCTACAAGCCTAACGATACTGGTGATTTCAGCATTTATCATGATGGTTCCACAGAATTTGTACAACACCATCTCCTCTACAAACTTCACCCAATATATGGGGATCGGAAACTATGATCTACGTGCTGACATACAGCAGACCGATAACATTTCAGAAAAAACGGCTGAACTAAAAAATGAGATGAGCAGCGCCCCCGCCATATCCAAGGTTGCCGTCCTTACAACAAAAGCATTTAACATCAAAACAGAAGACGGTTCTGAGGAAAACATAAAAATCGAACTCGGCGACCATTCCATATTCCCGATTGCTTATTCCATTGGCAGAGCACCCGCTGCAGAGGATGAAATTGCACTGTCGGCTATAAATGCCGATGAGCTGGGCAAGAAAGTCGGCGATGTCATTACACTGGTAATAGAGGGACAGGAGAAGGAACTGACGGTGAGCGGGATATATTCCGACATTACCAATGGCGGCAAAACCGCAAAGGCGGTATTCTCCGACAATTCGGCGGATATGATGTGGAGCATCATCTGTGCAGAACTTTCGGATATATCTCTTATCGGCGCTAAGATTTCAGACTACGCGGACAGGTTTGATTTTGCCAAGATTTCAGATATTGATGAATTTATTACGCAGACATTCGGCTCAACGATAAATGCTGTCAAGAAGGCCTCTGACGCTGCAATTACTGTTGCGCTGATGATATCGGTACTGATTACCCTGATGTTTATAAAAATGCTTGTTGCGAAGGACAGATATTCCATTGCCGTTATGAAAGCCCTCGGTTTTACGAACTCGGACATAAAGGTGCAATATGCTTCGCGTTCGGTATTTGTTCTGATGGTCGGCATTGTTCTTGGAACGCTTCTGGCGAATACGCTCGGAGAAAGGCTTGCGGGTGCGGTTATCTCTTCGTTTGGAGCGTCAGCGTTTCATTTTGTGGTCAATCCGCTTTCGGCATATCTGTATAGCCCCCTTATGATGATAACCGCGGTACTTATCGCAACCATGATCGGCACTTCAGGCGCAGGACGTATCAAAATATCCGAAAATATAAAGGAGTAGGCAGATGAAAAAGATGATTATCGGTGAGGATATCGTCAAATCTTTCGGCGAGGGCGGCGAACAGCGCAATGTTCTGGACGGGGTGTCCGCCTGTATACACGAGGGCGAGTTCGTAGCTGTCATGGGACCATCAGGCTCGGGCAAATCCACGCTAATGTTTGCACTGAGCGGGACGGATGGCGTGAATGGCGGAAAAGTCGTTTTTGAGGGCAAGGATTTATCGACGCTTGGGGAGAATGAGCTTGCAGATTTACGCAGAACCCAAATGGGTTTTGTGTTCCAACAGCCGACGATGCTGAAAAATTTGAATATCCTCGACAATATCATTCTTCCTTCCATGCGGGATAACCGTAAAAACGCCGCGACCATTTCGGTGAAGGCGAGGGAGCTTATGAAAAGGGTAGGCATCGCAGAGCTTGAAAAACGGAACATCACCCAGGTTTCGGGTGGTCAGCTTCAGCGTGCGGGAATATGCCGGGCACTGATGAACAACCCGAGAATTATCTTCGGCGACGAGCCAACGGGAGCGCTCAACTCCATATCCGCTCAGGAAATCATGGACCTATTCTCGGAGATCAATGCAGACGGTACGGCGGTCATGCTTGTCACTCACGATGCACAAGTTGCGGCGCGGACGGAGCGCATTATGTTTATGCGCGATGGGAAAGTGGTCGGCGAACTCAAGCTTCCAAAGCTTGTGGGAACAGATATGGATGGCAGGGTCAAGAAAGTTATGCTGAAAATGCAGGAAATCGGAATATAAATCGATATCCATTTAAGCCGCAGGACTATCGCCCTGGGTTAGCGAATGTATAATTATGGAATCATTTGATTCGCACCATAATTTACGCTTGAGCATTCAATTGAGCGAAACATTAATCATGAAACGGATGGTATTATACGATGCATGATCAGTCTAAACATTTCGTTGCGGTTTCAGCACTTGTTAAGAATGAGGATGGACATGTTTTAATGGTTCGTACTCATGTCGTTCGGATACGTGGGAAATGCCCGGAGGTTTCGTTGATGCTGGCGAGTCGTGACGGGGAACGCTTGAAGGCCAAGCGTGCATTTTTACTGACAGGGGAGCCTCGGATCGGTAAAACGACGATGATCAAACAACTGATCAACGCCATCGGTCCGGATCTTTGCGGTGGATTCTATACGGAGGAAATCACGAATTCGAGTGGTCGAATCGGTTTTAAGTGCGTATCCGTTTGTGGGGAAAGCATCGAGATTGCACATGTAGAAAACCCAAGCAGCACTCGTATTGGAAGATACGGGATGGATGTAGAGGCATTCGAGGATTTTGCCGTGAAAATATTAGAGGACGCCTTGTCCTCCAAGAAAATCATCGTTATCGACGAAATTGGTTTTATGCAGATGTTATCTTCGTCTTTTCAAAAAATAGTACAAGCGATTATTTCAGGTTCCCGGATTGTTCTGGGGACCATTCCTCTGGAGAGCCATCCTGAAATAGACATCATCAAATATCGGAAGGAAGTCAGGATTCTAAGTATGAACGCATCCAATCGTGACACGATATCCGAAACTTTGTTAAAGGATATGATGAAAGCTGTGGAGGGTGAATAATATGCAGATCGAAGATGTCTTTTCGGATCTCCCTACGTTAGAAACAGACAGAACGATTTTAAGAAAACTGAGGAGCGAAGACGAACAGGATATATTTCATTACGGCTCGGATGAGGAGGTATCGAGATATACGGCTTGGCCGACGCATCAAACGATGGAAGATACCCGCCTCTATTTAATGAGGGTCCTGCATAAATACAGCCAGCATGCTGTGGCCCCTTGGGGAATCGTGGACAAAGAAACCGGAAAGGTCATTGGAACCTCAGGATTTATGGCTTGGGATGTCCGACATGCTAAAGCCGAATTGGGTTATGCCCTGTCCAAGGATTATTGGAATCGTGGTTACATGACCGAAGTGATCAGGACCATCATCTCTTTTGGATTTGAAAGAATGAAGCTGGTTAGAATCGAGGCAAGCTGTCTGCCGTCAAACCTAGGATCAGCCAGAGTGATGGAAAAGGCCGGCATGTCCTATGAAGGTTTATTAAGACAGACGATATTCGTAAAAGGGAACCATGAAGATCTGAAATTATACTCTATTGTTGTGGATGACTACCGGAATCAGAGCAACTCCCGTTAACGGGCTGGTTGAATAGCGGCCATCGTAAGAACCCCCTTCGTTCATGAGCGAAGGGGGTTACTTGGAATGATCGGTAGGCAGAACGGTCACTTAGCTGATAGCCCCGCATACAAGTTCCGGTACACGGCCGGGGTGAGGTGCTCGAACTTTTTGAACGTTTTAATGAAATAGCCCGTATCGCAAAACCCTAAATCATCGCTCACTTGATGGATCGGCGAATCGGTGGATTCCAGCAGCTGCTTGGCCCATTCAATCTTAAGCCTGGCAATGAAGACGGAGAAATTTTCACCTGTTTCCTTCGTAAATATGCGGCTGAAATAGCTGGGACTGATATGGCAAAGCTTGGCCATCTCCTTCAGGCTGAAGTTCTCATGCTTATGCGCAAAAATATAATCAAATGCGGGCTGAAGCACGGCATTCGACGAGACGAACCGTCCAGCGCCATTCTTCAATTTGGTATCGATCAGCGCACCCGACAGCTCCTGCTGCATGGATTGGATGCTGCGGACCGCACGATCCGACTCCTTTAAAGCTTCCACGGAAGCTGGCGCATCCATGTGGGAGGTCAGTACTTTTTTGTACAAATCGACTGTGGTATGCTTTTGAATCGCTTCCTCCACGATATAGGTGCTTAATTGCAGCAGCAGATCCACGCACTTCGTTACCTCATCATAGGATAAGACGGGCAGTGCATCGTAATCCCCTTCGAGTTCCTTAAACTTCCGATTCGACTCCACATTGGGCGGCCGTGATACGATCTGCTCCAGCATCGGTGCATCAGGTTCTCGGAGCTTGAGCTGTCCGGCCATAATCGCACCAAGATATTGGTTATCGATAATGATCGGGATGGCGATATCGATAATGTTGAAATGGCATAAATAGATGTATGGTTTGTTCTGGCGAACTGCTTCAATGCCGGCTCGCGCGTCGCATTTTTGACAATATGAAGAGAGATGGGAATCCTGGCGCACGCCTTGGCAGAAAGGCTGACAGTGGCTGTGCTTGGTGACGGGAACGCCCTTGTAATCAACCGTAAGGATCGCCATTTTGGTCACGAGCGATAAGGAATCCTGCAGTTTCTCCCATTTCTCCAAATCAATGATTTCTTCTAAATCATATCGGGATTTGGACATGACAACATTCTCCTATGAAAAGTTATAGAAACTCTATTGAATATTATAGCGAATGGTTCTACTGCAGAACAAGATAATACAATTTTCCATGGGGATGACAAAAAAATACGATAAGAAAACGCTTTATTCCGACTTCATTGTTTCATGCTTCCCGAATAAGTACAACCTATAATAATTAATATAGTTTACGTAGGAGGAATGATCATGAGAAGAGCGTTTATCAGTCCGACAAAATATGTGCAGGGTGAGAACGAACTGTTGAATTTAGGTTATTTTGTAAAGACATTCGGAGATTCCGCCCTGCTGATTGCCCATCCCGATGATGTTGCACGGGTGAAAGACAAGTTGGAGTCAACAAAACAGAAATTTAATATAACGCTAGTTGAAAGCGGCTTCCGTGGGGAATGCTCCCGGCAGGAGGTTGCCAGATTGCAAGCATTGGCGAAGGAGCATCAATGTGCTTGCACGATTGGCCTTGGCGGAGGCAAAGCGATTGATACGGCAAAATGCGTGGCCGAAGGTGAGGCTCTGATCATTGTTCCGACGATTGCGGCAACCGATGCGCCGACAAGCCATTCTGCGGTCCTCTATACTCCAGAAGGCGAATTCGATGATTATGCTTATTTCAAACAAAGTCCTAGCGTTGTCATGATTGATACGACGGTTATTGCCAAAGCGCCGACTAGATTCCTAGTTGCTGGCATGGGGGATGCGCTCTCTACCTATTTCGAAGCAAGAGCAACGGCGCAATCGTATTCCAATGTCAATGCCGGTTTGCCGTGCGGCGTTCGCGAAGGCGTATGCGGTGAAGCCAAAGGGACGATTACCGCGCTGGGACTTGCCAAGCTGTGCTATGAAACGCTGCTTGAGAACGGGTACAGAGCGAAACTGGCCTGCGATCAAAATATCGTGACGCCTGCGCTTGAGAATATCATCGAGACGAATATTCTGTTATCGGGACTAGGCTTCGAGAGCGGCGGTTTGGCAGCGATTCACGCGATTCACAATGGCTTGACGGCTCTGGAAGGAACGCATCATTATTATCACGGCGAGAAGGTAGCCTTCAGTACGATTGCTCAATTGGTGCTTGAAAATGCCGACCGGAACGAAATGAAGGAAGTGCTGGACTTCTGTCTGTCGATCGGTCTTCCTGTATGCCTGGAAGATATCGGCGTCGAGCATGTGACCTACGAGGAACTGCTTGAAGTGGCCAAGAAGGCATGTATTGCCGAGGAATCCATCCACTCGATGCCATTCCCGATTTCGGAGGAAGCTGTAGCATCCGCGATTATGGCCGCTGACCAGTTGGGCCGTCAATACAAATGGAGTAAGGAGATATAAGATGAAGAAAATCATGAACAAACCGGAAACCTTGGTTCGGGAAATGTGCAATGGGCTTGTGCTTGCGCATCCTGAGCTGGCGTTCAACCCTAAATTCAAGGTGATTTCCAAAAAGGAGATCGATCAAGATAAAGTTACGCTGATCAGCGGCGGCGGAAGCGGCCACGAACCGGCGCATGCCGGATTCGTTGGACAAGGCATGCTGGATGCGGCCGTGTGCGGCGATGTGTTTGCTTCCCCATCCCAAATCCAGGTGTATCAAGCGATCCGCAGCTCCGCGAGCAATAAGGGAACGCTGCTTATTATCAAAAATTACAGCGGCGACATCATGAACTTCAAAAATGCGGCCCACCTCGCGAGCGAGGACGGTATCCAAGTGGATTATGTGAAGGTCGACGATGACATTGCGGTTGAAGACAGTCTCTATACGGTAGGGCGAAGAGGGGTTGCCGGAACGGTGCTCGTTCATAAGGTAGCCGGAGCGGCTGCAGAAGCCGGGCTGTCCCTTCCGGAAGTGAAAGAAGCGGCGCAGCATGCGATTAACCATGTTCGCAGCATTGGCTTCGCGTATACCTCCTGCACTGTGCCCGCCAAGGGAACTCCGACGTTTCATATCGAGGATGACGAGATGGAGTATGGCGTCGGCATTCACGGCGAACCGGGAATCCGCAGGGAGAAATCGGTTTCTGCAGATGAGCTGGCGCAGCGGATGATCACGTCATTGCTGGACAACTTGCAGATGAATGATGCTCCAGAGCATGAAGTGGCCGTATTAATCAACGGGTTTGGCGGCACGCCGCTGCAGGAGCTGTATCTGCTGAACAATTCCGTCATGCGCGAATTGGCGTCCCGGAGCAAACGGGTATTCAAAGTATTCGTCGGCAACTATATGACCAGCATCGATATGGCAGGCGCATCGGTGACAATCATGAAGCTGGACGAAACGCTCAAGAAGTGGCTGTCTGCTTCATGCGATACGCCGGCACTGTCGGTCAAGGGACCTTTTGAGCCTGTTAGCTATACCGAGGTTGTTCACGAACAGAAGTCAGAGAACGCGGTATCGTATAAAAACAATACGGATCCTACGGCAGCGATGGTAAAGAACAACCGGCTGTCCTTGCAAAATATCGTATATCTGATCGATCAAATGAGTGAGGTCATTATCGAGAACGAAGTACCGTTCTGCGAGCTCGACGCCCATGCCGGAGACGGCGATTTTGGCATGAGCGTTGCCAAGGGCTTCAAGCAGCTAAAAGCGGAATGGGACGATATTCTGACCCACCATCTTCGCGATATCGGCGATTTCCTCGACGCCTGCTCGATGATCATCATGGAGCATTGCGGCGGGGCCTCCGGACCGATCTGGGGATCCGCATTCAGGGCGGCGAGTAAATCTGCCGGTCAGAAGCAGGAATTGTCCGTTCAAGAGGTTGCCGATATGATGCAGGCCGTTGTCAAGGGAATTCAGGATACGGGCGAACGATCGTTCGGAAGAGGAGCCGTTGTTGGCGACAAGACATTGATCGATGCGCTCGTGCCGTTCGCGGATGCCTGGACGCAGAGTGCGGAGCAAGGCGTGGAGATGAAGCCGGCAGCGATGAAGGCGTCCGAAGCGGCGGTTCTCGGCGCTCAGAAGACGGCAGACATCGTTGCCCGAATGGGAAGAGCAGGCACCGTCGGCGAACGCAGCATCGGATACCCGGATGCGGGGGCGTATGCGCTCGGGGTTATTTTCACCGAGCTGGCGAAAGTCATAAAGTAATCTGGAACGTGGTTATGTTCCTGTCAGGTACCTGTGTGGCGTCATAAATATTGAGAAAACTTTCAAAATTATTGGGACAAAATTTTCTTAATTACTGATAAATGAATAAATATGCATTGTTATGCAGTACCTTTGAAGTTCCCTTACTTAAGGGAACTTTTATTTAGGCTTTAGCCAGTTGAGTGCGTGAAACGCGCGAAACATAAAACCACCCGCTATGCGGGTGGAGGGATCGAGGGTTTGACCAATAAGACCATCCCGATAAAATTGAGATGTTCAGGCTCAATGAAAGGAATGGTCTTATATGGCAAACAAGAACTATAGTCTAGCTCACACGAAGTGGATGTGTAAATACCACATTGTGTTCACCCCGAAGTATAGACGGAAAGAGATCTATAATCAAGTGAGGAAAGACTTGATCGAAATCTTTAAACGTTTATGTAAATACAAGGGTGTGGAGATCTTAGAAGGTCACATGATGCCCGATCATGTACACATGTTAGTAGCGATTCCACCAAAAATCTCAGTATCATCATTTATGGGATATCTGAAGGGAAAAAGCTCACTGATGATATTCGAGAAGAATGCCAGTTTGAAGTATAAATAAGGCAATCGAAAATTTTGGGCGGAGGGATACTACGTCAGCACAGTAGGCTTAAATGAAGCAACCGTCGCAAAATATATTCGTGAACGCACATGACCAAGCAGTTGATAAACTGAGTGTGAAAGAGTATGAAGATCCATTCAGCAGAAACAGCAGCAAGAAAAAGTAAACCAGTTTAACTGGTAAGTGAAAGTGACAAATTACACTGAGCCTGAACAATTTTATTGTCAGGCTAGCGTCTTTAGGCGCAGTTTGGCAACAGGGGGTTATACCCCAAGAGCAAACCACCCGTTGGACGGGTGGTCATGCCAACCACTGGAAACGTTTTATTCAAGGGAGGTAGCTTGGAAACAACGCATTAATATTTGTAACGGGAGAATAAATGATATTTAAAGATGGAGGAATAAAATATGGAGACGAAGGAAGAAAATTTTCCAAATGATAGCACCATGGAATCAATCAAAAGTTTAACAGAGAAAGATGCAAAGACTTTCTTGAACCTTATATATGCACTTTTAAAAGACAACAAAAGTCCGAGCGAACATTTGATTTCAAATGTATTATCCATTTTTGAGAAACAATTACCGAGAGTGGCTAAAGCAAGACAGAATAAAAACTAGTCATCATCCTGCTACAAAACGCTGTGAAGATAAAATAATTGAATTTGAACAACGGATAATGTGTGGGGAAAGTGGTGGGAGTGATAGATAGCCCGTTAAGCTAACGGAAAACGATAGTTGAATTAAGAATAGAAGGCAGCTGGTCAGTGAGCAGCTGCCTTTTTAAGCTAACTGTCGGGGGACAAGAACAGGGTCCCATTGGAAGTCTCTATTTTAAGCGGATTTTTTCCTTTAAGGGTACAAGTTCTTGTCCTAAGCCGAGGACAAGAACTTGTACCTATTACCGATTTAACACATAACTAATTAAATTTCGAGAGCTATTTCATTAAGCTAACGGACAGAATAGGGGCCTTTTTATTCCATCAAAATTAAATTGTCAGGAATCTGTGTCAGAAATCGTGGGTATCGTGAATGAGGTAGACGTGGCCAAAGAGTAGGAGACTTGGTTGTTAAAGCACAAAGTCAAAAGGATCTCCAATCGGGAGATCCTTTTATGCCACTTGTTAAATTAAAACTACTAGTTGGCCTAATAAGATTGTATTTCAGACATTACTGCTTTTAATCTGCCTAGACTATCAATTTTAAATAGTTTTTCTCTAAAAGAAATAAACTCATTAGCCGCCTTAAGAATTTCAGATAAAAATTCTTCTTCAACAACAATGTTTTTCGTCTCTTTGTAAGCTTCGTAAAGGTTTGTACCTTCAAAAATCAACGGATTTCTTTTTACTCTAAATAATATCTTGTTCTCTGGTTTTGTAATGATTCTTTTGACACTCCACTCATGGCTATTCATGGCCATAATGTGCTCTCCAAAACCTGTTTTTTTATATTCCAAAGTCATTTCTAAAACACCGATCCACATCAAGTCAATATCATCCCAATCCATAAAGTTGGTGATTGTAGTATCAGACGTTTTAATATTTACTACACCATCTAACTTATGCCCTTTATGCTTGTTTAATTGTCTGTTAGCCACCTGGATTGATAAACTATCTTTCAATGAAATAAAATAGTCTTCAATATTATCTTGACTAAAGTAAAAAGAATCTATAGTCTTCTTTTCAATGTATGTGGTTATATTTAGCATAAACTACTCCAATAACTAAAGGTATGTTGTTACTTAATCAATAAGGGTAAAATGTATTTATTCTATAATTACTTACAACCAACCTGTACATTTGTCCATCTATACTAACATTTATTGTAGCATAACCGTTACCGCTAATAATTGTACTTCTATTCGCATTAACAATTGAAATAATTCTTGCTCGGACATCATTTATAGCAAGGTTATAGTGGAAGGTTGTTTTTCCAGTGGCTCCTGTCCAATATAATGGGTGGTGATTCGTAAGAACATGATTCATACTGCTATTTTGTAATGCTACAGTTCGGCCACTACCAATAGATATATTTGTAGGAGTGAAAGACCTTAAAGCAGCTGTTGCTTTTTCAGGTGCTTGTTTTGTAAAAATCCTAGTTCCAACTTTTACAACATAACTACCACCAACCCAGACAACCCTTCCTATAATATGCCAC
This sequence comes from Paenibacillus sp. LC231, assembly GCF_001860525.1. Lineage (NCBI taxonomy): Bacteria > Bacillati > Bacillota > Bacilli > Caryophanales > Paenibacillaceae > Paenibacillus > Paenibacillus sp. LC231. The sequence goes on along the minus strand of NZ_JFOM01000032.1, from coordinate 1,838 downwards.
CATAAAGGTTGAAAATCACTTAGTTGATCTTCATTTATTACTTCAATACCATACTCTTTTTGTATAGCCTCTGCTTCTTCAATACTAATAAACTCAAATTTATCTAAATTTAACTCTTCACTATCATTAAAGTCTTTGCGTTCATTTTCTATTGGTGTCTCGTACCATTCAACTTGATCCCAATCGATTTCTTCTCCACTTATATCAAATTTCTCTTTTTCACTGTTAATACCAGTTGAATTACTAGCTAATACTGCATTTCCAAAAGAACTAACTAATAGAATTAGTGACAAAAATGCGAAGATTCCCTTTTTGAACATTACCATCACTCCTCCATCTATTTTATAGTTTTACATTATCCCAAAATCCATTGAAATTCCAATTATTTCTTGGGAAAATTTTGAATTTGATACACAGGAACTATTCAGGTGATAAACAACGAGGTCCAACATCCTATTTTTTACATTAAAACAAAAATATCCTTTATACATCTCTAGTTAACATAATGCCAAGTATGGGAAGTTGACCAAAGAAACAGAAAAAAAAGCGAACCCATGGTCATAGCCCCGTCAAGTAGACATTAAAAAAAGAGATTTTATTAAGCGGCGACTTTTTCCCGAAACTCAATCGGGGAGAGGTCGCCCAGTTTGTTTTGGAAACGTTCCATGTTGTAAAACGAAATATACTTCGTAATTTGGCTCCTGGCTTGCTCCAGATTTTGAGGTCTCTCCAAATACAGTTTCTCTGTCTTTAAGTGGGAGAAGAACGACTCAATACAAGCATTGTCATAGCAGTTTCCACGCCGGGAATGGCTTCCTGTAAGCTTCTTCTCTTCAAGTAACTTGGCATAGGTTTGTGTTGTATACTGAAACCCCTGGTCCGAGTGGAGCAAGGAAGGTCCACATTTCAGTTTCTTCACTGTGTCTGTAACGAGTTTTAAGTCATTTCGCTCAGAGAGTTCCCACGCTACAATTTCATTGTTGTACAGATCTTCCATCACCACGGAGAGATAAGCAAAATCATGCCCAATCCGGACATACGTAATATCCGTCACGAGCTTCTGCACAGGAGCTGTCGCTGAGAATTCTCGATTTAGGACATTACGGAACAGAACGGACGGTTTCCGGCCAGCAAATGGACGTTTCTTGCGAATCACGGAACGAATCTGAAGTTCCCTCATTAAGCGGCGTACCTTTTTGTGATTCACTACAAGGCCTTCTTTGCCTAACGCGGTTCGCATACGTTTGTAGCCGAAATAAGGACAAAGCCGATGAATGCTTATAATATGTGCTTTCAGATCCGCATCCCGGTCTGCTCGTTTCTCTCTGAGGGCAGCATTTTTCTTCCATTTGTAGTAACCTGCACGCGAAATTTCAGCAATTTTACACAGCCAAACCACAGGTGCCCACTTGCTTATTTCTCGAACGGACTGGCACCGGGCTTCGAAATCCAACTTTCCTCTCCGTGCAAATTTGGATTGAGCTTTTTTAGATATTCTACCTGTGCTTTCAGATAAGCATTTTCTTCTTCTGCACTACTAAAATGCTTCTTCGTCCAACGTCCACGGTAATCCTCGAAACTCTCTCCATTTTGGCTTTTACGAACCCATGTGATAATCTGGCTCTCACTTTTAATTCCAAACTTCTCCATAATCCGGCTGTACGCCCAACCTTCTTCCACTCGCAAACGAACGGCCTCTTTCTTCGTTTCTTCACTATATCGATTAAAAGTTTGACCTTTCTTCGCTGGCATAACAAAAATCCCCTCCGGTATCCAGTATTTGAGTTCATTGTAACATGTCCTCTTTTTTCACTGTCTACCATCAGGGGATAATACCA
>NZ_JFOM01000031.1:0-30154 GCF_001860525.1 Paenibacillus sp. LC231 | reverse complement strand
TTCGGGGTAAATACAATGTGGTATTTGCACATCCACTTTGTGTGAGCTAGGCTGTAGCTCTTGGTTGCCATTTGAGACCATTCCTTTCTTTGAGCCTGAACATCTCAATTTTATTGGAATGGTCTCAATGGTCAAACCCTCAATCCCTCCACCCGCATAGCGGGTGGTTTTTTGTTTCGCGCGTTTCACGCACTCAACTGGCTAAAGCCATAACAAAAAAGCCGCTAAATTAGCGACTTTCTATGGGACCATGTTCTGGTCCCCCGACAGGATTGACGGGCACTTTATCTCTGTTCATTGATTTACTTCTTCAGTACCAAGAGCATCTTTCTCACCTACGAAGCCAGATCGATGCCCTTGCTGAAGAAGTTGAAGCTTATCAGATTATCCAATAATCGATTCCCTCCACAGCTCACTTAATTTCATAACAAAACCTCCCTTTAGAAGCTATTAAATCTAGTTTGCTTCTACGGAGAGGTTTTAATAATCAGGGGCGTATTGAACTAGCGTTATCCGTTAGCGTAATCAGCCAAATGCTACGAAGCGTGAATGCGGAATTATGCAAAGACCCCCTTCGAGCTATTTCCAAAATTTATATGTCCGCTCCTTAAAAGGTTACAATCACTTTTCCTTCGGAGTGACCAGTAGAAACTTTAATTAAAGCCTTGTTAATGTCATCAAAATTATAAACTGAATCTATAGCCGGCTTAATATCTTCATCCTCAACTAATTTCGTCAGTTCTTGTAATTGCCTGCCATTGGCGGACACGAATAAGAAGCGATATTCTTTATTCTGTTTAGCTGCTAATCGATCTAAACGAGCACCTACTAAACCAAACAATAGCTTTTTCCATATTGGAAAGTTATTTTCAACAGCAAAGCGGTAATTGGGTAAAGCCTTCAATGAAACCAATTTCCCATGTGGTTTGAGAATAGCAAGTTCCGTTTTAATTTCTTTTATCCCTAAAGTATCGATAACATAATCGATATTAGATAGCAAATCAAAATAATTTTCCTCTTTATAGTTAATGAATTGATCAGCGCCGATGGACAGAGTACGTGATCTCCCTCTTTCACTGCCGCTCGTAATCACATATAACCCCATCGATTTGGCTATCGGGATAGCCATCGTACCAAAGCCGCCGGTTCCTCCAGGTATAAATAGTTTTTTATCGGGTTGAACATGAAGTACATCATGCAAGGCTTGATATGCAGTCAAAGCCGTGAGGGGTACCGCGGCGGCCTCAATAAAAGAAAGATTTTTAGGCATAACGGAAATCGCGTCCTCATGGACTGCCGCATACTCAGCAAAAGCTCCTATTTTATTTATTGGCAGCCTCGTATAAACGGGATCTCCAACCTTGAATTTCACAACATCTTTTCCAACAGCCTCAATAACGCCGGATAGTTCGTTTCCTAAAGTTAAAGGGAAGTCATAATCGGCAATCATGCGAATACTCCCATTTAATATAAGAATGTCTAAGGGATTTACACCTGCAGCTTTTACTTTGATAAGAACCTCATGGTTATTGATTTCCGGTATTTTTATATTGTTTATTTCTAATTGGATTTGTTTTGAATATTTTTTCATTTGTGCAGCTTTCAATTCTTCATCTTCTCCTTTTCTCATTTATCTTAATGCCACATTCGTATATTGGGAAAATTGATGGCGTACTTTAACTTGTACGCCATCATATAGCAATATCCATGTTGTTCTTTACTGTTGTTGAGATTGAAGTTCTTTCATCGTAGGATAATCTGTGTAACCCTCGCTTCCGTTGCCAGAGTACAATGTTTTACGATCTGCTTCATTCAAAGGAAAGCCTTCTTTAAGACGTTCAACTAAGTCTGGATTAGCTAATGACCACACCCCGACTGGCACCATATCAGCAAGGCCATTATCAATATCTACACTAAGATCATCTAGAGCCCGTCCAGCTCTATTGACTAATAAAGGATTTGGCCAGTTGTTGCGAATTTCACGAAGCAGTGTTTCGTTCCCTAAATGCATAACATGGAGGTAAGCTAAATTATATTGAGCTAATTCTTTTACAAGGTGAAGATAAACTTCAGGGCCGTGTTCGCCCTCATCAATTCCGTTAAGAGGTGTTCCCGGCGAAATACGGAAACCTGTTCGTTCTGCTCCAATTTCTTCAACGATTGCTTTCGTTACTTCAATTGCAAAGCGAGCACGGTTCTCTATCGATCCACCGTATTTATCCGATCGTGTATTAGAATTCTCCCCAAAAAATTGATTAATCAGATAACCATTGGCTCCGTGAATTTCAACGCCGTCAGCACCTGCTTTAATTGCTGCCACTGCTGCTTTCCGGAAGTCTGCAATTGTCGTCTGGATATCCTTTTCACTTAATTCTCTTGGAACGGGTATTTCCTGCATCCCTTTTGCCGTAAACATTTCTACACCGGGTTTGATCGCAGATGGTGCAACGGGTTGACGATGATGTGGTGTATTGTCTGGGTGCGAAACACGACCGACATGCATTAATTGGATAAAAATAAATCCACCTGCATCATGTACCGAGTCCGTAACCTTTTTCCAACCTTCAATATGTTTTTCCGTATAGATGCCCGGTGACCTTAAGTAACCTTGTCCATCATCAGAAGGTTGTGTGCCTTCACTAATAATTAAACCCATCGATGCTCTTTGTGCATAATAATGTGAAGTTAACTCTCCCGGCGTACCATCCTCGTGCGCTCTACTTCGTGTCATTGGTGCCATCGCTAATCGATGGGGTAATTCCAGGTTGCCAATTTTCGTTTTGCTCCACAGTTTTTCCATTTTAAAAACCCCTCTACAAATTGTGTTTGTTTTACTAACTCCACTGCCTTTTTCGATTATCGCTCCACTTTAGCCTGTGCGGATCTGACCGCATTTGTCATGAGCTTGCGAGGAAGCAACCGCGGCAAGAACGCCATGAACTTGTTGCGCCTCCCTGTTATGATTAAAGTCTTGCCCCGCAAGAATTCGCGATAGCCTATGTCAGCCACCTGCCCAACCTCCATGACGCCGCTTCTAAACAGCTTTGAGGTGGCTAGCCCAGCACGATCGACGAAGCCAGTCGCTGTCGCTCCCGGACAGAGTGCGGACACAGTCACGCCTGTGCCGCGCAGCTCATTCTCCAAAGCCTCAGTGAACGATAGCACGTACGCTTTTGTCGCGTAGTAAACTGCCATCAATGGCCCCGGGAAAAAAGCCACCAACGAAGCTACGTTCAGCACGCCCCCTTGGTGCCTTTTGACCATATCCGGTAAGAACACCTACGTCATTACAGTCAAAGCCTTGATATTAATGTCGATCATATTCGTTTCTTGTTCCAGCTGTGTCTCCAAGAATTCCCCGTACAAGCCGAAGCCCGCATTATTAACAAGAAAGTCGACGGTGATCCCATTTTCTTTAAGCTCCCTGTAGATTTCCTCCGCCACGCCAGGCAACGCAACATCTTTGGCGATGTATGTCGTTTGGACACGGTACTTTTCCCGATATTCCCTCGCGAGATCCACGAGCTTGTCCTCGCTGCGAGCGACCAGCACCAAGTCGTATCCGTCTTTGGCGAAACGATCCGCCAGCTCTTTTCCAATTCCGCCCGACGCTCCAGTAATTAGTACAGTTTTGCTCATCATTTAAGCTGTGGGTAAATAGCAGCTACACCGCCAGCGAGAGCACGCTGGAGTTGACGGCTCGGTTCATCAGCAAGAATTTCAAAGCTATCGGACTCTATTCCATCAATTGCAATTTTTGCAATATCAGCAGGGTTGGACTTCGGAGCTTCAACCCCTGATGTCATGTCTGTATCCATGAAGCCCACATGCAAGCCAGCTACTCTCACATTTTGAGGATACAGATTTAAGCGCAACTCGTTCGTCATTGCCCACGCAGCCGCCTTTGCAGCTGAATAAGCGCCTTCACTCCCGCCAATACTGAACCATGATAATGCGGAAAGGATATTCAGTATGGATCCTCCACCATTCTTAATAAGAATTGGTGCGAAATTGCGAATCATGGATAATGTGCCGAAGAAGTGCGTATTAAATTCCAACTGAATTTGATCGAGTTCACCGTCAAGCAAAGTAGCTCCTGTAGCCGATCCTGCATTGTTGATCAGAAGCGTAACATCTTGAGCGGCCATAGCAGCTGCAGCTACCTCTTGAGGGTTCGTAATATCAAGCTTTACAGGAATTGCACCGGGAATGTTAATGGACTGCGGATTTCTGGCTCCGGCATACACCTTAGCTCCTCTGGATAGAAGTTCAAGAGCGAGATGGCGACCAAAACCTCGATTCGCGCCAGTGACAAATGCAACTTGTTCAGAAATATTCATTTTCATGTGCTCCTTTTATTGTATTTTAATTATGAAATAGTTTTTGAAGCTATTCGGTCTGCGTTTTGATCTGCAGTATACGGTAAGCGAGTTATTGCTCGATATCCCCGCCCCTTATTGGGAACGATCGTTCTCAATATTGCAAAAAAAACTGCGTACCTTATCCTGTTGTTTTTGTGTGTTGTAGTTAAAGCAAAGCTTTAGAACTTCTTTTTGCGATTCCTTTTGAGAATGATCATTCTAAAATAGGTATAAAATAAATAGATCTGAAAGAGCATGGATTAGCATAAGGGAGACTTTTTGCATCTGAACTGACTACACTCATTCTTCCAAAAGTTTCATCGAAATATGAGTAATGCGGTGAAGCTTTTCTTTGGAAGCCGAGGTTCTTGCCATTACCCTTAACCCTATCCATACATTATGCAGGTATTCCGCCAATTCCTCGGCATTGTATGTGGAGGTGAATTCACCTTCACGCTGTCCCCAAAGAATAATCTCCTTGAGCACTTGCTCTGCTGTCGTGAATGATTTCGTGGACTTGTTGTCCACCTCGGCGTCGCGCGCCGCCAATTCTACGGCCGAATTCACCATTAAGCACCCGGCTGGCGAGTCCTCATCCCCTTCGATCATAAAACTAAAAATAAACTGTAATGCCTCCGATGCAGTCTTGGAACGTTTAACCCCTCCAGCAAGCGCGGCGCTGATTTTGTCGTCAAACCGATCCATCGCTTTTAGGAACAGATTGTGCTTATCGCCAAAAGTATCATACAAGCTTCTTCGATGAATGCCCATATGCTCAACCAACTCGGTCATGGACGTTTTCTCGTACCCCTGCTCCCAAAAGAGCCTCATCGCCTTATCCAAGACCTCGTTCTCTTCGAACTCCTTACTTCTCGCCATTCCCATCTCCCTCCCTCAAGTAATATAACATATTGAGAACGATCAGTAAAGAATCGTCATATGACATTATATTCCTACTGAGTTAGTTGTTCTATACTTCCACATATTGGAACTATCCTGCCCGTTAGTTTAATAAAAAGGCGTCTAATCATCTTTATTAGCCGCCGTCGATGACATCATATCGGGAATGTAACAATGTTCTTGTCATCTGTCGGGAATGTTATCAAGTTCTTATCATTGTGATTTGACAAGAACTTGATAACATGAATATAAAAAGCCGCTTAATTAGCGGCTTCTAATGTTACTATGTTTTTGTCACCCGACAACTAGATTTCTTTGATATTATACACATCATCTCATATTGTGTCACTCACAAAAGAATTAGACAGGCTTTCTCAAAAACTAAAACCATTAATAAAAATTCTCTTGCTTAAAAATATTGGGCAACTATAAGACCAACAATAATAACAATGATTAATACTAAAGTGCCTTTCCAACCTAAACTACTACTAAATCGACTAAACTATACTGAGCCCTACCATTTTCGTTATTTATATGACCAAATGGATTATCTTCCAATTCTTTTTGTCTTCGTCTTTCTCTTATTCTTTCAGGTGTTCATAATCTTTGCTCATTATTTACCTACCCCCTAGGTAAAAAAAAATAATTATATCCAATACCACTATATTGATGAAGGAATATAATTATAACATTATTATGTTATTTAATAGGATTTAATTGAACATTGATTGGATCTTAAACTATCCTGCCCGTTAGCTTAATGAAATTGCATGGAAACATAGTTAGATGCTTATCTAATCGGTAATCGGCTCATGTTCTTGTCCTTTTCGGCAATCGGTACAAGTTCTTGTCCCCCGACAACATGGATTAATTCTTGCTACCATCAACCGCGCTTTTAATATTTGTAAAGAAATACTCTAAACTAAGGACATCGGGATTCATTACTATTTTAGTAACTAGAACAAATGGTTTGAGAGCTATCTTCTTTGAGCCTGCAATGTTTTTAATAAAAGGTCCATCTTCTGGACTATAATCCCATTCCGCACCAAAATTTTGTTTTATAATCTCCCCGAAACAATAGCTTATTGAGTATATCTCCACTTTTGAAGCTTCTTGTTTTAGCATCTTGTCTAAGAAAGAAATTGATTCAATATTATCAAATTCAATACTATTTTTTCTGATAAATGACTGAAGTAATGGAGCCCACTCCTCTTTAAGAAAGTTATCCGGCGGGTTTTTTTTCTTAACTTTTATTTGTTCAAACCATTTTAAAGCATACTTTTCTGTTATATCTACTATCAATTTCAATTCTTCTTTTAAAGTAGATTCACCTGAAAAAACATGCACCTGTTCTATACGATCTCTCAAAAAGGCAATAGTATTTCTAGTAGAAGTACCCTTCCGATACTCACAACTTATAGCATTTTCATACCAATTGCTTTTTTCAATTTCGATGAACTCCTTTACTCCGCCAGACTCCCTTATAAAAGTCCAACCAGTATCTGATTTCTCATAGTTAAACCCAAGCTGGGCGAACCTATCTACTAAAATATCTTCAATACACTTAGTAATATTCATACATTCTCTCCCTCCGTCTGAAATTATGCATTACTGCAAAACATTTCGTTGAAGCAATATATTTTCAAAGCCTACACAATCTTTTCTTAAGCTCTACCTTTAGAGATCATAGCAAAACTGTTTCTCTAGACCCACCAGTTTTTTACAGTGTATTATCGAAATTGATCCAGAAAGGAACGCAATTGAAATCTATCTAAGCAAAGGGGGACAGTGATTCCACTAACGATGGTTTATATCTCATGTTCTATTGTAAAAAAAATGTTTGATAAATCATTCTGAAAGGAAGTTGCCCAAAATGTTAGAACAATTCATGGAATATTCGCTTCGAATTATGCCGGGTATCCTGTTATTAATGGGCGCTTATATTTTGTTGCCGAAGAATTCATTGGAATCAAGGTTATTTATACTTGTATTTGGGTTCATTCTAATACGGGATGCGATGACACCACTTGGATTTTGGAGATTCGGTGTAACTGAGAATACGGTATGGCTGCGTTTTATGAATGACGGATGGATATTATTCACTCTCGGGCTTGTCTCTCTCCTACTTACTCTTCTTATTGTTATATCTAATAAGAATTTATTAAGTCTTCTATTTTGGTATGGCAAACAGAGATTTGTCTCTATATTTGCCGGACTTTTGGGAACGTTAATCATAGCCATTCCGTTTGTTCTAATTTATTCCTTCATCACTATTGAAAATCGGGGGGGGACTGTTTCAACGAGTATTTTATTTCCATTACTTTTTATGGCATTATCCGGTAACTTACTGGAGGAGGTACTATTTCGAGGATATATACAGGGGTATTTCGAACGAATTGCCGGACCTTGGAAGGCAACTATAATCTCGGCAGTTCTTTTTGCTTCTGGACATATTTTTTTAGCCTCGACTGTTACAGATTTAGGTGCAACTTTACTTGTTTTTACACTGTATGAGGGAATGGTTTGTGCCTATATTCGGATGAAATATGGTATACTTCCATCTACTTTGACTCATGGACTCACTATTTTCTTACTGGCATCTGGGTTAATATAGAAATCTTCAACTCATTCTCATTTAATTCAGCGATTAAATCGCGGGCTGACGGATTAGCTGTGTACCTCTTTTTAGATTCCTTAACAGTATGAAAATTTGAATCTGTGGAAAATGAGTGAGATCTTCATTCTATATCACGTACCAGCTGCGATGTCATCAACAAACTATTCTGCCCGATAGTGCAACGTCGAAGGCAGCCGATCTTGTGGCCGTCTGCCGCAGTGTTCATTAAGCTTAGCTTCCCGTTAGTTGAATGATTTCCCTGAATTTTGATATGTTAGTTTAGATGTATTAAATTAATCAGTCTTTCATAGTTTTCTCTTGTTTAATTAGTTAAATGACCTTTATATAGCCATTGATCCCCAGTTTTCACAAAATCCATATAGATGGCAACATTTCCATCATCTACCTTTGCCAAAAATACTTGTACCTCATTCTCACTCACTGGTTCAAAACCGCGATACTCTAAGTTCCTAAACTCAATTGGTGATATGAGAGAAACATTCTGCTTGGAATCATCATCTTGTAAAGTATACGTTTCGGCCTGATCATCCCACTTCACTTCAGGGACAGATAATGTTGCTAAGACTTTGTAATCTTTATTATTCATAGCGCCAATTACTCTGAATGCTGCATTCAAAGGACCTGTAATAGCTCCCATGTCCATTTCACTCGACGTATTCTGAGCCGCTTCTAATTCAGCTTTAAGTTGCTCGTTTTCAGCATGAAGATCCTGAATTTTCTGATTATCTTGGGTAACAGGTAGATCTTCATCAGAATTACCACAAGCAGCCAATGCGAAAGCAAAAATAAACAACAATACAAATTTTCTCATCATATACCTCCTTGCATACGGATGTCCTATATCTTTATAAACGAGTAATGAGAAGTTTAGTTACGCTAATCTGCCCGTTACCTTAAAAAGCAACAAGTGCCAACTGAGCTCTTTTTAAGGTGTTACAAATTGCTCCATAGCTTGGTCGGTATAGGCTCACTCACTATTTTATTGTTAGTGTATCCTGACCGTTAGCTTAATGAAATTGCATAAAACCCAGTTAGATATTTATCTAATCGGTAATCGGACAATGTTCTTGTCCATTACGGCAATCGGTACAAGTTCTTGTCCTCGACTTGGGACAAGAACTTGTACCGATAAAACAAAAAAGTCGCTAAATTAGCGACTTTCTATGGGACCATGTTCTTGTCCCTCGACAAACCTCCCTTAAAAGAACTTTGTAGCTGCCCCCTCCCCTTTGAATCGCACAAAAAGCATACGCCGCCTTTGTAACGACCGGAATATATAGAACTTCGAAATCTAATTCCGAACCAATCCCTAAAATATGAGAAGCATGAATTTTTTTCACACTTCCATCATTAAAATTGTGGCAATCTGCATTAGATCTTGTTAGTTATACTTAGACTAATATTTAGCCAGCACTAGGACTATGTTCTTGTCCTCGACAATTTAAATAATACATTAAATGAGATGCTGATGCCCTTCAGAGGACATCAGCATCTCATTAATCACCTTATTTTCAGATCTAAAATGTTCATTTAATTTAAGTTAATTTTATTCAATGGGAGCTCAAGCCTACCCAAGGACAGAACGGACTTCGTATTGGTAGCCTCTTGTTGGTGAGGGTAAACCTTGAGATTGATTACGAACTTTCCTTGTTCCCCGATTGGTCCGTCCTCCCTATTCATACAATACTCAAGCTCGCTGCAAAATGCTTTTACGGAAAAATCATCATCCGTGTAAAGGAACGGGTGCTTCAAGCAAATCGGGATAGATACCTCCGCCTCATCTCCTTCATCCATTAAGGGGCGGGTTGTTTGTACCCATAAATACGGGTATCGATAAACGGCCGAGCAAACAAGTGTACAAGGATAAATCTCATTCGACCCGGGTTTGAACAATTCCTGGAGCAGCGTTTGAATGTGGGCCTCCACCGTTCGGATCGATGTATTTGACTTTAACGCCGAAATATCAATGCCGGCATTGCTTTTAATAACAGGGGCTACAGGATCAGCAGGCATCACTTTGGGAGTACGATACACAAACGCTTCTGCCGTAGCCTCTTGGTAGGTGGAACTGCCTTTAAGCAACAACTCGTTCCGAGTCTTATACAAAGAAGCGCGAGCGCTCCGAATGCTAAGAATATCGATCTCGGTAATCGTAACTGTCTGTTCTATGTCCGCCAGATAAAGCTTTTCCTTATTCGTTAAATACCGCTTGACTGTCGCGTCGTTTAACGTCTCTTCGACGAAAAATCGGAATATCGAACGATCATCAGATTTCGAAGTTATTTCGGACTGATATCCGGCAAGCCGAATCTGGATATCCGACGCCGGGATAGGCCCGGTTACGGAGTCAAGTACTATTTCCAATGTTGATTTCCCATCCTCCGCCTCGGCTTGATCAACAATTCGTGACCATGTATGAAATGTAGTGATCAAACCGGACGATTTGGTCTTAGGAAGTCGCTTTGACCGTGACAACCAGCTGTCCGCGATACCTTGAACTGCCTTAAGCAAACAAGCGGCTGCTTTTTCTTTGCCCGTGTCAAGAAGCATATGGGTTCGGATATCTTTCATTATATGCCGAAGCTGGGCCATCGCTTGCGCAAGATTGTCATCCGCAGTAAAGTGAACCGGCGAGCCGTCTTCATTCCATTCGATTTCGTATTTCATTTCGTCCTGGGCAGGTGCGTCGTGTCCTAATTTGTAGCCAAAGGTATAGTCCCATTTTCTGACTTCTTCCAAATTACTCGAGTCCTCCGGAGCGGACCATTCGTGCCGCGTTAATTCAGGAGGGACGGGATGTCCTTTAAGCATAACAATTATCATTCGATCCCCCAATTTGAGTTCATAAGGATTGACTAACTTAATCCAGGCAGAGGACTTGAACCTCTTCTCATCCGTTGCGACATGTTCGATATGACTCACCTTGTAAGTAATTCCTTCCGCCATATACTTGGAATATCCTCCGGCATCTTTGACATTGAACAAGTACGACAACAGGTTCATCCCTGCCGACAGGGGCAGCTTGGCTTTAGAAAAAGAAGCCTGTACCTTTGTGTTACTTGGTTGCTCTGGATTCTCCTTTATCCCGGTAACATTCGCCGCAATCAAGCCGTAAAATCCAATGGATTCCATCAGTTCGGGATCTCCGCTCTCTAATTCGACACGTACCGGCTGCTGTATAATCGTGTCTTGATCGTAAGAAGCGGATAGTTGAACGAGCATGGCGTCCAAATAACGTTTCCGGGCGGCAGCTAAGTCATCTTGACTGGAATTTGACTCTTTTAATAACTTCCCTAGGTGGTTGACATTACTTGTGAACGAATTTGCGATTTTTTCCTTGCATTTTAGAATTGATTCTAAAGTGAGACCCTGATCGATCTCCCCGATAACCTGAAGAAATGGCGGTCGAAGCATTTCATCGATAAACTCAAACGTTTCCAATGTCCATTGGTCCAAATCTGCCTCTTGCTCGGCAAAAAGGGTAGGATCACTAACGGATTCTCCCGGCTCCGCGAATGAATCATAGTTTTGTACAAGAAAGCTTCGTTTATGTTTCACGGTTTCTAAAGGGGCCGCCGCGTAAAGGAACGTATCGGTTTGCAGCTCAATTTTGATGTTGCCGTGCTCACCGATGCCGACTATCCACAAACGATTGGCATCCTCCCCCTCAATCCATGCTCCCCGGGCTAATTTGTATTTTTGGTTCTCCTCTATCACATCGGCCAGTTGCTTCAAAGTTTGCTTGTCTTGAACATAAGCTCCAGGTTGACCGGGCTGGGCGGTCAATTGGGTTACGGATTCGTGAGCAATTCGGCTGTATCCGTTTTTCGCTTCAGGAATGCTCATGAGCTCCGGATCGATTAGCTTCGCTTCGGTTCGTTTGATCGACAGATCCACGGTGAATTCAAAAACGGGCTCTTTAATGTCCCAATTCACGTCAATTGTTGCAGATAATACTGTTGTAATTGGGCTTGGGGCCGTTATTGACTTCAGGCTGCACCAACATTCCAGAGCATATTGTTTCAAATCCGTCGTTACCGTGACTTGATGATTACCGATCGAGGAACTTATATATGCCTGCACATCAGTGCGCGATATATGATGATATGCCGTAGCATAAATATCTTGGGCCACTTCCGGGTCCGTCAGCTCCCGCGGATCGAAATGGAGGCTGATGCTTAACGACATGCCTTTCTCCATACGGTATGCCATCGTTGTTCCCGGCCATTGATGAACCGGAACGACAAAATCCCGGTACAGAATGGGCATTTCATAATGCGTACTCCAGCTATCAAGCACATTCCCGAATCCGTCCCGGGGAGTAAGCTTAAGGCGCAAGTTCTCCCCGATATGGGAATACGGATCATATTCGGGTTCCTGACAATCAACTACTGGGCCAGATACAGGCGGTATATTCTCAATGCGCAGCACGGAACGGTACTTCCGCCATTCCTCCGGTTCGGCGGAATTTGTATTCGCGGGACATGGGAGTACATTAACGACGGACACAGGCGCAATGGGTACATCTGCAGCATCCTGATCGTCAAATACTCCGTTTCCTTCTACTTTCGTACCGATCAAATGAAACATCCGGCGGAGATAGGTGGCCGGATCGAACGAACCCTGCGGAGTTGGAGCAGGATGCGGACGATATACTTCCAAACCTACATGACCGGGCTGGAGTATAGGCACCTTTTGGTATAACAACTCATCCAGGAAAAAATAACTGGCCGGCTTGTCCGTTACAGGTTCGGATGTAACTACTGCATTCATGTAAGGGGCGAGCGTCGCAAGCGAGCTGTAGCTCAATAGGAGCTGAGCCTCGAAGACATCGCCGTTCCCGTAATTGGACCACTCGCTGCATATATATTTTAAATAAAACCCGCCGGAATTTACGGTTCCGCTTTTATATAGCGAAGAGGCAAAGATATCCAGTACATTATTACTATTGGTTAGAGTTAGTCCTTCACTATCTTTTGGCTCACTGAACGTCGTCAGATTGCTCCGGAAAATCATCACGGGCTCATCATGGGAAACCCATTCGCTTGTCTGGCTGTCGCAATGCAGGATATGAACGCTTTTCAAGTGTACTTCATCCGCCGGAAAGTGATCTGTCGGAAGTTTCCGAGCCAGTCGTTCGAGAAGCTTTTGTCCATAGCCGGTTGCACCGCGCAATTCGTAAAGGTTGTCATACTGTGTCTTGACCAGCTTGACTTCCACGAAGGTTGCCAAATCATATTCCGAGCGTTGTATTTCACATTCTAATTGATCTCTGCGGCACAACTTTAGTAAAGGAGGGTCGTTACTTATAAGCCTGCGTCCCAGCGCGGCCGAGAATACATGGAGACCCTTACTTTGTCTGGAGTAAATACTCCAGTTAGCTCCCGGCTTGGCCGGGAAGGATTGCGGGACTTCGGCATAAGGCCGAAGCGGTCGAATACAGGGCCATTCTTGATCGGGCGATGGAACTGCCACATCCAACAGATCCCGCATACGTTGGAGTTCGCAATCCGGGAAAGTGACCTCCAGCTTATCTTCATCTCCAGGAGGTTCCGTACATGTATTCATTTTTACCGCTAGTTTGTTTCCCTTCTCAAGGGTAAACTTTAATTTCGAGATTTCATCCGGTTGGATTGCAAATAATTGTCCGATTTCGGAGTAAATGGAGTTTTGGGTACCCCCCTCTGTGACGCGCAGTCCAAACAGCGCAAACCGGGATTTCATGGCGGCCAGATTGGATACGAGAGTCGTCTTATTATCATTCGTTTTAGCTTCCAATAATTCTTTGATAAATACTTCTATACGCTCCGTTTTATCGCCGATGGTTCTCACAGCAAAGTTAATGATTGACTTAATGACCAGGGTTACCGCGTCTTGCATCCAGTGCACACACATCGTCTTTGAACGGGCTGATACACTCGTGCTTGGCTGTAGAAGAGATTCGTCATATCTCCGCTGGGAATTCGTTCGTTGATCCGCCATGTTTTTGTACATATGGTTCTTTATTTTTTGGATGTTTTGTTTCGAACGGGGCATTTTTATGTCATAATCCCACTTGTCATCTTCAATCGTTCCATCATTCTTCGTTTTTTCCAGGGTCAACTTAAAATCAGGAAGCATTGGGAAAAATACGAACGATTGTATCTCTGCCTCAGGGTCTTCCGTACAGTCATCTGCCTCGGGGGGACATACATGAAATTCGAAATAATCATTTAGAAAAGGGACGATATGTTGTTCATAATCAATTGGAGATTGCGAAATCCCGTCCTTAATTAATAAATCTTGAATATTCTTCAGCTGCTGTCCACTGATGTTCTGACTCATTAATTCGTCATAATTCGTGTCCCTGCCGAATAAATACGCATTCACCGCCCATAGAAATAATCCCTCGATCCACTTCGAAAAAGAAGGATCTGTTGCCTCGGAGTCCGGAGCAGACATATATAGCATAGCTGCGCACTGAGCATCTTTGTTCCCCCCTTCGTCTCGAATAGACAGATGCGGCAAGAAGTACAGCGAAATTTTCTCTTTTCCGCTTTTCGGGAAAACCCGCTTCCAGACCAATTTATCTTCATCTTGAAATTCCGGTGCATCCAACAATAGAGCAGGACTATACCAAGGAGCGTCTTCGGGCCGATCTTCGCCCATCGTAAAGTCCATTTCAAAATGTTCATGAAACTCTTTCGTTATCTTTCCTTTAGTGAATCCGAAGTTGACTTCAATTTCCCCCGAAGCGTCCACATTGAAATCAAAAACAATATCTGAGCTTCTGTAGGCCTCCATGATTAAATTGGCGGTGGTGCTTACCTCACAATCGATTTCCGCCGTTAAGACCTCCAAATCCACTCGCCCAAAAATATTCCCCGCCAGTCCAAGCACGCCCTTGTACCAGTTAAATTTGTCGTGTTTCGAAATGTCACCAGCTGATCTAAATGTGGCGATAGCCCCTTCAAGAATGCCAATTCCAGTAATACTTAAACCCGCTTCCAGAATCCCTTGTCCGAATGACTTACCGTAACCGAGCTTTACGGCTATTCCCGCTTCAATGATGGATTCAAAGCGGCCTACATCTTCTTTAACCTCGGGGACATTGGCATATGCCGAGGTTTCATTACTCTTGCGAGAAAAGTAAATTCCTCCCCAGCCGATATACGGAGGCGCTTCAATGCAAAGAGACCGCGAAAAATCAAGGCCTGCCGGGAATCCGATATCTATCTTAAAGTCCCCGTTACGGTACAAATCGAAGGAAACCTCCGGAATGACTATTTTTACGGCTCCCATATCGGTTGAACGTTGCGCGTCGGGAAGTTGAATTGCTCCGGAAAAACGGCCTGGGGCCCCTTCTCTTTTCTCATATTGCACTTCTGCCTGCAGGCCCTTGAACGGACCAGCCATTCCATCATCATCGAGTCCGATAAAAAGCCCGTAGCGATTATGCAGATCCTGGAACAATGCGGCCAAGTGGACATAACGAAGGGGGTTAAACTTAAGCCCGGCAATCCATCCGTTGTTGGGGTCATACTTTAGATTATCCGGGAAAGAGTCACCGGCAGGTCCAAATACTTCCTCCATCTTATCAACCGTAGCTTCGACAGAGTGGGATTCATCCAGCTCATCTGAAGTAATAAACTGCCCAAGCGCTGCAAATTCTTCTTTCACGGCCTTGCACTCCTCTCTGCTTAAATATTTGTCGTTGCGTACCAACCAAGTCGCTTCTTATTTTGAGGATCTTCATAGAATCCAAAATTGAAACTGTAGTTTCTTCCGAACAAATTTACGGAAGCTTCAGTCACCATACGGTAAGTATTATTTTCACTCACCGACAATTTGAAGGCATTCGGCATGACCAAATTCAGCATTTCCTGCAATGCTATCATCCCGCGGCTGGGATCTACTCCGGGGATCTTTATCCCGCAATAGACTTCTTCATGTGCATTCCATCCAATAAGGAAGCTGCCGACTAATGCCCCTTCCGGTACCAACTTTCCCAAGGTTCCCAAATCGATGGCATATTCAAGCCCGTACCAGTTCTCATGATGATGAGAACTGCCTACACCGTCTAGTTTTATTTCCATATACCCAGCTTGCTTCCATTCATCTATGTTTTTTGCAACCATTAACTTGCGCAGGCGTAGCGGGAAATGATCACCCAGGCTATTAATGCGCTGAGCGCTTTTGTCAGGATCGAGTTCGATCTGAAACGGATCAAAGTCAAAGGTCGGTGGAGTAAAAGGATCACTTACATTAAATTCCATGGTGATTCCCAAATTATTGAACAATAAACCGTTATCGCCCTTCCCATATCCCAATATGTCCATGGCGTGAATGGGACCGATTAATTTTTCGATAAAGGACTTCCAGCCCCAGATCGAGAATCGCGATTTAATATTCTTTTTATCTGTGGCATTCGTAGTTTGAAAGCTGACCTTGATCATCTTTATAGCTTCTAAAATCGGGTGAGTACCTTTCATTTTGGCAATAGTTGCACAGTCCGTTTGAAAAACATAGGAAGGGACTCCTTCGTGCCTTTCGATAGAGCCGGTTAATGTCACAACCGGTTCTTGGGTTGGATCCCCGATAAACATCTCGGTTTCATATAACTTCCGAATGAGAAGCTGCATTTTTGACTCGAAGGTTTCGATATTGGAGTTTTCAAAACGCGCTTTTAGTTCGGTTACCTGAAATCCCAACGGTTGGCTCCCCCAAACATTGGCATCATCTTGATAGTGGATATACCCAAACCAAGAACTTAGCTTGTCCATGCTTAATCCGTCATCTTTCCATTCGACCCTGCCGCCATTCAGGCCGATGTGATGAGCCTTGAACGGTTTCAGCGGATTGATGCCGCCAAGCAATCCAATAAGTTCCTTCGGCATATCTTCTTTTCTAATATCCACATTCAATGCCAATATGCCTGTCCAATCCGGTTTATGGCATAGGCGGTGAAAGGGAATAAGCTCCGGCGGCAGTCGATCCTCTTCTTCGTCCACTCGGCAATAACTTATCAGCGCATCGGAAAGCTTGTCCAGCTGTTGTTTGTTAAATTGTTCCGGATTTCCCCAGAGGGCGGGTTTCTTCAGCCATTCGGCCAGCTTTCCAGGGGCATATTTCATAATTACAATGTTACGGTTATCGCGGTTCTCGGGATCTCCCGGAAGAGATTCCGGAATATTTATTTGAAACGGCCAATCCGAAATAGAGATTTTATTATTAAACTGATTCCAGTGCGTCTTGCTGTTTATGGACATCACAAGAAAGAGGCGGCTGGACAGCATAGTGTTGCGAAAAGTATTCGATAGCCCCATGAATTCAACTCTTTCCCTCTCCGGTCCAAGTTTTGACGAATCGGGATTCCTGTCATTCTGGCCAAGCACAAGAGTATCCCATGAGCCCGCCGATTCGCTGACGAGCAACCCTTGCGGAGTTGCGGACCAGCCGTTTTCCGAAGATGAATTCGCCGTACGTGTGGCGCTTGCGGACTCGGAAAAACGGTCCATGAGCCGTTTTCGGTTAGGAGCGATGGCCAACCGCTCAAAGGACAATGCCGCCTCCATATCCGGGGCATTTTCCCTCCGGATTCCTTGAAATGGGACTAGAGGCACACTATGGTCCTCTTTCATCCAATCAAATAGTTTGGGCTCATGAAACCTGCTCACTCCATCCGTTAGAGGCCGATGATGGGGCTCTTCTTCTGGCTGTGAGGAATAAACGATCGGCGGCGATTCCGGCAGCCTGTTCTCGCTTGGCCTAATCGATATCCAGGCGGTAGAAGCGGAGTTCTCTAATTCGGGAACCGACAACAACTCCCCGGAATGTGCCGGATCGGCAGGCCAATAGGCAGCGCAGCCAGGCACAAACAACATACGATCGCCCGCATAAGCACCGAAAGCGGGATTGAAAATTACGGACTCGGTTCCTGTGGTGCCGCAGAGCAGATTTGTTGATTGAACGGACTTTTCAATGGATAAGGAGAAATGCCCTTGCGGAATTGTATAGGCTGTTTGTTTGTAATCGTGGGAAAATACCAGTAAGGCGCTGTCTGCCAAGGGGCGGGGCTCCTCGGATATGGATTGATTGTCAAACTCAAGTTGCGGAAGAAGCATGATCTTATGCCCGAAAGAGGTGCGGAAGTGACTGGGTAACAGGGGGATTATTGAATCTTTCGTACGATCAAATGCCATGTATGAGCGAAGGCCGGCATGCGGAGTCCGAGCAAATTCACGGTTATACGGGTCGGTCGGATCCAAGGATACGCGGAATAATAATTTCAATCCCGGCGTCGGCTCAAATACGGGATAGAACTGCTCGGGGACGGTTGGGGTTGGTTGATCCTTTTTGAGATAAAAGTATTTCAAACCTAAGTTAAACTTGCTATTCAATTCTTCCGACGCAATTTCGACGGTAAACCGGAACGTTCCTCCATCTTTGCCGCCAAAGGGTAACAGTACAGCAGCACTTTGGATAAGCGGTTGCTCGTCTAGTTCTTCCATAAATCTAATATTTTTCGATTCCCTGTTAAATACAAACTCGAGTTGTTCTTTATCCGAATTAAATTTCACCGCTGTGTTGCTGTCGATGATAAATGATATGCTCTCTCCTAAAGATACATCATAATCCTTAGCCGATAGATAATCCGACGGCCTATTGGGTTTTAATCTTATAATTGGTCTTTGTATGGAGCCATCGGGGTTGAGCCATATCAGCCAGGTTTGGTCATGTTGATCTCCCAACAGCTTTATAGCCTCGTTCAGATCAGCATAATCCGGCTTCGAAACAGCAAACACGAAGATGCCCTTGTTATTCCAGGCGTCGCCTAAAGACAAGGAATTCGATTGAAGTGTTCCTCTTGGCCGGAATCCCCGCCATCCTACCGTATCCATTTCTGCGGCAGCATAGAAGCTGTAAGTCTGATCCGTGGGCAAGTAATGTAGAGCGGATTTCATGGAATGTCACCCCTGTATGTGTAAACTTCTTGTTGTTCTATGGGCATTCATTGCCTTCATGAGTCCAGCTTGCTAATATCCGTGGCTGGATGTTATGCCAGATATTATTAATCATAAACATTCCGTCTATGCATAGTTTGCCGCAAACATGAAATTGAGGGATAAACAAGTCAATACTTTTTATCCAGACTTGCTGGACCGTGCTTTTGGAGTGGATTCCGTTTACCGGGCACAGAAGGACATCATTTTCTTCAATATTTTGATTGTACAGGATCAAAGGATCTTCATTTCTGGAACCTTGCTTGTAGTCCCTCACCATCCAAGTATTAGTGGACAAATCCGAGAAGAAGACTTCGGCAACATTTAAAAAACCTCCCGGCACGTTTTGATGAATATCGACTGAAATTTTGAGCGGCCCGCATTCATGCGTGCGTCCTATATTTTTTGGAATACCTGCTGTATTTGGACAATCAGGTGTAAATCCTATCCATTCTGCGATTAAATATGTCAACGATTGAGGAGATCTCCCGAAATGGTCGGTCAAAATCCCCTGTACAAACACTTTGCCGCTGGTCTTCCCCACATCAGGAACATAACTGATACGCACCCGGAAAGTCTGAGGGCAATCCCGTAATCCGGAAACGAAACATGCGTCCTGTTCCAATTTATCTTGATCCAACAAAACGCGGGTTTCGGACGTTCCCTGCACAATCATAAACGAGGATTTCTTGCGAAACTGAACTTTGATTAAATCGATCTCGTAACCTCCCAAAGAATACAGATATACGATAGCCTCTATTTCATGATCGCCTTTACCTATTACGGTGTGGCAGATTAGAGGATCTTTACACGGAGGAATTTGTCTTGGATTCGTAAGTTCTTTATTCATAGGGGACCTCTCTTTCGCACTTTACGCATTGTTTCGATCTTATTTATATGCTAAAAGAGCCCATTTGGTACGTGTACAAGCTAATAGTTTCTAATAATCTATCAGGGACTAAGAAACGTTTTTCAATTGGCCCGATTCACCGGATTCATTCATCGGAACCTTTTTGTCTCGCTGCATATATTTGATAATTAACAAATATTTGAATGAGAAAGCTCGGAGAATCATAAGTTTTATCTCGAGGTTGTATTTCCTGCTCGTTAGTATTCTGTTAATTATGACTAACACTATAAAAATGATTGTAGTTTTTATCAAATTGACTCCGACCTATTCATAGCTCCTTCGGTCTCTTCAGATGCTAACACGGTACTCGCGTAAAACCAGCTTGATCTAGCCATACAATCCGAATACAAGGGGACATTTGTGTCAATCTCCAGGTAAAAGGGGAGAATTGTGTCGCAAAAAAATGACAACTCATAAACAAAAAGAACCCTTATAAAATAAGGATTTCTTAAAAGGGTACTTTTGTGTCAATCTACAATTTCCTGGTAAAGATCTTCTAAATCTGGTCAATGGCCCCCTGATTCCCCAATTGTGCTGCGTGCTGAAAAAACAAAAAAGCCGCTAAATTAGCGACTTTCAATGGGACCATGTTCTTGTCCCCCGACATTTTTAGCCGCCATGTCTTGCTGCGAGGATTGTAACAGAATACTGAAAGCAAACAAAAAATGCGGCATACTATATGTTTTAATATGCCGGGTGCCCAACAAGAGTACAACGAGCTCATTTATTAATTTCCTATTTAATCACATCTAATTTGCGGGCGGTGTCAGCTTCGCTGCTACTACCCCATATAGTGTTTTTTCTTGTCTACTGGGTCCTGTATTTTCTATTGTAAGTGAACTAATTTTAAAACATTATTTTGTAGTGGATTGGATTCCAGCCACGTCTTTGTTGTTACTATTATGATGTTCTCCCCCACCTGTAAGCTTGATAAATCTTGAGTTTCATTTTTAAGAATCAGACGTTCATTGCTTTCCTGATCTTTTACTGTAACGAAAAATTGTTCATTCCTATTTTGTATATTGATTACCTCTACCCATCTGCTCTCTAGATTTTCTTTTTTATAATTTGGATTTTCGATAACAAAATGTTCAAGTGTAGACTTCTTTAAATCACCAATTTTATGTGAATCGAAACTATCCTCTGTTGTCTGGTTCTCGTTTTCAATATTCTTTACAATGTTATTTTCGGAAGATGAACAGGCCATTAAGAAAAGAACCAGTAAAATAGAGATTAGACTAGATGCGCTTTTTTTCATTTATATTATCCCACCCATTTATTAAAATAGACGCATATAATTGTGATTTAGATTCAAAATTATAATAATTTTCATACAGACAGAAATATTTTAAACTAAACTTTATTAATTCGAAATATAAGGAGTTATATTTCCTCCTAAATTTATTGCTTCTGCCACATGCGTAAAGTGTGTCCTTTCATAAGATGACTCTCCATAACCTGACGTATGAATTCCCAAAAGAACATCATTGTACCAATAAGGCGCACCACTATCTCCACCATCACTATCGATTCCTGATGTTACAATCAATCCAGGGTACAGACTACCATCTAAACTTGGACTACTATAAGTACTTATTATGTTCCCGCATTGAAAACCAGTAGTAGCTCCTGAAAAGCATAGTTTGTCACCTATTTGCATCTCTTGCCTAGATTTTTGATAGGAAGTATATTGCCCCATTGGCATTGTACTTCCTTTATATATTTTATTAGTTAGATATTTATTACTAGATAACTTAATTAGGCCGACATCTGCTTTGCTACCCATATAGTGAAAATGATTTGCCCCTATAATCTCTCCCCCTTGATATGTGTAGGGTGAATTTTTATCATTTATACAGTGACCGGCAGTAACAAGATATCTTTCGCCATTTTTTGTTGCGCTAAACCCAGCTGTACACCAACCCGAGGTAATTGGTCGTTCTATGTTAATCTCTAATCCACCGAACATATAATCTTTAGTAAGTTCACGCTCTCCATTATCAGGGGGATACGATTGAGCAGCTTCTTTGACAGGGGCGGATCCTAAATCAGTATGGAATTTAACACCAAATTTATTTTCAAGTTTGTCAGTGGTTGTAGTGTTTAAAGCATTTGAAGTTCTAGCAACTGCTGAATTACTGAGGGTTAAATCTATTTGATTTTTGGGGATATCAACATAAAGATTTTCTATATTGTATCCGATTTCCTTTTCAATACTTTCCTTACTTTCAATTAGAGCGTTTACTGCCTCTACTAGTTCCAATTCAGAATATTCTACATTCGTTATTTCTAAATACTTACTTGGAACTAATTCTCTAAGTTCACTTACATATCGCTCTGTTTCCTCATTCTGTTCACTGATTCCCACTACAAATTTTAGTCCATTGCTTGTCTCCTGATGAAAAGTAGCATATCTCATATATTCTTTATCTTCCGATAAAATAGATGCTATTTTATCACCATATTGATCCATCAATTTATCGCGATCAACAATGTATGCTTCTTCTTCACTTGTCATAGCGATACTATAATTTTCTTCAGAATGTTGAGCATTTTCGCTTTCAATCGCTTTTTTTATATCTACAATTGCTGTACTGAGATTATTGTCAGTACGGTAAGTTACATGCTTTTCATATAGTTCTTTTGGAAAACCATGTTCTTCGTAAAAATTAAAATGTTGATCCTGGTTTTCTTCTCCAGATACGATACTAATTGACCCTAAAGAAAACAAAACTAAACATGATAAACAAAAAGTGAATAATCTTTTCATAAAAACCTCTCCTAGTCATTGATTGTGTTGCAATTACAAATCTGAAAAATCAAATTCCTATTATTAGCACTAATGATACAATGCTAGCATAAGAGTTAAATTTATGTATAATGGTACTTTATGTAATTTAATATTGAACATTCGATCCATGTCATCTTCTGCAAAATGTCCTTTTCATGTGACGGATTGTAATTTGAAGTGCGACACCTAAGAAATACAAAGGCCTATGAGAGTTTCGTGTAAAATAGGAGTTACCACACAATCATTCACACAGGAGAACCCAACATGAGCTACTCCCATCAGCATAATTGAACGCGGGCAACTAGAGACCTTGCATCGACTAGGTTGGTCCTGCAGGCGGATCGGTTGTGAGCTTGGTTGTCATCCTTCCACCATTGCACGAGAACTGAGTCGTGGCCGAAAGCTAGGCGAAGCTTATACCGCCTGCACGCCCCAGCAGACGGAGCGTGCCTGCCGGAAAGTACACGGACTCTTTGGCCGAAGAATTGATCTTAAGCTGCGGAAACGTGGTCGTCCGAGCTTGCGCATTATGATCGGTGGAATGCCGATGAGACCGATAAGTAATTTTGGACTACATAAAAATAAAAAAGCCTGATAAGTCAGGCATTTCAGCTTTAATAAATGTAGACACTTTTGTGTCATTAGACAACAGAAAAATAAAGTCCTAGACTGTTGCTGGTTTATTGGACTAGCGTAATCAATTGTCACTTATCATTATTGGCTACTTTCAGTTTCACATTCATTGTTTTCGTCTTCCATACCGTTATCCCGAGATAAAACAAAAAAGCCGCTAAATTAGCGACTTTCAATAGGACTATGTTCTTGTCCCCCGACAACAATTATATAAAATACAAAGTCACTAATCTAGCGACTTTGTATTTGGGCATAATCAAATTTTGATGTTAGTTCGTTCAATCTGAGATTCTATTACATCATATAGAGCAAGTTTATAGTTTATTTTATCCAAATTAAAATATAGCTCTCTTATGCTTTTCTCAATTTCTTTTTTATGATGGAGCATCATCATTTTTCGTTCCAAAATCGTCGAATCCCCTTCTTTATACAAGTAGACATACTTCTGAATTTGAGCAATCGGCATTCCTGTTGCTCTAAGCGCAGTAACGAAGTGAATCCAGCTTAAATCATTTTCGTCATATAACCGCTTCCCATTTTCATTTCTCTTCACATGCGGAAGCAGCCCCTCCTTTTCGTAATATCGAAGTGTGGGAGCCGCTATTCCTGTCAATTCAGTCACTTTCCTTATAGTCAACATAAATAAAACTCATCACCTCCTATTAAAGTAAACTTTAATTGATTTTTTGGCAAATCTAATTGAAAAACCAAATTGACGCTGTAAAAAGAAGAGAAAAATATGATTAAATCAAATATTTCACTGGTTCAATTATACACTAATTTTTTCAGTGAAAATGTGTTGACTTAAATTGAACTTTATCATCTATGATAACAATGCAATTAAAAAATGAGTTCTGGAAGGATGAAGTTACAATGAATAATATCTCAATCGTCACCGGTGGTAGCCGTGGACTTGGTCGCAATACTGCCATCAGTATTGCCCGTCATGGCGGTGACGTCATCTTGACCTATCGTAGCCAAGCAGAAGAAGCAAAGTCTGTTGTTGCTGAGATCGAATCTTTGGGTCGTAAAGCAGTGGCATTACAACTTGATGTTGGAAATATTTCCAGCTTTGCGGCCTTTGCTGAGACAGTACGTTCGACCCTGCGGTCAACGTGGGATAGTGCCACTTTCGATCATTTAGTGAATAATGCCGGCCACGGAGAAATGATAGACTATGCCGAAACTACTGAAGCTCAGTTCGACGGCCTGTTTAATGTGCATGTCAAAGGCGTATTTTTCTTGACCCAGGCTCTTCTGCCGCTTCTTGCAGATGGTGGTCGTATCGTGAACTTCTCATCGGGACTCACTCGCGTTTCTTATCCTGGCTTCTCTGCCTATTCCGCCGCAAAGGGCGCGGTCGAGATTCTAACCATCTATTTGGCCAAAGAACTTGGTCACCGAGGTATAACCGCCAATACTATTGCACCTGGTGCAATCGAAACCGATTTTCTAGGAGGTTCTGTACGCGACATACCTGCTTACAATGACACGTTTGCCTCGATGACTGCCCTTGGTCGAGTCGGCGTACCCGAGGACATTGGTCCTGCAGTCGCCAACCTACTTGGATCCGACAATCGCTGGATTAATGCACAGAGAATCGAAGTTTCGGGTGGTCAGAATATCTGATCGCAAGTAATAGCAGCAAAGACAATCCGTGAAACTAGAGTTGTTGCCGAACGAATACGACCATATTGTGTGTCTAAGGATAGTGTCAGCTATGTTGGACTACCAAGTAAAGGCATCTAATATTGAGTTACAATAAGTTACCATGTACTTGTCACGAGCTGCTTCCTATGATCCACTCTATTCCAACTATTCTATCCTTAGTTCAAGAAGTAACGGCAGCCGATCTCTTGGTCGACTGCCGTTATTTCTTTATTGGGTATCATTTCCTTATAATTAAATAAACCTTAATTCATTAGGTTAAGCCAATTGATCATTAATCAATATCATGAGTAAAATCGATTGTGCGTTACCCCTGCCTTGCCTACATATCCACCTTTTGCATATTGCCGCGCTTTTGCAGTGATTTCATTTTGAGGTTTACAAGTGCAATACCTATGATAATTAGAATAAGTCCCACCACCATCTTGGTCGTAATCGTTTCTCCCAAAAAGAGAACGCTGATCACGATCGCAATGAGCGGGACCAGAAAATTAAACGATCCGATTTTGCCGGCTTCGCCCGATCTGACAAGCAGAAAGAAAACGAGCCAGGTCAAGGCCGTACAGAAGATTGCAATAACCGATAAAGTCGAGATAAACGTTTGGTTCCAAGCGATATCCGTCCAGTTTTCAACGGTAGTACCCGCTATCAACAATACAATTCCACCAAAAATCATCTGAAGGGTAGTTAACCAGATTGCATCGACTTTAGTAGATGTTTTCTTCATATAAATCGTACCGAATGTCCAAGTAATCGTGCTGGCTAAACCAAGCAAGATACCAACGGTCGAAATATTTCCAGAGCCATCGTTTATGCTGATAACAGCGACTCCTATAAAGCCTAGAACCAAGCCGACTATTTTGAAAGCGTTCATGGATTCGCCTAACCACAACCAAGCTCCGATTCCGAGAAGAACGGGCTGCATGAACACGATCGTCGAAAATAGACCGGCAGGCATCATATTCAGTCCGAACGTTTGAAAACCGAAAAAGAGAATGATATTCAGTAATCCGGAGATTAGGTAAATATGCCAAGTATGCTTCAAATTAAGATATCTATAACGCGGCAAAGCAAAAAGAAGCAGAATGAGACCTCCGATCGTGATCCTCAAGCCGGCAAAAAGCAATGGGGGTGCAAACTCGAGTGCATATTTGGACAACGGCCAGTTCACTCCCCACATTGCGACTAAAAAGGTTAACAGGATAACAGTAAGTGTTCGCGAAAGTTGCATTTATCTTCAGCGCTCCTTTGTGTAATGGTGATTACCATGGTACAATAGATCAACTTATAAATAAAATGCATGTTTATTATGAAGGAGATATCATAATTGTTATGACACATTCGCAATTGATGTTGTTTGTGAAAATAGTCGAGACTGGTAGCTTTACCAAAGCCGGTGAGCAATTAAATATGACACAACCTGCCGTCAGCCGAGCCATCTCAACGCTTGAATCGGAATTAGGAGTCACTCTCATGATTCGTGAACGAAAAAGCGGGGTTATCCTCACCGATATCGGCTTGCGCTTGCTTGCCATATTCAGAGAGATTTTGCATGGATACAATAAGGTAGAGCAGGAGGTAACCGCTGAAAAAGGGTTTGAAGTTGGCACCGTTCGTGTCGGGGTGTTCCCGATTGTGTCCGCGCACTTCTTGCCGAAATTATTGCGAATCATTGGGGAGAAGCATCCGGGGCTGACATTTGAACTGTTTGAAGGAACCATCGAAGAGATTAAAAAATGGCTAGAATCCAGAATAATCGATGTCGGTTGGATTATACCGCCGAGCAACGAGCTTGAAACGATTCCGTTCTTTCGAGATGAATTATGCCTGGTCCATCGGGATGATCATCCCTTGCAAAGCCGCCAAACCATTCATATTACGGATCTGGATAATGAACCTATGATTGTGTGCAAAGGTGGGTTTGTAACGCCGATTTTTGAGCTATTTAAGCAATTCCGAACCACGTTGTACGCCAAATATAACGGTCACAACATAAACACGGCGTTGAGCATGATTCAAGAAGGCTTGGGAATCTCGATCGTATCGAAAACTTCTTTGTCGCTATCTACACTGCCACCTAATGTCCGCATCCGGACCATTAATCCGCAGCCCTATAGAGACATTCACTTGGCAGTTCCTACATTAAAGGAGGCTTCACACGGGGTGAAACTGTTCCTCCAGACTGCAAAGGAGCTTTATTTATCCGGGGATCGGTTCCACTAATGTTCAATTATCGCGCATGGCAGAAGATTCAGTTCCCCAAATAATTAGTATTTTTAAAATCCTCAACAATAGTTCTTTCTGTACTAGTTCGATTTCGAATATCAATGCTTAAGACATCTTGTTCTATTAGCATTTTGTTCAGCATTTAAAGGCAAAAGCATAGATGTAGCTGTAGCGATGAGTGGTTCATAGTTGATTACAAAGGCCAAAGTAGATGAAAATTAGAGGAACAAATCGTTTAAACAAGACATTCCCTCCAGTATTTTGTGTGTTATACCCTTGTTTTATTAAACTCTCCTGTCCGTTAGCTTAATGGATATTGCATGGAAACATAGTTAGATGCTTTTCTAATCGGCAATCGGTACAAGTTCTTGTCCCGAGCCAAGGACAAGAACTTGTACCGATAGAACAAAAAAGCCGCTAACTAGCGACTTTCAATGGGAACATGATCCTGTCCCCCGACATAAATCTTTCTCTCCACCCCACTGAACAAAAATTTTGCCCTACTTCTGGTAAGGTTCCCCGTATCATCTATAGCGCAGTTTGGTGCGACTAAACGGTAAGCCTATTCGAAACCGCCCATCCGATCACCGGATGAGCGGTTCTTAGTTCCTACTTCTCCTGCTCCTTTATCACCTGCTCAATCCCGAGCAGAATCAACTTCAAGCCGAACTCGAACGCCTTGTCGGTCCCCATCAGTTCGAACAGCCCGTTCGTGAACATTCTCCGGAACAGTCCCGCATCCGTCTCGCTCATAGAATCCAGAAGGCGAGTCATTTCCTCACCCGGAAGCTCCCCCGCTCCATGGTCCTTAAGAATCGCGGAGACATTGCGCTGGTGCTCATAATCATCCAGAACGAAGTTGAAGACATAATTCATAATCGTAAGAACCGTTTGTATTTTTTGCTCTTGCTCAAGCGGCGTCGATTCCACGCAGAGCAGCATACGGTTGGTGAACCGGATGATGTCCGGTTCGTGGGGCAGCGTCGACATCATGAGCTGCGTGGAGCAGGGATACCGGCTGAGCACGCTTCGGACCGTTACCGCAAGTCCCTTCAGCTGCTCCTTCCAGTCCCCCTCGGAGCGGTACTCATCCAGAATGATTTTCGATACCTGGTTGGCCAGTCGCTGGTAGAGATTCTGCTTGCTCTTAAAGTACCAGTATATAGAGGGAGCCTGAATCCCTAGCCTAACGGCCAATCGTCTCATGCTGAATTTCTCGATCCCCTCCTCACCAAGTAACTCCCACGAGGCTTCCAAAATCCTATCCTCCGAAATCTGAGGTTGCTGTTTTTTCATCGTTATCCGCCCTTTATCTAACAGTGTAAGTTTATACTTTACAGGTTCATAGGATCATGATATCATCTAACACTGTAAGGTTCAATCTAACACTGTAAGATTGAACCCAAAATAAATAAAGAAAGTAGTGACCCGCATGGATGCAGAAAACCTCCATTACTTTGAAAAAGCCCCGGTCGCAAAAGCCGTAGCTCATTTCGCTGTACCTATGATGCTAGGCACGTCAATGAGTGTCATCTATTCCATCTTGAATGCCTATTTCCTTGGTACACTTCACAATACCGCCATGTTAACCGCACTCGCGTTAACCTTGCCGTTATTCGCAATTATTATGGCGCTAGGCACCTTGATTGGCATGGGTAGCGGTACATTCATCTCCCGTTTGCTCGGTGAGAAAAAATATGATGATGTAAAGCAAGTATCTTCATTCGCTTTTTACAGCAGTTTGGTTCTCGGTCTGATGGTGATGGCCGTCGGTCTTCCGTTGATCGATCCTATCATTTATGGCCTGGGGGCAGCGCTTGACTCCTTCGGATTCACGAAGGACTATGTCACGATTATGCTTATCGGTTCACCAATCGTCGTATTATTCTTCACGCTCGAGAATATCGTGCGCTCGGAGGGTGCAGCGATCACATCGATGATCGGTATGATTCTCAGTGTGGTCGTCAATATTATTCTCGATTCGTTTGTCATCTTCGTGTTTCATTGGGATGTGATTGGCGTTGCGTCTGCTACGGTCATTTCCAACTTGGTTGCGAGTGCATTCTACGCCTTCCATATTGGATACAAGAGCCAATTCTTAACCGTCTCCGTAAAATGGTTCAAGGCTTCCAAGGAGATTCTGAGCAATGTATTCAAAATCGGAGTTCCCGTCTTTATTATGAGTATCTTTTTGGGTGCAATGTCGCTCATCTTAAATCGTTTTCTTATTGAATATGGAGATCCGGCCGTAGCGGCTTACGGAATTTCATCACGTTTATTGCAATTTCCTGAGTTTGTTTTGATGGGCTTATGCGAGGGAGTCGTGCCGCTCATTGCCTTTTCCTTTACAGCGAATAAATTACGGATGAAGCAAACCATTGGATTTACGATCAAAACGATTGTGGCGTTAGCCATCGTATTCGGTGTCATCGTCTATCTGATTTCCGATCACTTAATCGGTTTATTTACGAATGACCCGCAATTAATTGAAATGGGCAGCTACATTTTGCATGTGACATTCTTATCCTTGTTCATTACAGGAATGACCACGTTGTTTACGGGGATTTTCCAAGCAACAGCGCAAGGAACGGCCGCGTTTATTATGTCCGTTATTCAAGGAGTTACTCTGATTCCTGTGCTCTATATCGCCAATTGGATGAACGGCTTCCACGGGGTGATCTGGTCGCTCGTCATTGCGGATGCCGTCGCATTCCTTGTCGGCGCCATCATGCTGTATGTTTTGCGGAACAAATTGCAGCCGGATTTGGATCGTTTAGTAGAGTAGAAACCAATACCTTAACACGCAAGAAGGCAGGATAAAGGCAACTCATGCTCCTGCCTTTTCTAGATAAGGTGAAGCAGAAAGTTTCGCCTTCACTTGTAGTAAGGCTCAACGAGTTTGATCTTCAATTATCCTGCCCGTTAGAATTCCTGTAATACGAATATTTTGGAGATTGAACAAAAACGAGCGCCTCGGTACGATGGGGTTACACACGAGGTCATTGCCTCAAAAAGCCCATCCAGGAGGTCGCTCTACTATGAAGT
>NZ_JFOM01000030.1:0-46077 GCF_001860525.1 Paenibacillus sp. LC231 | reverse complement strand
AGGCCCCTTAAGGGGTAGCCGAAAAAGTAGTGCGGTTGGCGAACGATTCAATGCCCTTTAGGGCTGGCCAGTAACAAAGGCTTTCAGCCGCAGAGCAAACCACCCGTTCACACGGGTGGTTTTGATTTGCATACGAGCAACACGTAAATAACGGGATAGGAAGTAAAAAAATGTTTATTGTGGGCCGGGGCCTTTAAAGTATAATAATACAATTAATCGATAGGAGAGGGTGTTATCTGTTGCTGATTGTAAAGAACTTGTCCAAGGTCATGTTAAGCGCGTTACTGTTAAGCTCAACGCTGGCGTCCTGCCACCAAAACAGCGGTATCGACCCCAATCGGGATCGGAAAACACTGGGAGAGGGCATATACAGCGATAAGTCTTTAAGCGCCTATCATCCGCCGATCGATGTCACGCTGGTGAGGGAAATCGGCGACGGCCTGGAAGATATTCTGAAGGCATTGCCTGATGAAACGTTGGAGGACAATCGCTGGAGTCAGTTGTACGAACAAGTTCTGGGCATTCAAATCAAATACAAATGGGCTGTGAGAAGCGAACAATACCACAAAAAGCTGGATATTATGCTGGCTTCAGGGGACATTCCGGATATCGTCAAGGTCAATGCCCAGCAGCTCAGGCAGCTGAGCCACGCCGGTTTGATTCAAGATCTGACGCAGGTTTACAAGGAATATGCTTCACCGTTGACACAGCAAGTTCACCGCCAAGAAGGGAGCGGTACCTTGGAATCCGGCATGATCGACGGCAAGCTGATGGGCATCCCGGAGACCGATTCCTCCATTGAAAAGGCGATGTTTCTGTGGATTCGAACGGATTGGCTGGACCGATTGGAGCTGTTGCCACCGAAAACGATGGATGACGTCCTGGCAATTTCGAAAGCGTTTACAGAGGGGGATCCTGACGGAAATGGCCAACAAGACACCTATGGGATAGCGGCTACCCAATATTTGTGGGACCCCGTCATGGGCTTAACCGGATTCATGGCCGGTTATGGAGCTTACCCGAACATATGGCTTGAAGACGAGAGCGGCAAGCTCGTATACGGAGGCATTCAGCCTGAAGTGAAACAGGCGCTCAAGGCGCTTCAGGATATGTATCGCCATCATGAAATCGACAGTGAATTCATTTTTAAAAACGGAAGCAAAGCCAAACAGCTTGTTGCCGATGGGAAGATCGGCATGGTCTATGGCGAGCAATGGGGAGCATTCTTGCTTCAGTCCAGCCGCAGCGGCGATCCGGATGCGGAGTGGCAAGCTTTTCCCATTGTTACTGACTCGGGCATAGCGCCAAAGGTTCCGCTTAAATTTACCACAAGTTCTTTTTACGCCGTAAGAAAGGATTTTGCTTACCCGGAAGCAATTCTGAAGATGTTCAATCTGCATCTTGAAAAAAATTGGGGCGAAACGGCAGAGTACGAAACTTACTACAACAATGTCATGCCTGTGTGGGGACTGTCTCCCGTGACTCCTTTCCCGGCTGATAAGAACCTCAAGGCTTACCGGCAAATCACCGAAGCGCGTCGTCAGGGCACGACGTCTCAGTTACAGGGCGAGCCCGGATTCATACAAGGGCGAATCGATCGATATTTGGATAAGAAAGAAGACGGCGAATCCGGCTGGGGTTGGGAGAAGATCTACGGGCCTTCCGGTGCGATGAGTATTCTCGACCAATACGAGGATAACCATCAGTTGTTGTTCGATGCTTTTGCCGGCGCGCCGACTGAAACGATGATTGAAAAACAAACGATTCTGGACAATCTTCAGCATGATTATTTTGTCAATATCATCCTCGGCGAATCCGTAGAACAATTCGACCGGTTCGTGGAGGAATGGGATCGGCTTGGCGGTGCTGACATTACGGCTGAAGTGAATCAGTGGCATGAGGACAAAAAAAGCCGTCCATAAAAATGTGCCGCACCCGCACGGTTGGCTTTAAAGGCCGGCAGGCGGCCGATTAACACGCATATTCACACACATCGGAGGAGTTTAATTGCTTAAGTTACCCGTGAATTCCATTCGTAATACTATCTTTATTCGACTGGTCGCTACTTATCTCTTCGTCATTCTTCCGCTTATCATTCTCGGTGTTTATCTGTATAACTGGAGTTACCAATACGCTAGCCAGGAAGTATCCAAAAATACGCAAGCGCAGCTTTCGGCATACCTGGACGGGTTGAACCGGGAAATCGAATGGCTGGAAATTCAGCAATACGATATTTTGCAGGATGGGGAACTGAACAAAATGGTGCTGACATGGGATATGATGAGCACGGTCGAAAGAAAAGCAAGCCTGCATTATTTGCTGCCTCGGCTGGTCTCCATCAAAAACAGCAGTGTCTACATAAAAGACGTATTCATTCATATCCGCAGCATGGATAAAACGATTTCGGCCATGACCGCCATGAATGCATTCGACTCGAGACGGTATAACCATGTTTATGCAGGAGAGGCGAGCGGCAATCAAAGACTGTTGCAGATCGACGATACTTTCCATCTTGTGGCGGCCAAATACGGAGCTCGAAAAGGGGAAGAGCCGCTTCTGATCGTTCAGATCGAACTGGATGCGAGCAAACTCAGGGAATCCCTGATGCAAATCAGCGTATATCCGGAAAGCGGGGCTTTTATCGTCTCCGAGCCGTCCGGCTTTGCCCTGGCTAGCCATGAGGAGGCGGATCGTTTAATGAAAGAGGCCATGCAGGCCATCCAACATGCGAATCGTCAAATTCTGAATATCGGCACAGGCAGGTATTTGATCGACAAGGCGTATTCCGACAAGCTGGACCTATCCGTGTTTACGTACTTGCCAACTGAGGCGGTGAAACGGCCGTTAAGTAAATTTTATGTCTGGGCATGGCTGTTTGCAGGCACGACCCTCTTAGCGATTGCCATCTATGCGGTTTCGACGTACAAATTGGTTCATAAGCCGCTGCTTCTGCTTGTCCAAAGCTTCAGAAAAATGGAGGATGGCATGTTTAATATCCGGATCAGGCACGGACAGAGGGACGAGTTCGGCTATTTGTACGATCGATTCAATCAGATGCTCATCAAGCTGCAGCATCTGATTGACCAGGATTTCAGGCACAAGCTCATGATGCAAAGGGCGGAGCTGAAACAGCTCCAATCCCAGATCAATCCCCACTTTTTATATAACAGCTTCTTCATCCTGAGCTCCCTGGCCAAAACGGGGGATGTCACGCAAATCGAGTTGTTCACGAACATGCTGGGAGAATATTTTCGATTCATTACCCGCAATGATGCGGACAACGTTCCATTGCTGGAAGAAACGAGGCATTCCCGCATTTATACGGAGATTCAAAAGCTCAGATTTTCAAGGCGAATTCGCGTAGAATTCGGCGAGCTGCCGAAGGAAATGGAGGCCATCAAGGTGCCGCGATTGATCATTCAGCCCATTATCGAAAATGCCTATGAGCACAGCCTCGAAAAGATGCAGGATGAAGGCTTGCTGCGTGTGTCGTTTCGTCTGGATGACCAAGAAGCTTCCATCGTGATTGAAGAGAACGGGAACGGGCTGACGGATAACGATATCGAAATGCTGAATAAGCGGCTTGAACGCACTGCCGAATCCGCCGAATCCCCTGAAGTGACGGGACTTATCAACATCCATCGGCGAATTGCCCTGACGTACGGGGAAAGCAGCGGATTAGTCCTTTCAAGGAGTCCATTGAACGGACTGCGGGTCCAAATTCGAATCAGGCTGACGGAGGGGAATGAACATGTATAGACTGCTGGTCGTCGACGATGAAGAGATTATTACGAACAGTTTGTATGAAGTATTTCATCAGTGGATGCCCGAGAAGCTCGATGTCTGCCGGGCATACTCCGGTAAGGAAGCGCTGAACTGGATGTCGCGCACGAGAATCGACGTCGTCCTGACGGACATACGCATGCCGGGCATGAGCGGATTGGAATTGACGGAGAGCATCCGGGCTCTCTGGCCAAGGTGCAGAATAATCTTTCTGACCGGCTACAGCGATTTCGATTACGCCTATCAAGCGATTCAGATGCCCAATGTCCGCTATTTGTTGAAGACGGAAGGCTTCGATAAGGTCATGGAGGTCGTGAAAGAAGTCATTCATGAAATCGAGAGCGGCAACCGCATGAATGAATGGCTCAAGCAGTCCCGCGTGCAGATCGAAGCGCTGGAATGGATGGAGCAGGGAGAATACTTCCGGCAATTCGTCGCGGACAGCAGCCTGCTTGGACAGGACAAGGAAGCCATGCTGAGCGATTTCCGGACCTTGAACATCGGATTGGATCCGAAACTCCCTGTGCTGCTGGCTCTTGGCCGCGTAGCTTATTCAGCAGGCAAAGCGTATGCAGAAAAGAAAAACAGTCATCGCTCGGTGAGGCTGATTTGGAATTCTTTTATGGATGAGCATGTCCGAAGCATCGGAGTCCTTGACAAACACGGGGATTTATTATGGATGCTTCAGGCGCGGTCCGAGAATCCATCCGATGATCGCCTTGTTCTTTATTTGGAAGGGACGCTTGAACTTATCCAGGAAGCCTGCCTGGATTCTCTGGGACTTGCCGTATCGTTCACCATAAGCGGCTTCCCCTGCCGGTGGGAGGATGTAACCCCTCAATATGAACGGCTGCGAAGACTCCAGCAGTTAAAGATGGGCGACGGCATTCCGATGATCCTAAAGGATCAAGTCGACTCTTCCCAGGCGCCATCCTGCAAGGAAGGAGTGGAGACGAGCCATAAGGCGGGCATCTTGGAAGCCCACTTGGAGGCCGGAAGGGAGAACGAATTCATGAATGAATTGGAGCAATTGTCGGAATTCGTGCTGAACGGAGACGATCATCATCAGCATGCTGCACAAGCCTATTACTCTATCGCTCTTGTGCTGTATGCGAAGCTGACCCGGCTTGGGCTTCAGGACCCCACCGGTGAACGGGGGAAACTGCTGGACTTGGAAGGTCATGATTCCATGAAGGAAGCTTTTCGGTATTTGAGGCGAACGGTCGAAGATATATTCGACTTCAAGCGCATGGATGAACGAGGCAAAACGGCGCATGTCATTGATCGGGTATGCCAGTATATCGAAGAGCATCTGGATAAAGACATGACCCTTGTGCATCTAGCTGAACGCTATTTTTTTAATCCCTCCTATCTCTCGCGTTTGTTCAAGCAAGAGCGGGGAATCAATCTTTCGGAATATATCGAAAAGTGCCGAATACGGAGAGCAAAGGAGCTGCTTAAGGAAGGGGATTTGAAGGTAAGGGACGTGGCGCCTCTAGTCGGATACGATGCCGCCCATTCCTTCACCCGCTTCTTCAAAAAGGCGACGGGTTTAACGCCGCAGGAGTACCGGGACCATCTCGTAAAATAGGCAGGCAACCTATCATTTGCCCGGTGTTTTCAGATGGAATGTCCGGTTGTTGTCCTGCTTACCAAAAGGTACACTTTTTACGAACAATTCCGTTCATGTCGACCCGCGATGGGACTGACCAGATCGGAATGACAGGTCACCAAGTAACGATGGAGGAGGGCGTGTTCAGGGATGAAGCCCGGAAAGCCGTTACTGGTCATATCTACCGTATTTGCTTTCGTTTGCATAATCGTTGTTTTTGCAAACCTAGCGAGTCGTGGCCAAGACGATCCAAAAATGTTTAACCAGGAGCTGAGTGACAAGATGAGTGATGAAATCAAAGCCGGCAAAACAGGAACTGAAATGATGGACCAAGGAGGCAATGTTGCGAGCCGGGATGCGGACAGCACCCGCGGGGAGGCGTATGCTGCCGCAATCGGCAAGATTCCTCCGAACGGGAATCCGGTCGTCTCCCATAAATTCGGCGCGGATCCCTATGCGCTGGCAGTTGACGGACGTGTTTATTTATATAACACGTACGACGCATTGGAGTATGACGGTGGCGGGAATGTCAAGGACAACAGCTACAGCACGATCAACAAGCTGTCCGTCATCTCTTCATCGGACCTGGTCAACTGGACCGATCACGGAGCAATCCAGGTCGCGGGACCGACCGGCGCTGCCGCATGGGCAACGCAATCGTGGGCGCCAGCGGCCGCGCATAAGGTGATTGACGGCGAGGACCGCTTCTTTTTGTATTTTGCCAACAATGCCAGCGGCATCGGCGTGCTGATGAGCGACAGCCCTGTTGGCCCGTGGACGGATCCGATCGGAAAGCCGCTGATCACAAGAAACACGCCGGGCGTGGAAGGTGTCACGTGGCTGTTTGATCCCGCCGTGCTCGTTGACGACGACGGGAAAGCCTATATCTACTTTGGCGGCGGCATTCCGGAAGGCGAAGCCGAAATGCCGAATACGGCTCGCGTCATGCAGCTTGGCGACAATATGATCAGCGTGCTTGGCGAAGCCGTCACGATTCCGGCTCCTTATATGTTCGAGGATTCAGGGATTAACAAATTTGACGGAAAGTACTACTATACGTACTGCTCCAATTTCTCGGAAGGAACGCGGCCGGAGAACAGTCCCCCTCCCGGCGAAATCGCCTATATGGTCAGTGAGCATCCGATGGGCCCATGGACGTATCAAGGGACCATTTTGAAAAATCCCGGGCATTTCTTCGGGGTCGGAGGGAATAATCATCACGCCATCTTTCAGTTCCAACAGAACTGGTATATTGCCTATCACGCCCAAACGTTGTCAAAGTCCATGGGAGTTCCGAAAGGCTATCGCTCAACCCATCTGAACCGCGTTTATTTCGAGACGGACGGTACCATCCGGGAGATAGACGCTGACATGGAAGGCGTGAAGGGGATCCAGCCGCACAATCCCTTCCAGCGAACGGAGGCAGTAACGATGGCATGGAATGCCGGAATTCAAGTCAATCCGTCTACTGCTGCTGAAGACTCGCAGGACAGCACGATATTGGCGGTCACGGACATCCACGACCGGGATTGGATCGCAGTGGCCAATGTTGATTTCGGAAAAGGAGCATCTGCGTTTACGGCTTGGGTCTCGGGAGTGGAAGGAGGAGGAAGCCTGGAGCTTCGGCTGGACCATCCGGAAGGAGAACGGATCGGCACAGTGAACGTACCGCCAGAATCCGGTGCCGAACCACGTAAGGAAATATCCATTGAAGTTTCAGGCGCATCCGGCATCCATCATCTTTACTTCGTATTTACCGGAAAGCAGGATCAGAAGTTATTTGATTTCGAAGCATGGCAATTTGAGCTGTGATTGCATATATACAGCCCGTCCATTCATAACGTGATGATGGCAAGCTAAAAAGGCGCTCGCGAGTCAAGCAGCGCCTTATTTAGGTGCTTCAGGTGAAAATGTACGTACAAGTTAGTGCTGGCCAGAGGCAACGGGAACCGTACGGGAGCCATGCAATTTTCTATACATGTTAGCGCTTACTCCTGCATAAGACTTGAATTTTTTATAGAACCAGTCCATATCGTTGTATCCCACCGCATCAGCAATTTCGTTTATCTTCATGCCGGTATGCGTCAGCAAGAATTTCGCTTTCTCCATTCGCTGCTGCAGCAGATATTCGTTAAACGTCATCTTCTCGTGAAACTTGAATTTCTGCACCAAGTAGGAATAGTTGAAATGCATCCGCTCGGCAATTTCTTTTAAGGTGATGTTTTGGTACATCGAATCCTTCAAATATTCCTTGACCTCTTGAATGACCTGATCCTCCTTTTCCGCATGGACATGGGACAATCTATTATCCGGATGCCCGTCACCGGAATGGGTTGCCGGCGAGATCGTCCGCAAGCAAGTGTTGAGCTCTTCGACCGTGAACGGTGCAGGCAGATAATCATTAACTTGCAGCTGCAAGGCTTTCCGGGTCCAATAAAAATCCGTGCTGCCTCCGGTAACAATGATGGGAACCTGGCTTACGCACCGGATGTTTGCGCATAACTCCATACCTTCGGAATCTGAACCGAGTGCATGGATAATCACCAAGGTGTAAGGCTCCAAAGCAATGAATTGCATGGCGGACGAGGAGGACCTGACGCAGCGGCGCCGCGAGCATCTCAACTCATTCCAATCCGGCCGGATTTCCGGTGTTGCTTCATCATGGGATTGCAGATCAACAAACAGAACATCGTGCACAAAGCTTCCCCCCAACTTCGTTGTAATAACGCTTTCATACGGTTTGTTAACATTATGGGGAATGGAAACCCGAATCACAATGTGCCGATTTTTATATTTCTAACCGATATTTACTTCTTACTGAAATATAGGGGGCCTGGTAAGCGTAAGGAACATTGGCAACCGGAGAATGGACGGGTGAACGATCCCAAATTTGGCAGGTTGTTTCAATAATATGTAAGCGCTAATATGAGGTTATGATATATTCGGGCCGGGTCCGATACCGGATCCCTATCGCTTGCTCGAAGTGGAAAGGAGGTCATGCTTTGCATCGTATGCCTAAACGCGGCCGATGGGCGGCCACGGCGGTGGCTGCTGCGGTGGCAGCGTCCGTCGTTGTCCTGTTAATCCTGCCCCAAATGGGCAGCCGTGACAAGCCGCCCGCCGAAAGTCAGGCTCCAGGAAAACCGGGGGAAGAAGCAGCGGAGCTAAGAGGGGATTCCGGAGCGTCGAACGGGAAACCGAATGCCGAATCCCCTGCGGGCACTAACCAAACGGCGTCAACCGAGCCGCAGGCACAACAGTCCTTAGCGCAAGATATTCCCTCGCTGCATGAACTCTTTGAGGAGGATTTTCCGATCGGCGCCGCGATCGAACCGAATCAGACCAACGGTCCATCATCGGAATTGCTGAAGAAGCATGTCCGCTGGCTGGTGGCGGAGAATGTCATGAAGCCGGATGCGATCCAGCCATCGGAAGGCCAATTTATATGGACAAATGCCGACCGGATCGTGGAATTTGCCAAGGAGAACAACATGCAGGTCCGTTTCCATACGCTGGTCTGGCATACCCAAGTGGGGGCATGGTTTTTCCAAGATGCGGAAGGCAAGCCGATGGTGGATGAGACAGACCCCAAGCGCCAGGAAGCAAACAAAAAATTGCTGCTTGAACGCCTGGATACCCACGTAAGGACGATCGTCGGCCGATATAAGGACGAGATTACGTCTTGGGACGTAGTGAATGAAGTCATTGAACCGGGGGTTCCGGACGGAATGCGCGCGAGCGAATGGTATAAAATAGCCGGTACCGATTACATCGAAACGGCATTTCGAGCGGCTCGGGAAGCCGGAGGACCCGAAGCGAAGCTATATATTAACGATTACGGCACGGATAACCCTGTGAAAAGGGACCTTTTGTTTCAGCTGGTGAAAGATTTGCTGGAGCAAGGTGTTCCGATCGACGGGGTCGGACATCAGACGCATATTGACATCTATGGCCCATCGGTGGATTCCATCATCGCCTCGATACGAAAATTCGCGGAGCTGGGCCTCGACAATCTTGTCACCGAGCTCGATATGAGCATTTATGCGTGGAATGACCGCAGTGATTACGGCCAAGATCTCCCGCAAGATATCCTGAACCTGCAAGCCGATCGGTATGGCGAGTTGTTCAAGGCATTCCGTCAAAACAAGGACATACTCAGCGGCGTCGTTTTTTGGGGCATCGCCGACGACCATACCTGGCTTCATGGTTTTCCGGTCGCACGTACCAATGCGCCTTTGCTGTTCGACCGACAGCATCAGCCCAAACCGGCGTTTTGGGCCGTTGTTAAGGCGGCAAGATCTGAGTTATAGACCGAAGTTTTCGGATTGCCGGGCTAACGAGGATGAATGCGCATACCTTACTGCCGCTCACTAAAAAAAACGTTGATAAGGAGAAAGCCGAGTGATGAGAAAAAGCATGGAAAGGTTGCCCAGCCTTCATGAAGCCTATGGAAATAGCTTCAAGATCGGAGCTGCCGTGAATCCGATCACGATGGTGACCCAAAAGGATTTATTGGCACACCATTTCAACAGCGTTACGGCGGAAAATGAAATGAAGTTCGAGCGATTGCACCCATCGGAAGAGGTGTACACATTCGAGCAAGCCGACCAGATCGTATCGTTTGCCAAATCAAACGGAATGTCGGTGAGAGGACATACCCTCGTATGGCATAATCAGACGCCGGAATGGGTATTTCAAGACAGCTCCGGCGGCAAGGCCGGCCGCGAGCTGCTGCTGGC
Organism: Paenibacillus sp. LC231; assembly: GCF_001860525.1. Classification (NCBI taxonomy): domain Bacteria; kingdom Bacillati; phylum Bacillota; class Bacilli; order Caryophanales; family Paenibacillaceae; genus Paenibacillus; species Paenibacillus sp. LC231. The sequence continues at coordinate 35,943 of NZ_JFOM01000030.1, read as the reverse complement.
GCGGATGAAAACGCATATCCATGAGGTGGTTGGCCGTTACCGTGGAGACATCCATGCCTGGGATGTCGTGAACGAAGCCGTTGCCGACGGCGGAAGCGAACTTCTTCGTTCTTCCCCGTGGCTTGCTTCAATCGGGGAGGATTTTATCGCCAAGGCATTCGAATACGCGCACGAAGCGGATCCGCAAGCGCTGCTGTTTTATAACGATTACAACGAATCCGTGCCCGAGAAGCGAGAGAAGATTTACGCACTTCTCAAGTCGTTGAAGGAGCAGGATGTGCCGATTCACGGCGTCGGACTTCAAGCTCATTGGAATCTGGAGTTTCCATCGCTTGACGATATCCGCAGGGCCATCGAAAGATATGCCAGCCTTGGCCTGATGTTGCATATAACGGAGCTTGACATATCCGTTTTCGCGCATGAGGATAAGCGGACCGATCTGGCGGCGCCGACGGAAGAAATGCTTGAACGCCAGGCGGAGCGTTACGGACAATTGTTCCGGCTGCTTAAAGAGTACAGCGGCAGCATAACTTCCGTAACCTTCTGGGGCGCGGCGGACGATTATACCTGGCTGGATCATTTTCCGGTAAGGGGCCGTAAAAATTGGCCGTTCGTGTTCGACGAGAACCATCTTCCGAAGGAATCCTATTGGAACCTGTTGAAGGAAGCCAATCCCGAAACAACATTCCAAGATGTACGATCGTAAGTCGTATTTCGGCAGTCGCCATGGGTTGAAAGGAGAAATCATCAGATGAACAAGACGCACATCACGAATCCGGTCATTTGGGCGGACGTGCCGGATGTGGATGCCATCCGGGTAGGGGACGTCTATTATATGGTCAGCACCAGCATGCATTCCATGCCGGGCTGCCCGATCATGAGGTCCGAGGATCTGATGCATTGGGAAATCGTTAGTTACGTATACGATACGCTCGAGGACAACGAGGCCCATCGTCTGGAAGGCGGCAGCAATATCTACGGCCAAGGCTCTTGGGCGGCCAGCCTCCGCCATCATCGGGAGAAATTCTATGTCTGCTTCTCCAGCAACGATACCGGGCGGTTTTATGTGTACCGCACGGACGATGTCATCCAGGGGCCGTGGCAGCGATCAGTCATCGATGGACTGCGGCATGATCCGGGCCTGCTTTTTGATGATGACCGGGTATTCGTGATCTACGGCAACGGGGATATTAACATCACCGAGCTGACCGCCGATGCAGACGCCCTAATGCCGAACGGAATTCACCAGCGGCTCTTTGAAACGGAAACGGAGGGCATCGGCTTGCGCTGCGAAGGTTGTCATGCCTATCGAATCAACGGTTACTATTATTTACTGTTCATTGAATGGCCGAAGGCAGGGTTCGGCAGCGGCCGGCGCAGACAAATCTGTTACCGGTCACGGGAATTGCTCGGCCCTTATGAACGAAAAATCGTATTGGATGACGATCTCGGCTACCGTAACAAGGGAATCGCCCAAGGCGGGATGTTCGATACGCCGGATGGCAAGTGGTACGCGATGCTGTTCCAGGATCATGATGCCGTCGGGAGAATCCCTTGCCTGGTCCCGGTAGCCTGGGAGGAGGATTGGCCTGTGTTCGGCATCGAAGGCAAGGTGCCGGAACGGTTTGAGGTCGACTTGCCGCAAGCCGTTGCGAAGCCGCTCGTGATCAGCGATGAGTTCGAATACGAATCGAATAAGCTGGCTCTGAATTGGCAATGGAACCACAACCCGGATCATCGGCTATGGTCCGTGACCGAACGTCCGGGTTTCCTAAGACTGACAACAGGAAGCCTGGCACCGGCGGGCGTGCTGCAGGCCCGGAATACGCTGACGCAGCGCACGGAAGGGCCGGCATGCACGGGGACTGTCTTATTGGACACGGGGCGTATGAAGCCCGGCGATCATGCAGGGCTTGTTGCCCTGCAAAGCCATTTCGGCACCGTCGGCGTCAAGGTCGCGGAGAACGGCGACAAGTTCATCGCGATGAGCGTGAACGATGGGAGCGGCAGGGAGAAGGAGCTGGAAACGGTTCGGTATCGCGGCAGGGAAGTGCATTTGAGAATTGATTTTGATTTTGAGAACAGCAAAGATGTGGCCTCCTTTCATTATTCTGTCGACGGGGCCGAATGGATGCCGATCGGCGGGCAGCTGAACATGCGGTATACCTTGGATCACTTTATGGGTTATCGCATCGGGCTTTATTATTATGCGACCAGGCAAACCGGCGGCCATGCCGACTTCGATTATTTTCGTTACGAAAAAGCCGAGCGTTAGAGCGCGTAACCGAAGTGAAGAGGAGTTGATCGATGTATGAAAAGAACAGGATGGACGCTCAAGCTGTTACTGGCCGCGCTGCTCCTGCTGCCCGCAACGCTGGGCCTCCATAATGGTGCAGCCGACGCATGGTCGGGCATGCCGATGTCCAAGCTTCGCGTCAGCGGCAATCAGCTGGTAAACAGCGAGGGGCAGCCCGTTGTCCTCAGCGGGTGGCACCAGCCCGGGGGCTCGTACTGGACGTATCAGGGAAGCGATTACTACCTGGACCGGAGCGGAGGGAATCGCCATGCTGCCATTTTGGCGTATTTAAAGGATATTACCGACACATTTTCCGATACCTCTCCGAAATACGGCAACAGTCACGGCTGGTATATGAACCAGGTCAGGCTCTTTATCGACCGTGAAGACATGGGCGACGTGGCGGCCGGAACGTATAATTTTGCCGGTCTCCAGTCCTTTACGCAGAACGTCGTGGTGCCTTATATCCAGTATGCAAAGACCAAGGGAATCTACGTTACGCTAGGCCTCGACTTCACGCTCCAGGATAATCAGGCAACGACGCAAGCCAATCTCGAGAAATTCAATCAAATCTGGGGATATCTTGCGGAACAGCCTGCGATCAAAAGCGCGGACAACGTCATGTTCGAGATCATCAATGAACCGGTGCTGTCTTATGCGAACGGTCGCTGGGGAGGACATCCGTCCGACCCCGAATTTCCGGCGTTTTGGGACTCGCTGCGCAATTTTCAAAATTCCATCATTTCCACGATCCGCAGTCAAGGGGCAGATAACGTGATATGGGCCGCCGGCCTTGGATGGGATCAATATTATCAGTTATGCGCCACGCGTCCGCTAACCGATCCGCTGAACAACATCGGATATGCCGTGCATTGGTACCCGGGCTACGGAGCAAAGGATAACGGCTCGATACTCCAGCAGCAATGGGATACCAACATTAAGCCCTGCGCGGACAACTATCCGATCAATATTACGGAAACGACCTGGTTCAAACGGCTGCCGGGAGACTCGGAGTACTGGGAGCTGTTCAACGGCTCGAATGAAGGCTTCGGCAAAAACACTAAGGCCATATTTACGGCAGCCGGGAACGTCAGCATCGCGGTCCACATGAACGGTTTTCTTCTGCAGCCGGGGGCAAGAAGCACGTTTGCCGATCCGACGGCAGGGCTGCTCTTCGACGGCGATCCGGCACGGGACGGCATGGCCCGCTTCATCTTCGAATGGTATTACGAACGTGCGCAGCTTCATCCATGGAACGGCATATGGAACGGTATTTTATCGGGAGAAACCTATAAAATCGTGAACCGTGCCTCAGGGAAGGTGATCGACGTCCCGGGCGGACAAAACAGCAATTCGCTGCAGCTGCAGCAATGGCCGGACAATAACGCCACGGCCCAGCGATGGGTTGCGGACGATATGGGAGCATACAACAATGTATACCGGCTTCGCAGCGTCAGTTCGAGCGACGGCAAGGTGATGGATGTTAGAAACGGTTCCACAAACAACGGGGAAGCAATACAGCTCATGCAGGATTATGGGAATCAAGCACAGCGATTCCGCCTGATCAAGCTAAGCAACGGATACTGGAGCATCCTTAACGCGAACAGCAATAAAGCCGTCGAAGTGGCGGATGGTTCGTCCGCGGACGGAGCGAAGCTCCAGCAGAATCCTTATCGAGGGGATTTGCATCAGCAATGGCAGTTGATCAGCGTAAATTGACGCTGCCGTACAGGTGGAGAGCGGCAAGGTGAGGAGGATGAAGAACGATGGCAGGCCATTTCACGCCAGCGGGAAATGAAACGGAAGGTCCAGTGGCGCCGCAGGATCCTGCAGCCAAACGCCGCGGACTGCACATCCTGTATGAGACGATCATCGAAGCGACGAATCGTCCCGCTGGGAAGTACACGCAAGAGATATACCTGGACGGGAGTCAGCTCGTCGATAAAGCCCGATTTACCGGGGGTGTGACGGATGAGCCCATTCTTGAGCTGCTAAAGAGCAGCAGGGGTCTTCGCCGGCTGGTGGAGTGTATCGGAATCACCGTTCATGCGCATGAACGGGACGTATCGAGCGTTCTGTTCACATTTTGGAATTGGGGAAAAGAGAATCCATACGAAACGGGATCCCGGCAGAGTATAACCTGTCCAGCGAACGGCACGGAAACGCTCTTGGTTCTGGATAACGACGAAGATCGATATCCGGATGACGATGTTCCAGGCAAATTCATCTTCGAGTTTGAACGAGAGGGCGTGTTGGCAACGGTCAGCATCGTATTCTATCTGCGTGACGGTTACCAAATCCCCGAGGCTGCAGTCGACCCCCCGGTCGATGTGGAATCACAAGCATATCAAGACATGATTAAGAAATCGCTCGTAAACCTGGGTCATAATAAACGATTAAAGGCGGCAATCGAAAAAGCGAAGCGGGGCGAGCCCGTAACCATCGCCTACATCGGCGGTTCCATTACCCAAGGGGCCGGCGCTGTCCCGCTCCATTCCCAATGCTACGCATACCAATCCTATGAACTGTTCAAGCGAAGGTTTGCGCCAGCCGGCGACAGCCCGATTCGTCTTGTCAAAGCTGGCGTAGGCGGCACGCCGTCGGAGCTCGGCATCGTCCGCTATGAGCGGGATGTGCTTCGAGAAGGGGAGGTACGGCCGGATATTGTGATTATCGAGTTTGCCGTCAACGACGCCGGCGACGAAACGAAAGGAAATTGTTACGAGAGCCTGGTGCTTAAGGCTCTTTGCGCCGATCACAAACCCGCGGTGATTTTGCTGTTCAGCGTATTCGTGAACGACTGGAATCTTCAAGACCGTCTGGCCCCGGTCGGTTGGCATTACAATCTTCCGATGGTCAGCGTGAAGGATGCGGTCACGGAGCAGTTCCGCTGGACCAAGGAGCAAGGGAACGTGATAACGAAAAGACAGTTTTTCTACGACATTTATCATCCAACCAATGCGGGCCATCGGGTGATGGCCGATTGTTTGGACTGGTTATTCGAAGTAACCGATCGTTCCTCCCTCCACGAGGAGGACCTAACGGATGAACAGCCTCCGCTGATCGGAAATGACTTCTTCGGTACGCAGCTGCTCGATCGCAGGAATGGCGATCGCATCGCCCGCATTGATCCCGGCGGTTTTTCGGGCACTGACACGGATCTGCAAATGGCGGAGCTGGACGATCATGCATACGGGACGCCGCAATTTCCGCACAACTGGATGCACACGGCCGATTCCGGCGAGCACAGCTTTAAGATGACCATCCGGAGCAAGCGTCTTATCCTTGTTTATAAAGATTCAGGAAGCCGGGCATTCGGGACCGCGAAGATATGGGTAGACGGGAAGCTGAAGAAGACCGCCGATCCGCATGACGTCAATTGGACGCACTGCAGCGCCGTGATTTTGTACAACGAGTCTAAGTCAGGAGAACATGAAGTAGAGATCCAGATGGCGGAAGGCCACGAGGATAAGCGATTTACGATTCTGGGCTTCGGTTACGTCCCATAGGCTTGCATTAAATCGCTTCACGTTCCGAGGGTAAGCTTGATTGGACATCAAGCGGCGCTCAATCAATAGGATGAAGGGGAGAGGAATATGAAGGAGATGGCACCGGCTGGAGACGTTCCGCGGGAGATCGCCAGGGGGAAAATCGAAACGGTAGAATATGCATCCGAAACGGTAGGCAATGATCGACAGGCGATGATCTACACGCCTCCGGGGTACGCGGAAGACAACGTGTACAACGTTCTTTATTTGCTGCATGGCATCGGAGGTGATGAATCGGAATGGCACCGTCATGGCGATCCGCAGACGATCCTAGATAATCTATATGCAGACGGGAAACTCGCGCCCATGGTCGTCGTGTTTCCGAATGGCCGTGCGATGCCGAATGATCGGGCGGAAGGGGACCTGTTTGCTCCGGACAAAATAAAAGCGTTCGAGACGTTCGAAATCGATCTGCTAAGTGATCTGATTCCCTTTATCGAGTCACGATATTCGGTATCGACAGGCCGGGAAAACCGTGCGATTGCGGGGCTGTCCATGGGCGGGGGGCAATCCTTGAATATCGGCTTGAAGCATCTTGACCGTTTCGCATGGATTGGCGCTTTTTCCCCGGCTCCGAATACGAAATCACCGGAGCAGCTCGTCCTGAATCCGGAAGAAACGTCGGCACGGCTCAAATTGCTGTGGCTGTCATGCGGCGACGAGGACAATTTGAAGCAGATAAGCGACCGGACGCACGCGTATTTGTCGGAGCATCGGGTTCCTCACGTATGGTATGAGGAAAGCGGAGGACACGATTGGCCCGTATGGAAGAACGATTTGTATCATTTTTCCCAGCTCCTTTTTAAAGATAACTGATGTTGAAGGAAGCCTTGCGCCATGTTGGCCGGGCTTTTTACTTTCAGCCAAAAACGAAAGGGTAAAATCATGATGTTATTGCCGAAGGACATTGTGTCCATATTGGACCAAAACGGTATAAAAGCTGCTGATCTCCTGCACGGGATGGAGTGTGACCGGTTGCCGGACGGCGGTTTTTCAGAAAGCTATCTCGTCTTGTCCCGAAAACACCTCCACATCTTTCGCGGCAGCGGCGTTACGAAGGAGAAGACGTTTTCGGGTTATGCAGCCGGCCGGCGCAAAGCTGCCGGCAAGCCGGAGCAAGAGGGTTCCGGCGATTGGGCTTGGGAACGCATTCCCCTCGAACGGCTCGAAGCCGTGACCATCGTTAATCTGGTCGCTTCCGGCATGGTCGTTGCCAAGGAGAAGGAGGAGCGAGTGATCGGTGCATTCACAAGCGGCCATATGAATCAGGCCGTCCGGTTTGCGCAAGCCTTCGATAAATTGAAGAACAACGAGCCGTTTGAAGCCTTCGAAATTGACGGAAAATCGGACGGGGCCTCATGCCCGACATGCGGATTGATGTACCCCGAAGAAGGCAGGCCATTCTGTCCGAAATGCATGAAGAGGCATGCGGTATTCGCACGTTTGCTGTCATTTGCGGGCAAGTTTAGGCTGTCCATCTTTTTTATCGTTTTGTATCGAAAGGAGGAACTCAATGAAAGCATTGAGAGGCAAGCAGGTCATTTTGAAAGAGCAAGAACTGATTCGCAGGGAACGAGCGAACAGAAGCTATCTGATGAAGCTGGACAGCGGTCATCTGTTGTTTAATTATCATTTGGAGGCCGGAAGATTTCATGGAAGAACGATTCCCGAAGGTGCGCACGGCGGTTGGGAAACGCCGGTCTGCCAATTGCGCGGCCATTTTCTTGGTCATTGGTTGTCTGGTGCGGCGTTGCATTATGAAGAAAGCGGCGACATCGAATTAAAGGCCAAACTGGATTCTATTGTCCATGAATTGCATGAATGCCAACGCGATAACGGCGGTCAGTGGGTCGGTCCGATTCCCGAAAAATATCTGCACTGGATTGCAAGCGGAAAAAGCATCTGGGCGCCCCAATACAATTTGCACAAAATATTAATGGGGTTGGTCGATGCCTGGCAATATGCCGGTAATCGGCAGGCCCTGGATATCGTGGATCGGTTCGCGGACTGGTTTGTCGAATGGAGCGGCACATTCACAAGAGAGCAATTCGACGATATTCTCGATGTGGAGACAGGCGGAATGCTTGAGGTTTGGGCCGATCTGTTGCACATAACCGGAGCGGACAAATATCGTGTGCTGTTAGACCGGTATTATCGCAGTCGGCTGTTTCAACCCTTGCTGGAGGGCAAGGATCCGCTTACGAATATGCATGCTAACACTACGATACCGGAAGTGCTCGGCTGTGCGAGAGCTTATGAGGTTACCGGAGACGACAGGTGGCTGTCCATCGTCCAAGCGTATTGGAATTGCGCTGTAACGGAAAGGGGAAGCCTTGCGACAGGCGGTCAAACCGCTGGAGAGGTCTGGATGCCGAAGATGAAGATGAAGGCCCGCCTAGGTGACAAAAATCAGGAGCATTGTACTGTCTATAACATGATCCGACTAGCAGATTTCTTATTTCGTCAATCTGGCGACCCTACCTACGCGCAATATATCGAGTACAATCTGTACAATGGCATTATGGCGCAAGCCTATTATCAGGAATATGGTTTGACTGGTAGTCAGCATAACTATCCCAGAACCGGCCTGCTGACTTACTTCCTTCCCATGAAGGCCGGTCTGCGCAAGGAGTGGAGCACGGAAACCGACAGCTTCTTCTGCTGCCACGGCACGATGGTTCAGGCGAATGCGGCCTGGAACATGGGAATTTATTATCAGGACGGGGATATCGTCTATATCAGTCAATATTTCGATTCCGAGTTGTACACAAGTATCGCTGGAACCCTCATACGGATCGTACAGACGCAGGACAAAATGAGCGGCAGCCTCCTATCCTCGTCTAACACGGCCGGGTACCAAGCTATTAATGATACAGCGTCGACAAATGAAAATATACCTACTTTTCGCAAATACGATTTCGTTGTATCTGCTGCCGCACCGACAACGTTCACGCTCCGCTTCCGCATACCTGAGTGGATCATGGCGGGAGCATCCGTGTACGTCAATGACGTTCTGCAGGGGACGACTCTGGACAGCGAGAACTTCTATGACATTCACAGAGCATGGAAGGAAGGCGATACCGTCTCGATTATGCTGCCAATCGGCATTCGGTTTGTTCCGCTACCGGACGACGAACGAACAGGCGCCTTCCGATACGGGCCAGAAGTGCTGGCAGGCTTGTGCGAATCAGAACAGCAGCTCTATATGAGGGATGAGGATATTGCGTCCGCTATCGAGAACGAAAATGAACGTGAATGGGGGAGTTGGCGGTATTTCTTCAAGACAGTCAACCAGGAACCTGCCATCACGTTCAAACGAATTCGGGATATCGGGCACGAACCTTATCAAATTTACTTCAAAGTAACGCGTACAGAATTATAGTGAAGAGAGAAAAATAAAATATTCTTTGTGTCCAGCCGATCAACATCCATTCGTGCGATAGATCTAGGCTGATGACTAGTACGATCAAACAGGCGGATACTGAGGAGATTTGAGAGATGTAAGCTGTCGGAGGTCTCATATAACGTTCCTGTTCGGCGGGACGATCGGAGTGAATATTCATTACTCGAAGCCGAGTGCAAAGCTGGAAGAGATTATTCTTGAAAAGCCTTATCCGTTAGGAGGGAAGAAGCAGCATATGGAAAATGAAATTCACAGCGTTCTCTGCTATACGAGAGAACCGCTTGAACCGGAAATCTATTCCCCGAAGCTTGCATATAGCATGCATCTCGCTTACACCGATGACGGGATGAGTTATCGGGAGCTTAATCACAACTCGGGGGTGCTGTTCGCTAAAGCGGCAGAGCTCGCGAATGGCACCCTGTCCGCCAAGAGTTTAAAAAATCCGTACCTGTTCCATATGGCTGACGGAAACTTTGGCGTACTAGCCATCCGGACGGAAGCGGACGGTTCTCCCGATCAGCAAAGCAAGGGTTCGGTGCTTTTGTTCACTTCCCCGGACTTGCTGCAGTATCGGGAGCTCGGTCTGTTGAACCTAACGAACGGGTTTTATGTACAAGATATCATGTGCGAATATGAACATGCTTCCCGAAGGTATATCCTTCGTTGGCGTGAAGAAGACGGCAGGTATTATGAAAGGGAAATGGCGGACGTGACATGCCCGGACGACGCTGCCAAGCCGAAGCCGTGCGAAGCTTTTACGCTAAGTCCGAGACGCGTCGCCATTGAAGGAGCAGTGGCCCGCAATGCGATACGTGTATCGCGAGACGTGGCTCAGAGGCTGATTCATAAGCTAACGGTACCGGTTCATGTGCGTAATGAACTGCCGGAGCGTGTTGCCGTTACGTCCAAAGAACAGTTACAAGCCGTTAAAGTGACGGCGATATACAGTGACGGCACCACCGCGATCAAGTCGATTGAGTGGGATGCGTCCGAAATCGATTGGAGCCGTCCCGGAACTTATTGCATTTCAGGAAGCATTCGGCAGGAGCGCTATACGTTTCCGATGGCGACGAACCGTGCCGACCCTTGCATTGCGCAGTGGGACGGAAGGTATTTTTTTGTCGCGACCAATGATGCCGACGGCAACCATACGATATCGATCCGAGAGGCGGATTCCATATTCGGTCTGGTCTCGGCAGAAGAATCCAAAATTCTGGATACAGGCATACATGATCATCTTAAGCGATTTCTGTGGGCGCCTGAACTTCATGGTATCGGCGGCGATCTGTATATTTTTCTTGCCGGCAGCAGCGGCGAATTCAAAGACATTCAATCGCATGTTATGCGGTTAAAGAAGGGCGGCAATCCGAGCATGGCTACGGATTGGGGGACCCCGATCCGGGTCGCCAGGCATGACGGAAGCCCGCTGTTTCAAGCCGGCATAACGCTGGACATGACCGTATTAGAGCGGAAAGGCCGTCTATATGTGCTTTGGGCGCAAAGGGAATTGGTACCGCTTGACCTGGGCTCGTGGATCTATATCGCTGAGGCGGATCCGAGGGAACCGTGGAGACTGATATCGGAGCCTGTCCTGCTGTCCAAGCCCGATTACGGCTGGGCTAACAATCAAACGTTCGTGGAGGAGGGGCCCTTTGCACTCATGACAGACCGGAAGATCTTCGTGACGATATCCGGTGCTCTGGTCGATGCCACGTATTGCGTCGGCATGCTCAGCGTCAATTCTGATGCTGATTTCCTTGACCCGAACCAATGGACAAAGGGCAATTACCCGCTGCTAACTTCCAGAAGCGTGCCGGGCGAATACGGGCCAGGACACAATTCATATGTGAAGGACGAGGACGGAACGATCTGGAGCGTATATCACGCTCGTCCAGGCATTGGCCAACCCCGCTGCTCGGGTCTCCGTCGCGTGCATTTCGACGTTGATGGTGAACCGATGCTGGGCTTGACGGAAGAGAAAGACCTGAATCCAGCGCTTGGGTCCGTATACCTGGATGTGCTGGTGGAAGGCTGACGGAACAACAACTTTTCTGGGTTTGCACAAATTGACAAGAACATGAAGAACAAAAGAAGCGCCGTGTCCCCGTGTGCGGGTACGCAGCGTTTCTTTTGCATTTTGACGACGTGAACCCGAGGTTAATCCTTTGCCAATGATGGATTCAGATTGGGCACACCGTCTAGCCGACGCTCATGCGCTTTCCACTTTCCGGCTCTTTGCGTTGCCCAGAGCATCAACACTTTTAGTAATTACAATCGTGTTTAGTTTCTCTATGGTTCGTTTTCGCAAGCAGTTATATGATCTTGGTGAGCATCAAAATGAAAGCGCTGCATATTCATGCAGCCAAAAATTAAGGGGGGAATTAACGCATGTTGATGCGTAAGATCAGTCTGCTGTTCTGCAGCCTGATTCTGGTGATCATGACGGCATGCAGCAGCGGCTCGGGCAGCAACGCGAAGACAGTCGAACTCGGCAAAACGGAAGAGGCCGTCAACGCGCCTGCGGAAGCGACAAACGAGCAGCCGACAAACGAATCAAGGAGCCAGGAAGAATTAACCGGCACGCCTGAAATGGATTTTGATATGGGCGGCCGCACCATCAAATGGGTGTCCTGGTATGATGAATCGATTCAGGAGGACAATCCTGACAACATTAAACGGAAGCATAACTTGGAAGAGCTGATGAAAAAACATAATTTTAAAATGGAATACGTGATCGTGGATTTCGGCGAGTACCAGGATAAGGTGACAGCCTCGCTGGTGGCGGGCGAACCGATCGGCGACATTATCCGGGTAGCGAGGCCATGGATGATTCCGACGCTGGTCAATCAAGGTTTGTTCGCGCCGGTGGATGAATACACGAAGAACGAGAAGGTATTCATCCAGCAGTACACGAACGAGTACTCCCAATACGAAGGAAGGGGCTACGGGTTCAGGACGGGCATCAACGGCGCGTCATCCGGCATTTTCTATAACCGCACGTTAATGAATCAATTGGGGATGAAGCCATTGCAGGAATACGTCAACGACGACAACTGGAATTGGGATACGTTCATTCAGGTCGCGAAAGAAGCGAACAAAGATTCCAATAACGACGGCAAATTGGATATTTGGGGTCTTGCCTCCGCTTCCTTGCTGGTTCCCGCAATGGCCTCGAACGAAGTGAATCTGGTCATTCTCGATAAGCAAGGTCTTGAGGATCCCAAAACCTTGGAAGTGCTGAACTTCTTGTCGCGCCTCGCAACCGAGTCGGTTGGGAGACCAACGGAAGGGGGAGACTGGACCGAGCCGGGCCAATTTTTCCGCCAAGGCAACACATTGATGGTTGCTGGCAGCGATTATGAAATGGAAAACTTCAAGCAGGACATGCCGGATTACGATATCGGATTTCTCCCATTTCCGAAAGGGCCAAGCGCATCAAGTTATCATTCGCATAATACGATCCCAAATTACCTGACGATTCCAAGCGCCGTGGAGCATCCCGAACGTCTGGTTTATATTTACGAGAAAATCAACGATATCGACTCGATCTACGACTATCCGAAACAATCTACGCTGGAGACTTTATTCAGCAACGAGAACGATATTCAGAATGCCAAGATGGCCGGTGAGAGCATTAAAGTGATCGATACCGACAGCGGATATCCATCGATGCCTTATTACGAGTTTATAGGGGAAATCATGGAAGGCATCCCGGTATCGACGGTCGTCGAGAAATACAAAGGGCCGTTCCAGGCAGAGATTGATGCGGTTTGGAAAAAGTAATCGTGGCCTCAAATGGAATCACAGCCAGTCCTCCCGTCATTTTGAAGGGATGAGTCAGGTACAGCGTTACAGATGGAAGCGATTTCAAGTCAATGCTTCTTAACGGCAGACGGTGGATAGCCTTTCGCTTCCTTGAACACTTTGCTGAAATAGGAAAGATCTTGAAAGCCGCAGGATTCGGCGGCTTCCGTCACGGTAACGCCGCCGGCCATCAGCATGATTTCAGCGTTATTCACGCGTATCCGCTGCAGGTATTCCTTGTAGGTCGAACCGGTATTCTTTTTGAATAGTTTCCCTAAATAAACGGGATGGAGGTTGAACTGCTCGGCGAAGTCGTTAAACGACAAGTCTTCCGCATAGTGTTCTTCGATGATGGAAGTCAGCTTCTTGATCCGCGGATCCATGTGCATGATCGTTTGGCGATGCATACCGTGAAGCAGCCGGTGGAGAATGAGTTCGAACAATGCACGGGCATGGATCATATAAAACGGTTGTTTATTCATCCACACGTGGTTGAACTCCCGGATGTAGGCAAGGATCTCCTTGGTGATCAATTTCTTCGTTACGACGCCAAACGGAAGCCGCATATGATTGTGCGGTTCGGCCCAGAAAAAATTGAAAGGATACGCATGCATGGGAGATTCCTTGCATGTATGGGCTTCCCGTACGCTTCCCCCCGGAACGTACACCAGGTCGCCCGCCTCAACTGCAAATTTTTTGCCGTCAATGTAGTAGTTTGCCCGGCCATCAACGACGAACGTCAAATCGTGAAACCCGATCCGGGCCTTCTGTATTCTCCAATCCGGATAACATCTGCGGTCCACGAACAGAAAAATATTCGGTACGAGATGTGGGTGATATTCGAGCTCCATGCGGATATCGCCTCCTTTTTAAACAAATTGTAATGTCCTCATGAACATTTACAACCTGTGGTTGGATGGTCATTTCCCGATGTATCGCCACTTGATCATGTGAAATCATCAGTTAAGAAAGGGAAGGGTCCAATGATTACGTTAACCGGATTTGCAGACGAGATATCCCCGGATTTGGATGTACAGCTGGATGTCCTAGAATCCGAAAGCATCCGTTATCTTGAGCTTCGAGGCGTTTGGGGCAAAAATGTGCTGCAGCTGACGGAAGAGGAAGCGTTGACCGTGAAAGAACGATTAGCGGAGCGGAGGGTCGGAGTCTCATCGATCGGCTCGCCGATCGGGAAAATCCAAATCACCGACGACTTTGAAACCCATCTCGAAGACGCTCGGCGCGCCGTTCGTCTAGCCAATTTTTTCCAGGCGCCTTTTGTACGCGTGTTCTCCTTTTACATTCCGGACGGGGACTACGAGAAGCATCGGCCTGAGGTGTTACGGCGCATGCAACGACTCGCTCAATTGGCTGAACGCGAAGGCGTGGTTCTGCTTCATGAGAATGAAAGCCATATTTATGGAGACACCGGCGAGCGATGTTTGGATCTGCTTCAAACGGTTTCATCCTTCCATTTGCGGGCAGCCTTTGATCCGGCGAATTTCGTGCAGTGCGGCGTGAAGCCCGTCAATGAGGCCTATCCACTGGTAGGCGACTATACGTCGTATGTTCATGTGAAAGACGCCATCATGGGGAAGGGGACCGTCGTACCTGCAGGCGATGGCGACGGCGAGCTCCGCGAGCTCATTCATGAGCTCAGCCGCAGGCGATTTTCAGGGTTTATGTCGTTGGAGCCGCATCTGCGCGCCGCCGGAAAATTCGAGGGGTTCACGAATCCGGGGCTTTTCGTTGTGGCATCCAAAGCGATAAAGCGATTGTTAGCGGAGCAAGCAATGGAATGGAATTGACCGGCTGAATATTGATTCAACGCGTGACCTTGGTTTGAGGAGCCAAAAAATTCGAGAGGAGCAGTCTCATGAGTTTACGGTTTAAGAAATACTTATGCGTATGTTTGTCTCTTGCCATCGCTTTGTCCATTCTGGTTGCACCTGGCAATATTGCCGCAGCCAGCGATGCCGTCATCAATGTCTCCTCGGAGAAGCAAGTAATTCGCGGCTTCGGAGGCATCAACCACCCGGCATGGATCGGCGATTTGACGGCAGCACAGAGAGATACCGCATTCGGAAACGGGGCTAATCAGTTAGGTTTCTCAATATTAAGAATCTACGTGCATGAAGACCGAAATCAGTGGCATCGTGAGCTGGAGACGGCTAAACGGGCCATTGCCCTTGGAGCCATCGTATTTGCTTCCCCATGGAATCCGCCGGCCGATATGGTTGAGACCTTCAACCACAACGGCGATACGACGGCAAAGCGGCTTCGTTACGACAAATATGCCGCGTATGCCCAGCATCTTAACGATTTCGTGACGTACATGAGAAACAATGGCGTCGATCTGTATGCGATATCCGTCCAAAACGAACCCGATTATGCACATGACTGGACGTGGTGGACACCGCAGGAAATGCTTCGGTTTATGAAAGAAAATGCCGGATCGATCAACACCAGAGTGATTGCTCCGGAATCGTTCCAGTATCTGAAAAATATGTCGGATCCGATTTTGAACGATCCCCAGGCGCTTGCCAATATGGATATTCTCGGAGCCCATCTGTACGGCACGCAGATTAGCAATTTCGCTTATCCGCTATTCAAACAAAAAGGAGCGGGAAAAGATCTCTGGATGACGGAGGTTTACTACCCGAACAGCGACAACAACTCGGCGGATCGCTGGCCCGAAGCCCTGGATGTGTCTTATCATATCCACAATGCGATGGTAGAGGGAGATTTTCAAGCTTACGTATGGTGGTATGTCCGCAGATCTTACGGTCCGATGAAGGAGGACGGCACGATCAGCAAACGCGGCTACAATATGGCTCATTTCTCCAAATTTGTCCGCCCCGGCTATGTCAGGGTCGATGCCACGAAAAATCCTGAATCCAACGTTTACGTATCCGCCTATAAAGGTGACAACAAAATCGTTATCGTTGCGATTAACCGGAGCAGCGCCGGGGTCAATCAGAACTTTGTTCTGCAGAACGGATCGGTTTCGCAGGTATCAAGGTGGATCACGAGCGGCAGCAGCAATCTTCAACCCGGATCGACACTCAATGTAACGGGGAGCAACTTCTGGGCCCATCTTCCCGCACAGAGCGTTACGACCTTTGTAGGCGAACTCGGGCGGTAACTCACCGTCCACGGTACTGGTAGGTATCACAAAGGTAAAGCATTTTAACAAAGAGCTGTCTCCAGGTCATACAGGCGACTTGGAAGGGCAGCTCTTTGTTTTGGGCTGGAATTGATCCGAAATTTCAGCTGATATAGTTGGATGCATGAAAGGGAGCAAAGCACAGTCCTGGATTCCCCTTATGCCCTAGGCGATTACTCCGGTTTATCCTATTGCATTGTAAAGGAGTTTGCGGCCATTCTTCTCCTAGCCGGTAGCCATATCGTAAGCAAATTGTACCCCGAGGAAGGAATTGTACCTTTTTCTTGCGAACAGTCAAGTGTATCATCGTATTGCCTTGTTTTTGAAAACGCTTTCTATTGAGGAGGGTACGTATGCAGCGTTTATGGTCCAAGTTCTCCCCGGTGTTCCGCAGATTTCTGATTTCCTACTTGATTGTGCTCTTAATCCCTCAAATTGCGGGTTATGCATCGTACAGGGCTTCAATTGAAGTAGCAAAATCAAGTTCGATTGAAAACAGTTTGAGTTCCTTGAATCTGGGAAAAGAGATCATCGAGCGTCATCTGGTGGAGGTGGAAGCCTTCACGAAGCAGCTTGCGATCAATCAGGATCTTTATCGTCTCATCGCTGATCCCAAGCCGCTCGACAGCAACAACGTTTACGGCTTGGGACGCATGCAGCGCAGCCTGTCCATGTACAGCAGCACGAATGATTACCTTTCCAATTTTTTCATCTACATACGTAATTATAACGCCATTATTACGCCGAATACCGTCTATTACCGGCCCGAGCATTATTACGAGGCGAATCGGCTTGATGGGTTGACGTTCGAGGAGTGGGAGGAGGCCGTATTGAAGAAACCGCATCTAAACGAGATGATTCCGCTTAAGAAATATAGGCGGGAAATCCGCGACACGGTGTTTGTCGAGACGCCGGCCGTCACGTTTCTGCAATCGATCCCGCTTAACAGCTTCAACAATCCGCAGGCGATGATCGGCGTACTGATCGATGAAGATCATATGGGCAGCCTGCTGCAAAATATCGTGGATCAATACGGCGGCTGGGCGGTAGTTGCGGACCGGGAAGGCAGATTGATCCTGTCCCGCGGCATCGACGAAGAGGAAGCCAAGCGCTTCACCGAAGCTTCTTCCGATGAGAACGGCGAGGTCAGCCCCACGGGAGACGGACGGCTGTTGATCTCCATCCGGTCCGACCTGAACGGCTGGACCTATATAGCCGGAATACCCGAGCAGGCGCTCATGACGAAGGCCGATAGAATTCAGCGGGTCACGATGACGTTTACGCTGACTGCGCTGATCATTGGCTTGCTGATTGGACTTATCCTCGCTTACCGGCACAGTGCAAAGGTCCAGTCGCTCCTGTCCGTGTTTCGCGAGCAAAACCACAATTCCCGGGAGAAGATCGGCAACGAGTATGATTTTCTGGCCGGCAATATCGCGGCTCTGATCGCTAATAACAAATTGTTGGAGTCCTCACTGAACGATCAGCTCCCGCTGCTTAGGGATGCGTTTATCAAACGGCTGCTGACTGGCGACTTCTATACGCTGCGCGAGTTAGAGGCAGTTTCCGGTCAGACGGGAGTCCCGCTCCGCGGCGAGCAAGGACGCGCAGGCATTCTGAAAGTCGCCGGATATGGCAGTGCCGACAGCAAAGAAATCATCCAGGAACTCAGCGTTGCCCGGTTGATCGTCCGGCAGTCTTTGAGCCGGCTGGAACCCGATGTGCTGGTTACGGACTGGGGTTCGGACCAGATCGCTTTCGTGCATCCGCTTGCCGGAGAGCCACTTGACGACTTAAATCGTCGCCTGGAAGCCGGTCTGCTTCAACTGGTCGATACGGTATACCGGCATCATCGATTGTCGATTACGATCGGGCTGGGTTCGGTGTTCGACGCTTGGAACGGTGTGGGCGACTCGTTCAACGAAGCGCAGCAAGCGCTGGAGTATGCCGTTCATACCGGGGCGGTCGGCATCACCCGGTTCGACGATGCGATGAAGGCTACGGAGCTGTACTATTATCCGATTGAATCCGAACAACGTATGCTCAATACACTTAAGGCGGGTGAGCTCGAGGAAACAAGCCGCCTGCTTGACCAGCTGTTCAGCCGGAACTTTGAAGAGAGGGAGCTGTCGTACGATATGACGCAGCAGTTCGTGATGGAGCTCAAGGGAACCTTTCTGAAGCTGGCCGAACAAAGAATATTCCACGACGAGTCGCTCACCGACCATATCAAAGAGCAGATCGCTGCAGTTGCGACGACGGATGGGGTAGATCAGCTCAGGGAGCGATTCGGGCAGCTCATTCATGAGATCTGCATGGATGTCCGGAAGAAAAAATGCGACATGCACGCCGAGACCGTGGGTGAGATTATCCGCTACATCCACGAGCGTTATTCCGACGCCGAGCTGACGCTTTATCGTATCGCGGAGCATATCGGCAAGCCCGAGAAATATATCTCCCAAATGTTCAAGGAACATACGGGAACGAATCCTTCGGACTACATTGAACTGGTGAGGATCGGCAAGGCGGCCGAGCTGCTGCAGCAGAACCTTTTGACGATTGACGAGATCGCCGCGCAGGTGGGGTATAACAGCGCGCATTCGTTTCGGAGGGCCTTCAAGCGGGTTCGCGGTGTGTCACCGAGCACATTTCGGCAAATGGCCGATTAAGGAGACGGCGGGCTCGCCAATCTTTTCGCGGAAAGAGGAAGGTCAGCCGCCTGCTTAAACGAATGGATCGAACGTCTTGGCGGACGTTTTTTAATCGAACCCGCCCAATGAAAAACCGAGTGAAATCAAGGCTTGGAGAGCATCTGTTTCCGAAAATGTACGGTACGGGAGAAAGTGTGCCTTTACGAAGCCGAGCTTGCAATTTTATGATTACGCACAAGAAAGCGCTGCCAAATAAGTTCTGGCTTCATTGGCAGCTACTCATCGAAGGAGGGATGGAACTGAGTACTCTATTTTCCAAGTCCAAAACGGTCAGAGCCCCGAGCGGCAAGCGCTCGGAAATCGGAAGAGCCGCCAAACGAAGCTTCAGAAGACATTGGCAGCTGTATCTGCTGGTCATTCCGCCGGTCTTGTACTTCATCATCTTCAAGTACTTGCCCATGGCAAACGCCGTGCTAGCTTTCAAGAATTATAACGTGTTGAAAGGGATTTGGGGGAGTCCATGGGTCGGTACACAGTATTTCGAGATGTTTTTTCGCAACCCGGCGTTCGTAACACTGATCAAAAATACGCTGTACATTTCGTTCTATCAATTGATCGTCGGGTTTCCGATCCCGATTCTGCTGGCGCTGGCCTTGAACGAGGTGAAGAGCGCAAGGTTCAAAAAAACCGTGCAGATGGTCACCTATGCGCCATATTTCATCTCCACGGTGGTCATGGTGTCCATCATCATGCTGTTCTTGTCCCCGCGTCTTGGGATCGTGAATACGATTACTGGCGCGCTTGGCTTTGAAGCGATCAATTATCTTGGAGAGCCTGGCATGTTCCGCACGGTCTACGTGCTGTCCGACGTATGGCAAACCATGGGTTATTCCGCCGTGATTTATCTTGCTGCTCTGGCGGGCGTGGACCCGTCATTATATGAAGCTGCCAAGGTGGACGGCGCCAATCGGTTCCAGAAGATCCTGAACGTCGACCTCCCCGGCATTCTGCCGGCCGCGGTCATTATTCTAATTCTCAGTGTAGGCAGCATCATGGCGCTCGGCTTCGAGAAAATGTACTTATTGCAGAACCCGCTGAACCTGTCCACGTCCGAGATCATTTCTACGTATGTGTACAAAATCGGATTGTTGAATGCGAACTACAGTTTCGCCACGGCAGTCGGATTGTTCAATTCCTTGATCAATCTGGTGCTGCTCTTGGTTGTCAACGCCATTGCCAAGCGGGCTTCTAATACCAGCCTCTGGTAAACTTCGAGAAAGGGAGTGAGTGACATGAACGCATTGCGGGCCCATTCCGGTAGCCGGCGGAGCGTGAGGATCAAGGAGTCGCTGGGGGACCGCATCTTTCTGACCGTTACCTACATCTTGCTGACCTTGGTTTTAATTGCCGTGCTGTATCCGCTTATTTACATCGTAAGCTCATCCCTGAGCAGTCCTAGCGCTGTCTCTGCAGGCAAGGTGTGGCTGTGGCCGGTCGACGTATCGCTGGCAGGGTATGAGGCGGTGTTCCGAAACGGTCAGGTGCTGACGGGTTATGCCAATTCGCTGTTTTATACCGTTGCCGGTACGTTTATCAGTGTATCCCTGACCATCATGGTCGCTTACCCGCTGTCGAAAAAGTCGTTTTTCGGCCGCACGCCGCTTATGGTTTTCATTACATTCACCATGCTGTTCTCCGGCGGTTTGATCCCGACCTATCTGGTCGTCAAATCGATGGGCATGATCGACACGCGCTGGGCGCTGCTCATTCCGAACGCCGTGTGGGTATGGCAGGTCATTATCGCCAGAACCTTCTTTCAGACCTCGATCCCGGATGAGCTTTCCGAGGCTGCGGATATCGATGGATGCAGCGACATCCGCTACATTTTCAGCGTCGTTCTCCCGCTTGCCAAACCGATCATTGCGGTGCTCTCACTTATGTATGCGGTGGGACAGTGGAACGCTTATTTCGATGCCCTGATTTACTTGAAATCGCAATCGCTCTATCCGCTTCAGCTCATTCTCCGCAGCATTCTCATCCTGGGCAGCGGAACGGGCAATATGGACGCCGGGGAGATGGTGAAGCAGCAGCAAATGGCCGAGTTGATGAAATACTCGCTCATTGTGGTGGCAAGCCTCCCGGTGCTGGTGATCTATCCGTTCGTACAGCGTTATTTTGTGCAGGGCATGCTGATTGGCTCCGTGAAGGGCTGATCCCGGGCTGCTCTCATTGTGTTGCTTGACCAATTCGTGAGGAGGAGATTGATTTGAGAAAAACAGGACCCCGTCTGCTTGTACTCATACTGATGCTTGGTTTGGTACTTGCCGGATGCTCCGGCGGAAACGACAACGAAGGAAGCGAAGGGACAGAAGGCGGCTTACAGGATTCCGGTGAGAAGGTTACGATCAACGTATTTGCCCATCAAAGCTCGGATGTGGATCTGAAAACGAACAAGTTTACGAAAAAAATGGAAGAGCAATTCGGCATCAAGTTCAACTGGATAACCGTTCCGTTTGACGGCGCGGCCGAAAAGCGGCAAATTTCACTTGCGTCCGGCGACTATCCGGATTTGTATATGCTTATTCCTTGGGTGGACCGTTTCTCGCAGACGGATTTGCTGAAGTTCGGTCAGCAGGGGGTGATCATCTCGCTTAACGACCTGATCGAAGAGCATGCTCCCCACATTAAGGAAGTACTGGAGAACAACGAATATTATAAGGCTATGAACACCGCTCCTGACGGCAAGATTTACGGATTGACCGGCTTAAACGAATGCTTCCACTGCTCGTACCCGAATAAAATGTGGATCAATACGAAGTGGCTTGATCAGCTCGGGCTTGCGCAGCCGACGACGCCGGAAGAATTCAAAGCGGTCCTTGAAGCCTTCAAGACGCAGGACCCGAACGGAAACGGCAAGGCGGACGAAGTGCCGCTCAGCGGATCCGTCGAAAATTTCGGCGTTCACGTGATTCCGTACCTCATGAATGGCTTTATTTACAACGACGACAGAACGTACCTCATCATGAAGGAGGGGAAGGTAGACACCGCTGCGAACAAACCAGAGTGGCGTGAAGCTCTGGCCTACATCAAATCGCTGTATGACGGCGGACTCATTGACCCAGGGGCGTTTACGCAAAATGCAGGCGCGTACAAAAAAATCGGGGATAACGCGGACGCACAGCTATTGGGTGCCGGAGCAGGCATGCATCCCGCCCTGTTTTTAACAACAGGAGAAGATGCACCCTACAGCAAGGACTACAACCCGCTTCCGCCTCTGCAAGGACCGCATGCCAATTATGCAACGTTCAACTATCCGATCGATCCGGGCGCATCCTTCGTTCTGACGAATAAAGCGAGCAAAGAGACGCAAATCTCCGCCATTAAAATGCTGGATTATTTCTATACGCAAGAAGGGGCGATGCTTTCCTATCTTGGTGAAGAAGGCAATAGTTGGCGCAAGCCGCAGGATGGAGAAATCGCGCTGAACGACAAAGTGGAACCGCTCTATAAATCGATCCCGCTTGAATCCGGGGAGCAGCCCCGCAATGACAGCTGGGGGGCACTAACCCAATATAACCATCACCGGGCATACCGCGATGCCGAGGTTCAGGGCACGGATATTTACGCGAACGATGGTTACGAACGCCGCCTTTACGAGGCGACATTATTGATGGAAGGCAAGGAGCCGAAAGAAATACTCCCGCACTGGGCGCTATGGGTAGACCCGTTGGTCGCCGATGAAGCCAGCATGATGCAGACCAACATCAAAGACTATGTCGATCAGAACGCCTTGCTGTTCATTACCGGCGCTAAGAGTCTGGATAAAGATTGGGATGATTACGTGAAAGGGCTGGAGGGCTTGAACATGCAGCGTTATCTTGAAATCATGCAGGCTGCCTACGACTCATCGACAATTTCGAAGTAAACCGTGGCGCGATAAGCTCTGCTTCTTGGGGGCAGGAGTCTACGCCCCGGACGCGGCGGGGGCAGCTGGCTCCTGCCGGAATTGAAGGTGATCAAGGCTTTGGTGGAGCTGGAGGAGTCAAGTCTAGAAACTCCCGCAATATTAAACTAGTAAAGCACAAGATAGGACGAGAAAAAGCAGGGAAATCTAGTTATACTGAACTTGCATACGCATACTAACGTTAAATTGGGAGTGGTAAACTACATGGCGAATTTATTGCGCATCGGAACGCTGGTTGGCGGCGGGGACGCTGTACGCGTAATTCCTCAGATTGCGCCCCACGGCTTTGAATCGTTCAGCCTCACCTTCTGGCAGACGACCGGTGCTACCGATCTTGCGGAGACGGCCAAGCGAGTTCGCGAGCTGCAAGCTGAACACGGTTTTATCGTGTCAACGCTTGGGATCTTCGGCAATCCGCTGACCGGAGAAGGCGGTAATACTGATACTTTGGCGAGCTGGGAGCGTCTGATCGATCATGCCCATCTCTTCGGCACCGATATCATTTCCGGTTTTACCGGACGATTGGCAGGCGAATCCATCGACGCCTCGATTCCGCAATATGCGAAGGTGTTCGGCGAGCTGTCCAAAAGAGCGGCAGATCAAGGCGTCCGCATTGCGTTCGAGAACTGCGATATGGGCGGGACATGGGAGACGGGGGATTGGAACATTGCCCATAATCCGACGGCATGGGAGATGATGTTCAACGCCATCCCATCGGACCATATCGGTCTGCAGTGGGAGCCCTGCCATCAGATGGTCTCTTTGATCGATCCGATACCGCAGCTGCGGAAATGGGTGGATAAAGTATTCCACGTCCATGGCAAGGATGCGACGATTGCTTGGGACATCGTGAGGGAATATGGCATTCACGGGCCGAAGCCTTATGTATGGCACCGTACGCCCGGATTCGGTGACATCGACTGGACCGACATCATCACGATTTTGCGGCAGGGCAACTATGAGGGAACGATCGATATTGAAGGCTGGCATGATCCCGTATATAACGGGGAGCTTGAGATGACGGGACAGGTTCATGCGCTTCATTATTTGAAGCGATGCCGAGGTGGAGATTTCATACCGAATCCGGTGTGATTTCTACTACAAATCACCTGTGGTTGGTGTTTTTTTAATGTCGGCTATATTCAATTGAAACTGGCGTAAACGATTTTCTACGATGCAACAATTTCACTGCATACTAATGTAACCCACATTATATCGCAGACAGAAGGTTTCTGGCTGTAATGAAAGATACCGCCCGGCCGGAAATCTGCTTTTGCAACATGGACCTATTGCCGATTCGATAAGTTTCTTACAAACGTACTACCGACCCAAGTTTTGGATCGGTAGTACGTGATGATATTTATGGGAAGTTAGCTGCCTCGAATTTGGCTCCACATGGTCACCATGTCGATCCAGCCTCGATGCTCTGCGATCTTGCCGTCCTCTACACGATATTGACGGTACAGCGTGACATCAATCGTATTGCCCGTGGGGGCGGTTCCAAAGAACATGCCTTCATGTGTGCCTCTCACAGTCATTCTCACGAGCACCTTATTCCCTTGACCGATGATCTCTTCCACGGTGTATTGTTTATCAGGAAATGCCTCCAGGATCGTTGCTGCGAATTTTTTCAGACCTTCCTTAGATTGGTAAGAAAGCTCTTGATAATCGTTGGACAGAAATCGATCCACGGAGTCCAATTCACTCTGATTCCAAAATGCCTCGATAAATTGGTTTACTGTTTCCACATTTTTTTGTTCCATCGTTTTCATTCTCAAACATCTCCTTATGAATGGGTTATTGGGAATTAGTTAACGGCGAACTGTCTTACTTTATCAGCAGTTATTGAGTCTGGATTTGAGGCAAAAGCGTAGCCGTATCGAACCAGCCGCGGTGATCAGCGATGTCTCCGTCGATGACCCGGAATTCGCGGAACTGTGTTACCTTCACGGTTTTTCCAGTAGGCGTATTTCCGGCAAAATGGCCAGCATGCACAGCCGTCATGAAAATTCTAGCGATGACCTTCTCGCCTTGGGCCAGGATTTCTTCCACGGTAAACCGCCGATCCGTAAAAGCCTCCACGATTTGCGGGGCAAAGAATTGATCGGTCTTTTCCAACATGCCCTGATTCGCAATGTCCTCGATAAACGCGGTCACCACTTCTGTATTTTCTTGTTCCATCGTTTTCATATAAAACATCTCCTTTTTTAATGTTTATTGAAACCAGTTGTACTGGGTCAAGCCAAGTCAGATTTTATAAACAGGGACAATGGAATACAATCGGCTAATGCTTTGAATCCGGCATCGCAAGGATGAAGATGATCGCCGAAATCATAGACGGGAAGCAGTTGTTCGGGATGCTCCGGATCAGCCAGCGCAGTGTTAAAGTCGATAATACCGTCAAATACTTCGTTGGTCAGGATCCAGCGGTTCACTTCTTGCCGGATGAGCTCCTTCTCATTGGAGTAGTACGGAGCGCCGCCAAACGGTGGGAGGGTAGCAGCAAAAATGCGCAGTCCGTTCTCATGTACTTGGGCTGCCAATTCCCTCATTCCATCAATAATCTGATTTGCGGTCGCATTTCCGAGTCCAATATCATTGATTCCTTCGAGAAAGATCACATCGGTAACTCCAGAATGTGAAAACAGGTCACGATCCAGGCGGGAAAGCACGCTTTCTCCACCTATAGGCAGACCAACCTCTGGCCCCTTTTTCAATATTTGATTGCCAACGATTCCCGCATTGAGAACGGAGATCGGATGGGAGGGATGTTCTCGACGAAGTCGTTCACAGAAAATATCCGGCCAACGATGGTTAGCATCTGGAGTCGATGTACTCCCCTCTGTAATGGAATCACCAAGTGCGACAATGACATGAAAAGGCTCACCTTGTGTTAAAACCTCCATACCGGATAGCCAGTAATAAGAATGAATTTTTTTTCGAAAAAAATCCGCGCTACTATCGTCGGCATGATTCCCCTCGGCGACATAAGTGGACCTAGGAGGCGAAAAATGCCATGTTGAGGCTCGGGTCGACTCAGGAACATAAACGCTGACAGCTACGTCAACATGTTCGTTTACTTGGAGATCGACAGAGTCTGAATAAACTTCTTCCCCTGCAGGAATGACGATGGAGAATTGACCATTCAAGGCAACTTGCCGACTAGTTCCGGGAACGGTTTCCCCGTCTTTTGCGGCTAATGCTGCTGTTACTGTGCCGAAGACCGCAGGCTCGGAACCGTAAAGATTGGAAAACTTCAGGCGGACCTTTGAACCGAAGGCATGCGGATGTATAATCATTCGGATGGTCTGATCCTCGAATCGCGCTTCGGCAAAGTTCCCATCAAAGTACGTTTGACTTGCAAACCAAGATCCCATCCAATGGCCGTCAGAATACTTAAGTTGATTTATTATCAAGAAGAAACATCTCCTTTGGTATCATGTTACCATTTGGTAACCTAATGGTAATAATAAAAACGTCTATCGACGTACTTTCAAAGAAGACAGACCATGTTAAGCTGTAGCTTTTCTTGTGAGATTAGGGTGTTAAACTACGGAAGTTTATACTTTCTGATCTCTTAAAAAAGGGATTGTGCTGTTAGTTTGCTGCCGCTGCTATCGGTGTTAGCTTACGGGTCAGATCCACGAAACTGCCGACCGCATCTCGAATTCGGTCTTTCATACCCTCATCTATCGGAGCGCCATCGGGGCCGAACGTGTTCGATCCATATCCGATCGAAATCCACTGCGAACAGTTAATTCCGTGCAAATTACGTACAATAGTCTGCAAATGCGACAGAGAGCTAACTCCGAGCGGACCGCCGGCGGAACTTACGGAAAGCACTGCCTTGCCCGCAACCTGGTTTCCGGTTATGTAGTCTAGGGCGTTTTTAAGTGCTCCTGATACGGAGCCATGGTATTCCGGCGTTGCAAGAATCAAACCGTCTGCCTCTGCAATTGCTTCCAATACATGCTTAACGTTAGGATGGAAATCCCAGTTGTCGGGTGAAAAAAGCGGCAGTCGTAGCTCCGATAAATCAATGAATTGGACAGATATGTTCTGGGCTTCTAAAAGGCTGTCAATATACCGAAGTAGGTTCGTGCTGCTTGCGTTTGTGCGGTTACTGCCTGCAATCAAGGTTACTTTCATTTACAACATCACCTTTCATTTTCAATGGTTGTCGGAATGGATATGCAAGTCACCGGCTGACAAACAGATCCGTTTGCGATATCATGTGACCATTAGGTCACTTGTTATGTTTGTATAATACGTTACCATACGGTAACGTGTCAAGTGGTACAAATGAATTTTTTTTTCAAATCGGGAATCCGCCAAAGCACTTGCAACACTCATTGACGGTGGTTGCGATGACGAGCGTTGTGACCACCTGACATCCACTTTGCAGTACGGGTAATTCCTATGATGATGAAATACAATCAGTGAATTCCTGCGCCCTATTGGTAGAACGCTAACGAAATGCAACGGTACTTTTCTTCCGGCCTTCGTTACGTGCAATGTAATGCAAGCTAAGAATGATGCTGATTGGGCACATTTAGCAGAAAAGTACTCGCAAAATATAAGGGCATAGGGTAGTACTCATCCATTGACGCCAATACAAAAGAGGCAGCCTCGTAAAGCTTTAATCTATGTGGGGCTGTCTCTTCGTGTTTACGGGTTTTGATTTGAGTTATTTTTTTATATATATTGACACGTATATACATTAATGTGTATATTAAGATTATGAGATCAGCAACAATTCAGTTAAGTGTACTTACCTTGCCGTACTCAATTGATTCAACATCGTTGAGTTGCTAAGGAATAGGCCCAAATCGGTAGGGGAAATCGTCCAAGAGCGCTAGGCATCAGCCGCACGTATCCCGTCATTTGCGGATCTTGAGCGAGGCCGGGATGGTACGCTTGCGCAGCACACTTTTGCTGACAGCGATTGGAATATCGTTTCGGATAGCGAAATGTACACAACCGTGTTGTTCGAGGAGAAAAGCGGAGGAACGCGGATTAGTATCGTGACGCGATTCGCTACCAACGAACAATTGGACCGCGCTGAAGCGATGGGCATGATTGAAGGATTCACCGATTCTTATGATCGACTGGAAGAATACTTAGAAAATTTAATAGGAGGCAAAAACTCAATGGAAACCGTTATTTCAAAAGATGGGACACAAATCGCTTATACCAAACAAGGAACTGGCCCTGCAATCATCCTCATATCATCGGCAGCGGCTGATTATAAGGATGCTTCTCCGTTAGCCGAGCACTTGTCGGTCAACTTCACCGTATACAATTACGATCGTCGCGGACGAGGCCGCAGTACGGATACTTCACCTTACGAAATCACACGTGAAGTGGAAGATATCGAGGCTTTAATTACAGTCGCCGGAGGGCAAGCTTACTTGTTCGGAAGCTCATCCGGGGCCGTGTTGGCGCTTGAGGCCGCGAGCTTGTTAGGAGATTCAGTCGCAAAACTCTTCTTGTATGAACCGCCATTCATTATTAACGACAGCCGTAAGCCTGTACCTAGTGATTACGTCGAACATTTGAATGGACTAATCAAAGCCGAGAAAAGGTCTGAAGCAGTCGAATATTTCGCATCCGAGGCTCTAGGCATTCTCGGGGAATATATCGGCTATATGAAAGCCGATCCTTCTTGGAACAAGATGGAGTCCCTGGCGCATACTCTTGCTTATGATGGCATCATTATGGGAGCGACGCAATCCGGGAACCCGCTGCCAACCGGCAGATGGAACGTTACGATTCCTACTTTGGTTATGACTGGGGAAAACAGCGAACCGCTTTTCCATGGCGCGGCACGTGCGCTTGTCGAACTTCTTCCAAAGGCTGCTGCACATTCGCTTGCCGGTCAAGATCATTCCGCGGTTGTCATGGCTCCTGATGTTGTAGCAAAAGCCATATCGGATTCCGAACAATTAAGGAGAGTGGGAGCATGACGAATATTCAAACGTTGGACCGACTAGTCGGTACTTGGCAAATCAGCGGCGGAGCAGAAGGAACGATAACCTACGAGTGGATGGAAGGCGGGCACTTTTTGATACAACACGTCCATCTTTCCCAGAACGGACAAGAAGTGAAAGGGATCGAGATGATTGGGCATTTAAAGCCCTTCGGCGAAAGCAAGAGTCCGGATATTCGGTCCCGTTATTATGATACGTTAGGCAATACCTTCGATTATGTGTATGAATTGGAAGGAGACTCACTCGTCATTTGGGCTGGAGACAAAGGATCGCCTTCCTATTATAAAGGGGCATTCCGCTCTGACGGAGATACCCATTCGGGGGCATGGCATTACCCCGGCGGGGGAGGTTATGAAACGACGATGACGAGAGTCTCGCCAGCAGGAGGGATGGTCATTGGTTAAGCAGTTGGTAGCAAAACCTTTAACGGTGACGGCTTCCAGATTCGCGCTAGCGTCAATTTTCTCAGGAGCATTGTTCGTGCTTCTCCTATGCAGCCTGCATCTGCTGCAGCCCGAATTTGATCCGACATGGCGTTTTATCAGCAAATATGCTCTTGGCGACTTTGGTTGGATGATGCACCTGGCTTTTGGATTGCTGGCATTTGCTCAAATCAGCGTAGCAATTACGATATTCCCGCATATACGTACGGTTACGGGTTTCATCGGACTTGTTATTCTTGGAATCAGTGCAATAGGCGTAATAATCGCAGGCATCTTCGTGACCGATCCCATCTCCGTTAGTCCGGATGATGCAACGTTTAGCGGCAGCATGCACTCAATCGGAGCGATGCTGGACTACACGCCGGTAGCCGCATTACTGATTAGTCTTTCGTTATGTCGACTTGATGTTTGGCGTCCTGTGAAGAGAGTGCTGCTCACAATCGCGAGTATTGCAATCGTCGCGATGCTGGTATTTGTGTTTCAAATTCCGCAAGACGGGCAATTCGGACCGGAGGTTTTAGCCGGTATGTTCGGACGGTTCTTAATCTTGGCGGAGATTACGTGGCTGATTATTGTAGGGATTCATGGAGCCAAGCTCGGAGCTTCTAAATAAATGTAATCGAGTTAAACACAGAAGAAAAAATACATGTATAGTTACTTCGATATCCTTTCTATGGGAAATACCATGATTGGAGAGAATAGAGTCCGATCTTATGATTATTGGAGTGGCTGTTCGAGAACTCCAGACATCCAGAAAATTACTCAGTTATTACGTTCCAATTATATTGATTACATCTCAAAATAGTGTCTATGAGTAACATTCCCACACATAATACAGTATAAAAACACCTGTTCTGACACGCTCCAGGTCTGCTTTATGACTTGAATTGCGTTACAGAACAGGTGTTTTTCCGAGCTTACGTTAATACGATTTCGAAGGATTAACTACAACGATTCTACTTCAAGTATAGCTCCAGGCGGCAATACTGCTTCAACTCTATCTCTGACATGCTGATTGAGCAAAATTTCCGCATCCAAGATGGCTGCAATCCCTTGATCCGTCGATGAGCGAATGAGTCTACCTAATCCTTGCCGTAAGCGAAGCAGCATATATGGCAGGTCTACTTCTTCATATGCTGAATCAGCGGCTTCCCGTTTAGCCATAAATACAGGATCTTCCGGGGGATAAGGCAATGACCAAATCATAACATTGGATAATGAAGGTCCCGGTACGTCCAACCCCTCCCATAGGCTTGCCGCACAGAGCACGCTTTCCTCTGTGTTTTGGAATTCAGCTATGAGGCTGCTAATTTCACGGTCACCTTCATACAGCATGGTATAGGATGCGAAATCTGGATGGTGCGAAGCGGCTTGCTTAAACTCGCGAAGCTCATTCATTGTTCTAAATAACAATAGAGCTCGTCCTTCGGTACGTTTGATCAGCTTGGCCGCCAGGGCCAGCTTCTTCGCAGCAACAACCTCACTCCGAATCTCTCCATCTTGCAAAAGTTCACGCGGTGCCAAGAGCTTCATCTGCTTCTCGTAATCGTACGGAGAGTTCACGGAAAAAGATAAAAATTCGCTAATTCCGAGACTTCCTGCTACGTAATCAAAAGATCCATCTACCGACAAGGTTGCAGATGAGAATACAATTGGCATCTGAAGCCCGAATACCCGGTCCTCCAGCACTTCCTTGACCGTTTGCGGCATAATGGCAAGGGTTGCAGCCCCATCCACATTTTCTTCCGCCCAGCAAATGAAAGTATCAGGATCACGGAACAGATGAAGAGCCGTTTGGATCATCTCCAGATGCTCCTCAACGATACGCAGCTTATATTCATCAAGCGTATGCAAGCCACTTTCAAAGACCAGCTCTTCATCAATAGCTTCGATCGTACCTTTCCAGCGATTCAGTTCTTGAAGAAGCTTCTCATCCATTCGGATTTGTTTTCGATCAGAACCGGGTATCGCTGTACTTTGCTCCGCTACCAGAGAAAACACAAGCTGACTCTGATCAATGGAATCTTCAATTCGTTCGGCTAGCGTTTCCCTGATCTCTCCATCTAGAAGACGAGTAATAATCTCTTCATATGCACTATGCTTCAGCTTATAACTGAGGGCATGCTGTGCTGCCGTTTCGAGTAAATGTCCTTCGTCAAAGACGACTGAACTATGTTCCGGGAGCAGTGGAAGCTGACCTTCTCTTTTTCTTCCCTCATAGGTCCACACATGTTCCATGTAGTAATCATGGGAGCAGATAATAAGGTCTGTAGATTTACGATAATGGTCCCGAGATAAGGTCATGCCGCAGCGATGTCTTTGATCACATACAAAACAATCCTGAAATGAATCCCAGTTGATCTTATTCCACTGTTCATCATTCAGATGAGGGTATTCCTTACGATCGCCGTAAGGGTAAAAAGATTGCATCGTTCCTGGGGAATGAACAAAATCAGGAAGATTTTCATACACGTCTTCAATAACCGCCGCATCTTCATCCTGAAGACGAACGCCGTCAATTTTTTTAAGACATAGATATTGATCAGGGGATTTACCAAGCCGCGCATCAATTTGTAAGTCCAAATAACGGGCAAGCTTAGCTATGTCTCCTTCCTGTTTTACAAGTTGCTCAATGAGCGACTCATCTGCACAGGCAATCACTGCAGGCTTGCGTGTATATCTTGCATAGTTAACTGCATAAAGCAGATACACGAGTGTTTTTCCCGTACCTACCCCAGCTTCAGCGAAAATTGTTTTCTTACTGGCATAGGCTCTTTCCAATTGGTAAGCCATAAAAATTTGTTCATCCCGGACATCAAATCCATGTTCAGGTAACACATCATAAAAAACATCCGCAACCCAATCGCCGACCTGCTTGACGAACGGCTCTGACGGATCATAGGAGAAAGGATATCGCTCCACGCTTACGCCTCCGAGACTATCATATTCTTATTAGGAAAACTAAAATTATCTCATGAATGAAGAGGTTTGGCAACCCACTTTTCTCAACGATTCAAAGAGAGAGGAAGTGAACACTATGTCCAAAACGATAATAATAAAAAAACAAGCTGCATTCCAATGAGATTGTAGCTTCCGATCACGGTCTGCCAAGGTTTGGTATAATTATCTTGAATCCGTGTTTTTTATTCTATTTCTCTTGAGCAGGGAGGTATTTTCCATCCGTAACGATGAGCCGAATGATCCCAAAACATCCGCCGATCCGGTAAATGATACTGATATCCCACTTGAATGGGAAGAAGAATTTTGGAACCTGGAAGATGACAATGAAGAAGATGAGTTGAATCCACCACCCAAAAGAACATGGATCAAAAAAACAATTATTATGATGTTGGCCATTCTTCTACTCGGTAATCTAATTGCTTTTATACCACAGATTTATAATCTACCGACACTACGGTTTTTGAAAAAGGATTCACAGTTATCACAAAATGAACAGATCCAGCAATATAAGCAAGCCGTTGTCAACGTTAGTATTGGTGGTCGGAAAGGTACAGGGTTTAATATCGCTCCAAACGGACTCATTATAACGAATCAACATGTTATGGATAATGACGAGGCTTGCATCATCCAATTCTTTAATGGAAAAACATATTTGGCAGATGTTATCGTAAGTGACAGCGAGATCGATATCTCCATACTAAAAATTAGAGACAATGCGAACAACCTACCTACACTCCAATTGGAAACAGAGATAGCCTATCAAGAGGGCGACCCTATTCATGTCATCGGAAATCCGCTAGCATTCTCTCGAATCGCCACTGAAGGCACAGTGCTAGGATTTACCCCATTAGAGGATCCCCAGCTCCCCATGCTTATGATACAGGCTCCAATTCATAACGGAAACAGCGGCAGCCCTGTTATTAACAATAAGGGAAATGTTATTGCAGTTGTGTATGCCACAACAACTACATCACAGGGAGGCCACTCTATCCCCGTAGGTCTTGCTATTCCAATCGATTATTTGGAGAAATATGAGAAGATTATGTTTTAATAGTAGTAGGCAGCTGATCCATATGGATCGGCTGTTTTAAAGGATAGAGAATGATCTTGCTGCGATAACAAAAGGATAACGATTTACAAAATGTAACCATTAGGTCAGTCCAGTCGCTGTTATAGCGGTTTTTTTATTTTATCGGTACAATTTCGTAACCCGAGCCAAAGACAGGAAATTATACCGATTGCCGTATAGGACAAGAAGATGGTCCGATTACCGATTAGATAGTTGTCTATGACTCCACTAACACTTGGAGATAATAGTGGCCATGGGCATGTTACAAATATACCCAAAAGTACTATTTCATCTGATTCAATTTTTTTTATGTAACTTTGTTTCCTTTATTGGTGTTTACTAAGTTGAAGGAAACGAGAAAGTGGATCATAAATCATATGGAGAAATGAACGTACACATGGTTATATTACAAAAATAAAAAAAACGAAGGAGAAGTGGAGATGTCTAAACTATACCGTTTACGATTATACATTCCAGTGCATACCTGAAACATCTTTGAAGGGGGGAGTGATCATGAATAAGAAGTATTTAAGAAGAGCTGCAATATTGCAGCAAGTTGTCTTGTATTAATGAGCGCATTATTTATAGTCAGAGAACTTATAGTTAATAAACAAGTTGTAGACTCGACTATTAATGACACCACTCCACCAAAAAAAGCAGTATCAGATTGGCAAAATGAATACAACAGAAAAGCACTAACGGAACCGGCGGAAAGGGTAGTAACTGAATATGGAGATTTTTATTATGCTCCTTTCCAAAACAATTTCCAAGAGATGAAGTCGCTAACCTAGATATTGAAGAGGAAGTGACCAAAGATACAAACCAGGTAATAGTGAGGGGTTATTTTTATGAAAAAAATAAAAATAATTTCATCGTATACGCTTTTATCCGGTCTAACATTCAAAGATGAGGGACTAGAAGGTGAAAAGAACGGGACGGAACGATTACAGAGTAAGTGTGAGAAAGGAGTGAAAAATGTGAGGGTGTATTCTAAAGGCATCAGAAAATTGATTGGTCTGGTTATTATCGTTTGTGTAGTAGGAGGTGTACTGGGGTACCAAAGCTCATTTGCTAAAAGCACGAATAATCAAAGCTCCGAACATTCTCCTAACTATCCTGAAAATGAAAATGGGCAGACATACGGTTCATCCTCAGATGCTGCTTCTCCAGAAACAGAACCCGAATTAATTAGCGCAATAGGCATAGATGGCACTGCAGGATATGTGCTGAAAAAAGATTTAGACGGTGAACAACCAAAGTCACCCCAGGATGCCATCGCGTTACAGAACAATAGATCACCAGATGGTCGTGATATCCCTCTTTATGATGTTGAAGGTACAACCGTAATTGGTGTGTTTCATGTTGGAGGAAAATAATAATAAAGTATGCTCAGTGTTAAACTAAAGGGCAGGGGAGTTCTATAATTTACGACTACTCTACATTATCTAAAGGATTGTTTGGTTGGAGATTCAATTCCTTTAGTGCTGGTGGTGGATTAAATATAAACTAAAAAATTTCAGAACCAATCAATGGATATACTAGAGTTGGTGATCTCGTATTTGGATTAGCAACTGAACAAGTTGATAGGATTGAAGTGAATAACATTAAGGCAATATTAATACCTTTAGATTTTTATATCGAAGGTAAAGAAATCAAGGGTAAGAAATTTTGGTATATTCATATTAAGACTAATACCGGTGAGGTTTTTGGGATTCGTGCTTACGACAAATCGAATACAATACTATATGATAATCCTTAGAAGCAATAACAGTAGTAGGAATTGTCGGGACAAGATTATAGTCCCATTGAAAGTCGCTAATTTAGCGGCTTTTTTTGTTTTAGCGGTTCAAGTTCTTGTCTCGAGTCGAGGACAAGAACATAGTCCGATTACCGATTAGATGAGTGTCTAATGTTATGGGCAGAGGTTGCAGTGCGTGTTCACAGACCCGGGAAAAGGAGCCGGCAACATAGCGAACCAGTCTCTGAGCTCGCTATGCTGCCATGAATAGACTTGTCCCGTAAGACCTATATCAACTATTTTATGTTTTGCATACCCTTAATCTGCTGACTGCACCACTGAATGCCGTGATGCCATGCTGGACAATACAAACACGGAAATGGCAATGAGTACGCCGAGTACCCCGAACCAGGTAATGGATGCCAAAGAAACACGGTTAACGATCAGCCCGCCGATTCCTGCGCCGACAGCCGACTAAGGATAGCAAAATCAACGAAATGACGTGAAGCACCATCCCTGAAACGAGCGTGTATTTGATGCCCCGACTATCAGCGCTGTAGCCGCCGACTTTCGAGCCAATCAAACTGGCAATAACGAACACGAACACACGCTCGTCTATACAAATCCTAAGCTTTGAGGAGCTGGTAGAGCAGCTGATGGAGCGACGCAGGCCCACTTTTGAGCATACGTTTGAGGTCTTACTTAAAGGCATTGCCGCATCTAATATTATGACCCTTTCCTGCACCTCCAGTTGCTGCTTATTTAAGTATGCCAACTGTTAAGCTCCCTCGAAGTGATTCAATTTCCTCACTCAAACTCATGAATTCGCAGGATTTCACCCTGAGCTAAACATGAAAGAAGAGAATCCAGGGGAGTCGGTGGCTGGGGACAGTAGAAAGGGCATGCGGGA
>NZ_JFOM01000029.1:0-48226 GCF_001860525.1 Paenibacillus sp. LC231 | reverse complement strand
AGGCCCCTTAAGGGGTAGCCGAAAAAGTAGTGCGGTTGGCGAACGATTCAATGCCCTTTAGGGCTGGCCAGTAACAAAGGCTTTCAGCCGCAGAGCAAACCACCCGTTCACACGGGTGGTTTTGATTTCCCCCTGAATTGGGGGGTTCCGAACAAAGTCAGTCGGAGCACCCAGAGCAGACACAGTCCCCCGAACATCGGGTAGAGGAGAGAGAGCAAGGAGCTGAAGCCGAACTGGCTGAAGAAATAACAGAACACCATGATGCCAAGGGTAATCACTCTGGGCGACAGCGAGGTTCGCTGCTGAACCTGCAGGGTAATCCCGTAGATATTGGCCACGAAGGTGCTGAAAATTTCCAGGAAGATCAGAATGAGATAGATGATCTGCACGAGCCAGCCCAGCTGGTTGGCGATGCTGCCCATCGGGATCTCGTATTGACTAATGCCGGGCATATGCGCGGACATCGCAAAATGCGCCGCCATCAGCATAAATCCTACGCCCGTACCTCCAATGATGCCTCCCCAGGTTACGGCACGCGCGCTTTTGGTCTGGCTGCCGAGCGGGACCAGCACCGGCATTGCCATTACCAGGTTAAAGGAGGTGTAGAGAAGGGGCGCCAGCCAAACCGAAGGCAGGGTATGGTCCGTAGTCAAGGTTAAGAATCGGGTGGCACCCGGTGTTTGAATCGTCTGAGAAATAATCGCAAGCGATAAGGTCAGCATCATGGGCACAACAAGACTGTTCATTGTCATGATGGACTGGATGCCTTTTCTGAGAATGAAATAGGTTCCGATCATCGTGACAAACAATCCGGTTTGATAGCTCAGATTCAGATGCTCCACAAAAACAGAGCCCGCGCCGGCAAGCATGATGCTGTTCACTCCGAGCAGAATGACAAACATAAAGAGGCTGATCCAGACGCCGGCTTTCTCTCCAAACAGGAATTTGTTCAGGTCCTCAAAGGATTTGGCCCCGATCCGCCTGGATATCGTCATGATTTTTGTGCCGAGCCAAATGAATATTCCTGTCGCTAGCAGAATGGTAAGTGTAGCCCAGTGTCCATATTGGGTAAAAAATTGAAGGATTTCACGTCCGGTTGCAAAGCCAGCGCCAACGATGGTTCCGATATATGTAAAGGCGATCTGTAAAACACGAACAGAATTACGCAAGCCCCGCATCCCCCTTGAAAGTTAATACGTTCTGCTTAGTACAAGGTATGCTTGGCTCAGCTGGGACATGACTCCTACCTGTCCAGGTCCTTACCGGAGGCATGTACATGATGATGGCCAGGCAAGGAGATCAATGTCAGGAATTCTGACGGGAACCGTACAGTTAAATGACGGAGTCACCGTTTGTACTTGCCGTACAGGGAGGAATATGTTACTTTTACGACAAAGGAATCGTGGGAGGTCTTTTGGATGGATTGGTTGAAAGAGCGGATCATCAAAGAAGGTGTCGTGTTGTCGGATCAAGTGCTGAAGCTGGATGCCCTGCTGACGCATCAAGTAGACCCGGCATTAATTATGGATATGGGCCGGGAATTTGCGGCTAGATTTAAAGAGAGCGGCGTAACCAAGGTCGTTACGCTGGAATCCTCCGGCATTTCTGTTGCATTTGCCGCGGCGCTTGAATTGGGAGTTCCGATGGTATTCGCCCGGCGCAAAAAAACGCTGCTCGCCGATCCAGACGCCTTGTGTGAGCGGGTTCCGTCTTTCACCAAGGGCATTGTCACGGACATTATGGTATCGCGCCAGTTTATCGGCGAAGAGGATAAACTGCTCTTCATTGATGACATTATCGCAAACGGTGACGCTGCAAGAGGCCTGATCAAGATTATTGAACGGGCGGGAGCGGAATTAATCGGGCTTGGCGTTGTGATTGAAAAGAGCTTCCAGGCCGGAGCGAGAACGCTGCGCGAACAGAATGTTCATGTGGAATCGCTGGTCACCATATCGTCGCTTGAGGACGGCAAGATTACGTTCAGCTAGGTTTAGGAATATACCAAACGCTTCATGGCATGTCAGGAGTAGAGCCGAAAGGCAGGACTTCCGACATGAACGTTTGTACCCTAGCCTCTGCCGTGCGTAATCGTGTAAATTCGTAGTCAATTTTAAGTGGATTTCAGCCTAAAATCACAACAAAATCTTTTCGCCTCCAAGATTTTCGCTTATAATAAAGAGGTAGGCAAGAGAGAGGAGGCAGCACCATGGGGAAACAACCTGTAACCGAGCCGTTTTTGATTGAGAAGCTGAATGAAGCAAAGGTACATTTTGAACGTGCTTTGGATTGTAAACATACGGAGTTTGATGATCTATATCCCTATATGATTGAACATCCTCAGTTTTTCTGGTACAAACGCTATGTTGCCTGGTCAGAACTGCTGACGATTGCCGGATTGTGTGAGGAGGTTTCCTTCGAATGGAAGGAACAGTTTACGCCTCAGCAGGTAGAATATATCGAGAAGCGCGTCATGTCTTCAACCGTTCTGGATTTTTGGTACGAGAAGAATGACAGTATCGAGCCGGCACAGCGTTAATGGGTATATAGGACATCTCTTAGTCGGGATGTTTGTCGATATCGCAACGCATTCAAAAGACCTAAATGATCTCATTTAGGTCTTTTTTTGCACAAAGTTTATGAAGGGGGTATGGTGATGATTAGCGATGAAAGACTCGATGAGCTGCGGCTCTCCGGCGAATTGGTCCGGGTTGTCCGGGACGGCTTGGAGACCAATGATATTATAGGCTTTGTTGTAGCCTGGGACCCGGAGCAGGTCATTATACGCCGCAGAAACCGGCGGGTCGTTAAACTGGATCGCCGTTACAGCTACCAGCTTAAAAAGGAACCAAGAGTTAGCCCGATCGAAGAGTAGGCATAGATCTCGAACTCGTCGGACAACTTAACCTCGCATCAAATTTTTGTGGAAGAGGTGCTTTAGGTTTATGGAAATGTCCAATGACAAGGTCTCGGCTTACAAGAATGAAATTCTGAATTTGAAGCAGAGCATGCCGGAAATGGCAGAAGCGTATCATCAGTTCACCGGCGTTTGCTTTCAGGATGGCGAACTGGATGAGCGAACGAAGCAGCTGATCGCGCTCGGAATCGGACTGTTTGCCAATAATGAGCTGTGTACCTTCTATCATATGGAAGAAGCCCGTGCGAAGGGAGCCTCGGATGCTCAGATTATGGAGGCTGTAGCCGTGGCGTCTGCCGCCAGTGCGGGACATGCCCTCTCGCAGGGATTGACCCGCGTGCAGCATAATCTTCATTGATTCACGTGTCAGCGATAACCGTCTCAACCGGAGCATTCATGTTCAGTGGGGGAGACGGTTATTCTCTGTTTAAGGGCAGCGATTTAGCGGGCGTAAACAGCGGCAGGAGGATGGGCTTGCTCAGAGGACTCGGTCTCGGGCGAAACCAGCCCAAGGTAGGCTCGCATGCGGTCCATCATCTCCTCACGGAAGGATGGCCATAGAATGTTCATCGAACCAATGTAACCCCGACAAGCATATCGTGCCTGGATTCCTTCCTGGTTTTGTCCAATATCATACACCTTGATCGCCCGCTTGGTGAATTCCTGCTTCACCTCACGAAGAAGCACAGCAGCACGCTTGGCGCCATTCCCCACAACCTCTACATACAATTGAGGGCTCTTGAAGACACCGCACTCCTGAATGATTCGGCAATCCCTTTCAAACACCTTATGAATGAACATCAGCAGCAGGTAACTCTTGATCAATGCACGTTCTTCCGTCGTAACAGCCGGTATGGCCATCAACATCACCGCCTTTATATAGAAAATGGTTATTGAATGAGAACTTATGTTCTTATTTTAACCGAAAAACAGGTTTTTAATCAAGTTTAAAAAAAGTGTTGACTCATTTTGCGCAGCGTGATACTATATATCTTGTCGCCGCTGATAAGGACTTGTCTCCTAATAGCGATGAACATGATACGCGGTCGTGGCGGAATTGGCAGACGCGCACGGTTCAGGTCCGTGTGGGCTAACCCCCGTGGAGGTTCGAGTCCTCTCGACCGCATCCTTATAAAGAAGCTCGTAAACTTGCTTTTTAGCAGTTTACGAGCTTCTTTTGTGTTGAGATTTTAGATGGGGCGGGATGAAAGACTTTAACCAAAATAATGCGATGCCGTTGACAGCCAACGCCGACAAGGTCAAAATTACCGCGGAGCTGCGGAGAAAGCAGCTGCGAGTAAGAAAGCCGACGACCCAACGGTGGCGGGCAAGGAGTTTCTGTGCCTGGGCTGTGCTGAATACAATCACTCTTACATATTTACATACCTTTTCTCAAACAATACGGTTAGGTGTGATTAGCATGAATATGAATGGAAGGGGAGTAACCATGCGGAAGGCATTCAAAAAATTGGTTATCTTGCTATGTACGATATGGATGATCGTGGACGGAGCACAGATCGGATATGGCGCAGGGGTGGCCTCTACCCCTACTGCTGATCCTCCCAATCAGGAAACAGAAGAAATCCACGAAGAATCCGGACGCGGCAGGCCTGATCTGGAGGCGAAAGTTAATAAGCTGGCCGTCATCATTGATGATTTTGGCAATGATCAGAAAGGGACTCAGGAAATGCTGAGTCTTCCTGTTAAGATCACGGTGGCAGTGATGCCTTTTTTGCCGACAAGCGTGAAGGATGCCGAAGCTGCGCATCGGCAAGGGCATGACGTCATCATCCATATGCCCATGGAGCCGAAGCAAGGACGATCTTCCTGGCTCGGACCGGGTGCCATTCTAAGTTCACTAACCGATGAGGAGATTCGTGAACGGATGGAGGAGGCAATCGATTCGGTTCCTTATGCCGTTGGGATTAATAATCATATGGGCTCCAAGGTTACCGGGGATGAGCGGGTCATGTCGATTGTGCTTGATGTATGCAGGGAGAGAGGGTTGTTCTTTATCGACAGCAAGACAAACTACCATAGCGTGATTGGCAAACTGGCCGCGGAGAAGGGGATGCCGTCCATCGCCAACGATATATTCCTGGATGATGTTCATACCGTTCAGCACGTGAGCAAACAGCTTCTGACAGCGGTACAGCATGCGGAAGAGAGAACATCCTGCATTGCAATTGGCCATGTCGGCAAATATGGAATCCGAACGGCAGAAGCGCTGAAAGGAACCATTCCGAAACTGCAAGCCAAGGTGGAGTTTGTGGGTATCAGCGATCTGGTTAGGGAACGATCAAGCTGGCGGCCGAATCCGCTGCCTGCAAATTAGCGTTGGTTAGCAGAACCGAATTTCGCTGTCTGCGTATTAGTGTCAGCAGCAGAACCGGAGTCGGTTTCGGCATGCCGTGAGCAACCGGCGTTAAAAAGATTATCCGACAAAGGTCCGCCCCTATCTTGAACAGCCATAAAAAATGAATAGCCTTCCAGTCAAGGATCCGGTGATTCCATCCCTGTATGGAAGGCTGTACATATGTGTGGAGGCAGTATTCATTTATCGAATGCGGGAATCGGTGAGCTTGAATTGTCCTACCAGTTGCTGCATGGATTTTGCAATAACTTCAACATTGCCCGAAGTGTATCGTACGCTTTCGATTTCCTCTGTAAGCTCCTGTACCTTGCTCTCCACATCCTTGGAAATCTTCCGATTCTCTTTGCTGACCGATGCAATTTTCTCCATAAGCTGAACTACTTCATCAACCGCCTGATGTTTACGAACGTCATCTTCGGCAGCGGCGGCGAGCAGCTCGGAGGCCGCGGAAACCAGCAGGTTTCCTTCTTGCACGACCTTGGTTCCTTCCTTCATTGATTGCACGGCTTGCTGGGCGTCTTTATAGATATGGCTGATAATTAGGTGAACCTCCTCCGTGGACTTTCTGGTCAGTTCGGACAGCTTCCGGATTTCGCTAGCTACCACGGCAAACCCTTGTCCGTGTTCTCCGACCCGTGCTGCCTCAATGGAAGCATTCAGGGCCAGTAAATGGGTTTGGGAGGATATTTGCTCGATGGCGTGCAGCACGCCGGTGACCTCTTGAACGGTACCCATGAAGGTGCGGATCGTCTGATTCGTTTCCTCGACCTTCGAGGAGATATGAGACATCTTGTCTCCGATACGAACCACTTCATGTTTGGCTACATCAATCTGTTCATTGGCTTGCCGTTCCAGCTGACGGAGGGTTCCCCGCATCTGTTCCGCGCTTTCCTTCACGGCATCGATATCCTTCAGCTGGCTGCGCATGCTGCGAATCATCTCGCTAATGTTGCCGCTGACACGCTGAGCGGAAGTCACGGTGACGGCAGTTGTGTCATTCATCACCTGCTGGCTGGCGGAAACATCGCCTGCGGTCAATTTCACCTGCATCATGATGCTTTCGAGGGAGTCGATCATATTGTTGATCCATTGGGCTAATTCGCGCGTTTCGTCCTGATCGAATGGGCGGGTATCCAGGCGCTGCGTCAGATCGCCGGTACCTTCGGCATTCATGCGGATAAATCGGCTCAGGCTTCGAAGTCGATCGGCAATACGCCCGATTTCTTTGCGGCCGATCAGGGAAGAGGCCAGAAGACCAGTGGCCACGCAGGCCAATCCTCCTACAATTGCGGCGAGTGCGGGCGACCCATAAGCAGCAGTAACATAAACAATGAGAGCTATCAGCATACTGGACACAAAAGTGGATAGGCCATGGAGCTTAGCATGTCTAAAGCGGATGCTGCGAACGCGGTAAACCTCTTCCAAATCCCCTTCGCACATCATCCCCCAAACATCCGGACAATGGGGCAAACGGAACGTCAGGCCTTTGCCGATCACCGGAATGTGGCGGTAATCGGAATATCCCGGAAAGGCTACGAACAAATTGCTTCCGTTCGCAATGGTATTGGCTACTCCCGGGTGCAGCTGACCCGTCGCCGGGTCGGTAAAGATGAGCTCAAGCTCGGTATGCTCTTTTACGGAAACAATTCCCCAGTCGGTCGTAACGCCGTCCTTCAGGTTCTCGCCGTGGGTAAAGGTTCGGTCTTCAAATCGGCTTCTGGAAAGAGCGGTTCCGGGCGCAATGTGATGATTCATTTCGGGCTTGGCCATGAAAATATAGTTGTCGCCGGAATCAGGGTAAACGTGGCCGGATTCCCGCTGGATTAAATCTCCGATCACGTCATTCGGCACACGGCCGCACAGGATGCCGACAAACGTATCTCCCGTGTAGATGGCATTCATGAACAGGAGCGTCATTTTGTCGTGAAAGGTAGAGGAACGCGGGCCGATAGTTAAGGTAGTGGGATCGGCATACGGTCCAAAGAGCAATTTGCCAGTGTTCGAACCGATAAGATGGGTGATCGCAGCGCCCAGTGTACTGCTAGCGTTATAGGTTGTTCCAATATGTGAGGGGTATGTAGAATATGTGACTTCACCAGAGGAGTTCAATAAGAATAATTCCGTAAAGTCGGTAGCGCGCGAATATAAGGCTGAGAAGAGCTGCTCCTGATTCAACCGGGCGTTTGATGACAAAGGGCGAGAATGTTCGCTGCCGACTTGTGATTGATAGGAATTATCCTTGTTCAGCTGCT
Source organism: Paenibacillus sp. LC231 (assembly GCF_001860525.1). Classification (NCBI taxonomy): domain Bacteria; kingdom Bacillati; phylum Bacillota; class Bacilli; order Caryophanales; family Paenibacillaceae; genus Paenibacillus; species Paenibacillus sp. LC231. The sequence continues at coordinate 40,686 of NZ_JFOM01000029.1, read as the reverse complement.
CCTTCAGTCGGTCCAGATGTCCCCAATACTCATGACTCCAAGAGAATAGCAGCTCTTTACGCGTTTCTGCAATACCTACGAATATGTCTTCAACATCGTTCTTCATATTACGATTCAGACGCCATGAAATCCAGAGCGGAAGTCCTTGGCGATAGCCAAGCCAGTCAAACATCGCAATCTCCCCCAATTTCCATTTGAGTAATCTATCTTTCTATATGTTAGTTATACTATCATAATATCCTGAAATTTCTATAATTTTTTTCAGTAAAATGATACTTTTTCATCTTGATGTTAACTTAAATGACAAAAAAGAAGGTTTGTAGACCTAATTATTGGAGTAGGCAGGCCTATATATGCAAAAAAAAAGCCCCAAATTACAGGGCCGTTAAATAACTGATAATCCCGTCGGCAATGGCTTCAGCGATCTGCATTTGACCGTTGCGGCCGGTTAATAATTTCCGATCCTCCATATTGCTGAGAAAGCCGGTTTCGACGATGACGGCGGGTACTTGGGTTTGATTCAGCAGATAGTATGGTTTACCTACCATGATGTGATTGTTGTTGCGGTAAACCAGATTCAGCTGCTCTTGGATGGTGTCCGCAAGCAGGGTGCTGCGTCCCTCGGATTGATGCAGCACGATGCCTCCGCGCTTGGACGAGTTCTTCCCCCAATTCACATGAATGCTGACCACCAGCTTGGTCGGGATCTCGCTGCTGAGCTGCTTGCGCTGCGACAGATCGCGGCGATGCCTCGAGGAGCTTCGATGCCAGCGATTGTCATCGCTAAGCGCGTAATCGGCATCGCGGTTCAGGACGGCATGATAGCCTTCCTTGCGCAGCAGCATGAACAGTCTCCGTGAAATGGCCAGATTAATATCTTTTTCGAGAATTTCACCATACGACGTTCCTCCGTCGATTCCGCCATGACCCACATCGATCAGAATGACATCATGGGCAAAAGGGTGCAGCTGCCTTAGTTCGGACTGGTCGATTTCCTGACCTGAAGAGTGGGTGGATTCGGGCGTTTCGGTCAGAAGCCGGGTTGTCGATAATAGACTTTTATGAACGGCATGCGCTGGACGCGTCATGGTTTGCTCCTTCACTGGATATGCTTCCATAACAGAACCCGGGAGTGCCAGTGTCAAGAGAAGCATCCATACAACGGCTGTCTTAATCATGATGGTTCCCTTCTTTCACGTAAAAATTTCGGCTTTTTTAGAATGTGCATATGGCGGGAAAATCATGCTGTTCAAGTGCGAGCGTCTAGAATTGATTGAAATGGAGCAAACTGATACTGGGATGTGGATAAACCAAAAGGAGTTGATTCGTATGGCCAGCGGCGACGAATTGATCAAGTACATTACCGAGCGCGTGGTTCATTTTATAGATACGCCTAAGGACGTTCGGCGTCAAGCGAAGGTGAAGGAATCCTGGACCACAAGGTGGTTCGGCATGATTCCGTTCTCCATGTCGCTATGGAAAGAGGATGTAACCACCAAGCGCAAAAAAAAGGGACGAAGTAACAGCTGATGCATGTTCAATTCATGAAATCGCATTTTGCGCATCGTGTGCGCACGATGTCAGGGTCGAAGTGAATCTGGCATTTGAAGGCTATAGTCTCTTCAGCGTGCTGAGTGCACACTTATAAACCGTTTTGAAATAAAGGACGCTGCCCATTAAGGGGCAGCGTCCTTTGTCAGTCATGGCATATGGCATGGGAAAACCCGTATTATTCCGGCTGGGCATAAAATTGCCCTTGTCCGATTAACCGGGATGCCGGGAGGAAACGGAGGGTGTCTGTATTCCGCAAGGGAACCGAAACATAAAGCGCAGCCGGGTTCTCCAGATTCTCGGAGGACCATCGATGCCAGCCCGTTAAGTTAAAAGGCGCGCCGTAGGCGGCATTGCCTTTTGCGGACTTAAATATCAGGGTGGAGTGCTCCTTAAGTAAATTCCGCAGATCGGCGCTGCTTCGGGCTGTTAGATTTCCAGTGGTCAGCCACAGCAGATTATCGTAAGGATCCATGGAGTCACCGGTTGCGATGGAGGGCGTTCCGGCAAACCAACGATTGGATTTGGATGAAGTTACGAGTCCTTTGGCTGTTGCAGGCAGCGATACGGATACCAGCTTCGTCGTTGAATGCGTCTGCTGGGGCTCATCCGGTAGGGCTTCACTATTTAGTGCATTAAAATAAAACGGCTTCTTGCCGGGCAGCTGGACCTGCCAGACGGGGGACACGTCATACAGCTTGCGCACGGTGCTGCCTTGAGGCAATGACCCTCCAGCCTTCACAAGGCCTTCCGAAGCGAGCCGCTCTTTCAGCGGCGCTTGGCTGTAGGGAAGGGTTGAGCCGATCCCGTATTCACTCAGGATATATCCGCCGTCTTCGCCTGCACTGATAATCATGTATCCTTGCGGCAGTCCTTCATCGGAAATCGTGACTAACCAGCCGTGCGTGCCCGGACCGAGCGGTGTGAACTCGAGTGCTGCTTCGTCCCATGTCGTAAATGGCGCATGGGCCGATAATTGAGCGACAGTCTCCTCGGCAAAGTCCATCAAATTCCCAGGAACCTGAGCTACAGCTTTGTTCTGACTAACCCCTGAAACGCCTGATGTGTGATGATTCGCAGTAAACGGGGTGCCAGTCAGACTAAGGCTGTTCGCAGAATTGGAAACGTCGGCCTGTCTTGCTGCAGCCAAGCTTGCCTGCGGCTGGACCGTGCTGAACCAGAGGATAGTCGTTACAATGATGGAAACAGACAACATTCGATATCGGCTGTTCTGCTTGTTATCGGCTGATTGGGGCTTAAAGTTCTTGCAATCCTTGACATCATGGTTATGAAGTTCCATGTTCCAACGCTTCAAATCATTAACCGCCTTTCCTTGGCCCTACGCGCCGTGGATGTGTTGGAATCATCATATCGGACAAGCTCTGCAAAGGCTGTTGCAAGCTGTCGCGGCAGGAGAAGGGAGAATGGTTCTTTTTTTGCCTGCTTTTGTAGAGGAGCGTCATGATGACGCACCCACAGGCGAACACAGATGAAATAGACCGCAGGTTATGACGGACAAGCTCACTTTCGGCTCGTACTGCCATTGCATTTCGGAACGGCGGTTCTTATATTGCTCCTCGATGAGCGCTTTTTTCTCTTCATCCTGCTCCTTGAGCAGGTCCTCGTAATAGCTGTCGATCACCAACAATTCATCTTCAAGACGTTCTCTTGCTTTTGTGGCCCAGTCATAGTCGAGCTTACTTAGCTTATCGATAAGATGGTTCTCCAGCGCATCTACGGCCTGCTGCAAGGTAAGAGCAGCGGGGCGGACGTGAACGCTTTCCGGCAAGCGGGGCGTCAGCTCGCGTCCATCCAGGATCGCCGGGAAGTCTTGGGCAATCGCACGGCTGGATAGCGAGATTCCGAGAAAAAACAATTCCTCCCGCTTCAGATCACAGCTGAACTCTACCTTGAAGCAGACGCCCAGCCACTGCTCATACGGCGTGGAACGGGCTCTTGGACGAGGCTCGGTATCGCGCTGCTGGAACAGATAGACGCATTTGCCTTCCTCTCGGGAAGCATTCCAGATTTGGGCCAGCCGGCTGCTGCCGTAGCCAATGTTCTCCCGCTGAATGCGGCCGGGACCGAGGATGGGCAGAACCGGAGCATTCCCGTAAAAGCGGGCCAGGAGCGGATCCTGCGTAGGCGAGGCAAGCTGCGCTTTGGCTTCGGCTTCCTTGCTTTCTGCAAGCCGTTCGTCGTATTTTTCCGGATCAAACACGAAATTGAACGATAACGTTTCGGCGGGAGCGCCGGTACGCTCCACGAAACCCCAGTAATACGGGCGGTTGGTGAGCATTTTGTCGGCTTGCGGAGACAGTTTCACGGTGACATGCTCAGGCGATTTTTCAATGACGGTGCATTCGGTGGCTTCCAAATAGGCCATGAAGTGCTGCTGCACCTCCTGCGGCGTCATGGTCATATTAGGCTTCTTCCTCTCTTAGATTATCTTCGACGGTGCTTCCCTGCTCGATATCCTGCTTGATATGGTGAATCGAGTCGCCCAATGTGCTGATGCGCTGGCGGATTTCATCATCGTTGCCGGACTCCAGCATGATTTTGTACAGGCTCTTCTCGATGGACTCCTTCTTCTCGAACCGCTCGAGAATGACATCCAGACCCCCGATGACCATCTCGAACATGTTGATCTTCTCGTGCAGCAGGTTCAGAATGTGCTCTTCAATGGTTCCTGACGTGGACAGGTTGTAAATCTTCACGTCATTGGTCTGGCCGAGACGATGCACGCGTCCGATCCGCTGCTCGACCCGCATGGGATTCCAGGGCAGATCGAAGTTGATCATATGGTGGCAGAATTGCAGATTGATGCCTTCGCCGCCGGCTTCCGTAGCGATCATGACCTGCGCCTTGCCGCGGAACAGATCCATCATCCAGTCTTTCTTGCCGCGGTTCATTCCGCCCCGGTACGGTACGGAGATGAGCCCATGATCGCGGAAATAATTGAGCAGGTATTCCTGCGTGGCGCGGTATTCCGTGAATACGATGACCTTCTCGTTCATTTGCTGGATCAGCTCGATGGTTTTTTCCGCCTTGGTGTTGGCTTTGATAGCCTTGATGAGATAGACGAGCTCCCAGATTTTATCGCGCAGCGGAGAGTCCTCGGGCAGCTTCTTGGACAGATTAACAAGAGTCACGAAAACGGCATCGCGGCTGCTGCACACTTCACGCTGGAGCGTAACAAGGGACAGCATACTGCTTAAATTTCCCCCTGCTGCCTGATACTGATCTTTGACGAAGGACGTGACGCCGTCGTATAATGACTGTTCTTCGGGCGAGAGGCTAAGCCCTACATTGCGGACGGATCGCTTGGTGAATTTCACTTCGCCTTCGCCGCGGCGGTTACGGATCATGACCTTGGACAGCTCATCCTTGAGCTGCTCCTGGTTCTTGGGTCTTCGTTTATCGACAACAAAATTAGCGGCAAACTGCCCTTGGCCTCCAAGCTGGCCCGGCTTCAGCAGGGTGATCAGATTGAAGAGCTCGCTGAGATCGTTCTGCACCGGCGTGGCCGTCAGCAAGAGGCAGTATTTTTTGCGCAGCTTTTGAATGAACTGATAATTGGATGTTTTCTTGTTCTTGAGTTTGTGCGCCTCATCGATGATGAGCATGTCGTACTCCTCGTTCAGCAGAATCTCCTGATGCGGATCGCGCTTCGCCGTGTCCATGGAGGCGACAACGATATCATTGCCCCAGGAGTACGCTTTTTTCTGCGCAATCGCAGGAATGCCGAACTTGGAGTTCAGCTCGCGAACCCATTGCAGCACAAGGGAAGCCGGAACGAGAATCAACACCTTGGATACCAGGCCGCGCACGATGTATTCTTTTAAAATAAGGCCGGCTTCAATCGTTTTACCAAGCCCCACCTCATCAGCGAGAATGGCTCGGCCCGACATCTCGAACAATACGCGTCTGGCGGTATCGGTCTGATGGGGGAGCGGGGATAAGCCGCCTAGGTGCTTGAGGCATTGCAATTCTTCAAAGCTTGTAACGAGACGCGATTTCTCGCCCTCCACGGCAAGCTGGGCCAGACGATAGTCACCCCAAGGTCCGCCCTTGTCCAGTCGACCGGCGAGATCGTCAAACCAGGAACGGTCGATCTGCAATGGAACGGGAAGACGCGCGTCGAAAATCATGCCTGAGTCGGCAGATGGCTGATGAAACATGTCGATCTCCTCCTGTTGTGAAAGATTCCGGGCCAGCGGTGTATATGTAGTATGGACGAAAAAAGAAGTCTTCATAACCTTGCACGGATTCGGAAGGCGTGGAATAACCCAAAGGGCGCACGGCTGCTGGAATTGGATATTTTCATCCTTTTTTTTCATAGGGAAAGGCGAAAAAGAGAGCGAGAGGAAGAAAGCGGAAGCTTGCGAGCGGGAGCTTGGATCTGATGGCTTAATTTTCACATTATCGGCATAGTTAACCTATATATAGTGTAGTATAATGGATTAGTAGCACTATATATGGTGTATATAGTGGTTTTGAATGTTTGACCGGCTACATAACAGGTTATGTTGTTGGTGAGCGCATAACTGCGGAACTTTTTAATTTTATATTTTATATAGGAGGTAGTTGCTCTTGAGTACGATGCAGAATCAGCGACTGGAAGGTTTAAGCGAGAAGATCTTTTTGGACCGGTATGCCTGGAAGGATGCGGACTCCAACAACGCTAAGGTAGGCGATGTGGTGCTCGTTTTGACGAAGGATGATCCTAAATTTCCGACCAAGGAAGTTGGCGAAATCGTGAAGCGCGAAGGCCGCAAGGTCACGGTGAAGACACGGAAGGGCGAGCTTGTGGAATCGGACGTGGAGAAGCTGACGTTAACCATCGAGAAAACGCCGGAAGAAATGTGGGATCGACTCGCGGCTGCCATGTCATCGGTTGAGGCAACGCCGGAACTGCAGGAAGAGTGGCGCGGGAAGTTCCGCGAGATTCTGGATGATTGGAAGCTGGTGCCGGGCGGACGGATTGCGGCTGGAGCGGGTGCAAGCGATGAATTGACGCTGTTCAACTGCTACGTAATTCCTTCACCGAAGGACAGCCGGGGCGGCATCATGGAAACTCTGAGCGAGATGACCGAGATCATGGCACGCGGCGGCGGAGTCGGCATTAACTTGTCTTCCCTGCGTCCTCGGCGCGCGATCGTAAGAGGCGTGAACGGTTCCTCCAGCGGTGCGGTATCGTGGGGCGGATTGTTCAGTTATACGACGGGATTGATCGAGCAGGGCGGAAGCCGCCGGGGCGCGCTCATGCTGATGATTAATGATTGGCATCCGGACGTGGAGGATTTCATTACCGTAAAGCAGACGATGGGACAAGTTACGAATGCGAACCTGTCGGTATGCGTCAGCAATGATTTCATGAAGGCCGTGAAGGAAGATCTGGACTGGGAGCTGGTGTTCCCGGATACTACGGATCCTGACTATGATGAGCTGTGGGACGGCGATCTGGATAAATGGAAGAAAGCCGGACGCCGTATCATTCCATATAAAACAGTAAAAGCACGCGAGGTCTGGCACACGATTATCGAATCCGCATGGAAATCCGCAGAGCCGGGCGTCGTATTCATGGAATACTATAACCAGATGTCCAACAGCTGGTATTTCAACCCGATTATCTGTACGAACCCTTGCGGCGAGCAGGGACTTCCGGGCTGGGGCGTATGCAACCTGTCCGCGATGAACCTGTCGAAGTTCTATGATGAAGCGAACCATGACGTTGCCTGGGATGAGCTGGCTACAACGACACGGTACTCCGTGCGTTTCCTGGATAATGTCATTGACCGGACGCCGTACCATTTTGAAGAAAACGAATTGAACCAGAAAAAAGAGCGCCGCGTGGGTCTCGGAACGATGGGTCTTGCGGAGCTGATGATCAAGCTGAACATCCGTTACGGCAGTCCGGAATCGTTGGAGTTCCTGGATAAGCTGTATGGCTTCATCGCCCGCGAAGCGTATCTCGCTTCCGCCGATATTGCCGAAGAGAAGGGTTCGTTCCAGGCATTCGATGCCGAGCTGTACCTGCAAAGCGGCTTCATGAAAAATATGGCCGAGGTGTATCCTGAAGTTGCCGAAGCGGTGCGTGAAAAAGGCGCACGGAACGTCACCGTCATTACCCAAGCGCCAACGGGCAGCACGGGTACGATGGTCGGAACATCGACAGGCATCGAGCCGTATTTTGCCTTCAAATACTTCCGTCAGAGCCGACTCGGCTTCGACGAGCAGTTCGTGCCGATTGCTCAGGATTGGCTGGACAGCCATCCGGGCGAAGAGCTTCCGGATTATTACGTCACGGCGATGAGTCTCTCCGCAGAGGATCACATCCGGGTGCAGGCGGCAATTCAGCGCTGGGTGGACAGCTCGATCTCGAAGACGGCCAACTGTCCGTCGGACTTTACGGTTGAAGATACAAAACGACTGTATGAGCTGGCATTCGATTTGGGATGTAAGGGAGTAACGATCTACCGCGACGGCAGCCGTGACGTGCAGGTGCTGCAGACGGAGAAAAAAGAAGATAAGGCCGTCGAAGCGACCACAGCTTCTACTGCGGAAACAGCGCTTGAGCAAAGCGCGGCAGGCCAAGCCGCAGAGGATGCAACGAACGTGGAGCCGGCGGCTGCCAGCGTGGCCGTGACAGCCTCAGCGAGCAAGAGCGGGTTGGATAAGCAATACAAGAAGCGTCCGCAAGTGCTGCGCGGCGCAACCTATAAAATGAACACGCCGTTCGGCATGGCGTATATTACCATCAACGATCTGGACGGTATCCCTAGCGAAATCTTCCTGAACGTCGGCAAGGCCGGTTCGGATGTGTTCGCAATGGCGGAAGCCTTGGGCCGCGTCTGCTCCTTGTTCCTGCGTTACGGAGACCACGGCAATAAGGTGGAGCTGCTGATCAAGCACCTCAAGGGCATCGGCGGCACCGGCGCGATCGGCTTCGGCGCAAACCGCGTAGAATCCATCGCCGACGCTGTGGCGAAGGCGCTCGAGACGCACGTGGCGAACAACGCCGGGGTGGATCATGACCATGATCCGGCACCGGTCGCAGCCACGATGGCGCCTGTCGATGCAGGCGAGGCCGAGGCGACGGCAGCCGCAGGGTATGGCGGACACGGCTCCCACGCAGGCGGCAGCTCGATGTCGCTGGATCTGTGCCCATCCTGCGGCGGGGCATCCTTGATCAATATCGAGGGATGTAAGACTTGCGGGAACTGCGGGTATAGTAAGTGTTCGTGAGGAAGTTGTTAGAACAGGACACTAGCAGCAGGTGTGATATTCCATAATTTTTTGGATTTGTTTCAGAATAAATTAGATAGAAAATTCCAAAAATCCTTAGAAACGATTATTTATTCATTTAATATAATAATTCAGATAAGGCCAGACAACAGGTATTGTTGTTCTGGTCTTTTTGGTTAGGAGGATTATTTTGCTGAATAGACCTTATATTTATGAAGATGAATCAATTGAAGGCTACATAAATAGGGTAGCGGCACTAAATTATCGAACTGAGAACTTACTGAAGTTCCCTTAGACAAATTAAAAAAATAACATATTACAAATTACAAGGTTATCCTTGGCAAAGAGAACTATCCCTGATTGGTTATGAAAAATCGGATCCAATATTGCCCGTATTGTATTAACAATCAGATTTAAAGCCACGCGTCCGGTATACAGTTATAGCCTGATCGCGTTAATGCCAGCATGGTTATACCAAAAAACCAAGGCCTGCTGGAGCAGGCCTTGGTTTGGGTGTGATTATCGTATTACGCTGTCACAATTAGCATTGCCTTTACGCAGGCAGAAATTTTATTCGTAGGTCAGGCTGTCCAGAATTTCCTTTACGCTCAGTTCAGCGCAAGCCATGGACGTATCGGCTACGCCATAATACATCTTCACGACATCGCCATCGACCAGTGCGCCGCAGGAGAAGACAACGTCTCCGAAGAATCCGTTCTTCTCATAATCCGCTTCCGGCTCCATGATCGGTTGACTGGAGCGGGCGATCACTTTGGATGGATCGTTCAGATCCAGCAGCAGGGCGCCCATGCAGTAGCGGTGATCCAGGGTTGCACCGTGGTAGAGCTCCAGCCAGCCTTTTTCCGTACGGAATGGAACGGCACCGCCGCCCATACGGCCGCTGTCCCACATGCCATCACGCAGACCCGCCAGATGTTTGTGATTGCCCCAGTATATAAGGTTATCGGATTCGGCAATCCACATTTCCGGATTTCCCGTGCTTTTCGTGGTTGGACGATGAAGCGCATAATATTTGCCGTTAATTTTCTCAGGGAAGATCAGAACGTCCTTGTTGTCAGGTCCGAAAATCATGCCGTGATGCGTGAAGTTCACAAAGTCTTGGGTGGACACCATCGACTCGCCGACACCGACAGGCGATACGGCCGAGAAGTAGATATAATACGTTTCGCCGATTTGCGTTACACGCGGATCTTCGATACCGAACGTTTCAAGTGACTGTGCCGGATAGACAAGCGGTTTATCATCGATGGTAAAGCGGTGCCCGTCCTTGCTCCGTGCTACACGAATATAGGACAGAGAGGTCAAGTATTCGAATGTAGCGCTTTGATTCACGTTGCGAATGACACGCGGGTCGGAGAAATCATAACGCGCATCATCGGTACGGAATTCAAGAATGTCCAGCTTCTGCGTGTCAGCATTGAAGACAGGTGCCTTGACAATCATCGGATCAGAACTAATGGGGCGCTCCGCTACACGGAGAAGCAGCAGCACTTCACCGTTATATTCGGCTACGCCTGCGTTAAAAGCGCCAATCACTTCAAAACCGTCATGATACGGCTTCACGTCAGCCGGTGTAACCAGAGGATTCTCCTCATATCTGTATATATTCATGGTTGTTTACCCCTATCCAATAAGCATTTTTTTGTATATATGAGCTTGTCACCGAACCTCAATGGGTAAGGCAGGCAGCAGGATCTTTTATCCTATTGCTCGAATTTGAGGAACGGATCCTCGATTGTCACACGATGCGCTTCCGCATCGCTAATCCCTGCGTAGAGATCCGCGGTTCCATCTGGCTTGCGAACCAATCCTCCGCTAAATACGACATCAGCCAGATCCGGACGTTTGGTTTCACCCGGCAGGAATTCGGCCCGTACGGCAATCAATTCCATATCACTAAATGCGCCTGTCTGTGGATCGAGCGCAAACACCATCGGATAATAGTGACGATCACCGGCTTCATCAAAGCTGGCCACATGGCCAAGCACGCCGACAAGTCCATTGTTCAAAATGTGCAGCTCATTAGCCCCGCCCCATTCCGCATCGATGAATTGATCAGCCAGGAGGGGAGCATCGTTAATGAGTTCTATCGTCACGTCGTCAAGCGATTTCACCCTGGTAAAACCAATCTTACCTCGGCCGCCTTTTTTGCCTTGAGGACGTGTGAACACGCCGATTTCGCCGCCGGCCAGCTCCGTGAGGCGTAAATCCTTCATCGCGTCGGGTCCCGTGAAGAAAGGGGAGAGATCATTCAGCGTTTTGCCTTTCCGGAATACGGTTCTCCACATCAGCGCATTCTCCATCGTAGGATGAGGGAAGATCTCAACGCCGCCTAGGACCAGTTCGCCTTGAATGAAGGTAAAGAACGGATCCTGAAGCGTAAAGACAGGCGCTCCTTCTTTCGGTACCCAAGTGCCGTCCTGCTCCACGAAAAAGTGGATTTCGGAATGCTCGCTGTCCCGCGATTCTACCCGGCCTGCAATCACAGTGACTCCATCAATCTGGAAAGGGGCTGTGATATTATACACATCCTTGTCACCTACACCCGTAAACTGAAGTTTTACCGGGTTCTGAACGGTGGATTTCTTGTCTCGATATGCTTGCAACAGCGCTGCGCATGTTTGTACTGCTGATTTATTCAATGCCACGAAAATGATGCCTCCTTCTATATAAACAAAAGATAATTGCTCTTAGGAAACCCAGACAACCGCCGTGTGAGGGGGTACTTCGAATACAGATCCGCCGAGCGATAAGGGTTCTTTGCTTGCAGCAACCAACTCCAGCTCCTGGTCAGACCAATCGCTTAGGTCCAGATGGAGCGGCTCGCTCCCGAACTGGAGCACAACGACGGCTTCATCGCTGCTGAAGCGTTTGGTATACACGATTGCCGAACCCTTCAGTTGATCCAACTTGAGGTAATCGCCCATATAGAGGGCCGGGTACTGAATTCGGAGCTTAAGCAGTCTTTTATAAAAAGCAAACATGGAGTTCGTTTGCTGCTGCTGTGCTTCTGCATGGATCTGCTCATACCCGGGACCCATTCCGATCCATGGCGCCTGATCCGAGAAACCGCCGTAACGATTTCCATTCCACTGCATAGGAGAACGGGAGTAGTCCCGGCTTTTGGTACGTGCTATGTTCAACGCTTCTTCTTCTGTGCGTCCATTCTTCAGCGCGACTTCATAATGACCGAGACCCTGAATATCCCGCATATCCTCGATCCGGTGCGCGATGTGATTTCTCATCCCGATCTCGTCGCCATAGTAGATAAATGGGATCCCCTTCGCCGTTAACATGAGGGCTGCCATCAGTTTGGCTCTCTGCTCCTCAAGCTCGGCATCGCCTTCGCCGAATCTGGAAATGTGGCGCGGCATATCATGGCTGCTGAAGAACAAGGTCGGCAATTGATCCGGCGCATGTTGTTCTTCCATTAATTTGATCTGTTTATATAGATCCGCAGGGAGGAACTGTTCCTGACTGCCCAGGTTAAAGTTGAACACTACATCGAGAAGGCCGCTGCCGCTGTAGCGGCGCAGGATGTCCATATCCTCGGAGCCTACCTCGCCTACCATGAAGATGCCATCCCGTTCATGCACGTAACGGCAGATTTCGCCGATCGCTTCAACAATCCCATCCTGGTTCTGATCGTACAGGTGAATCTGATCGCCGTTCCCATCAACCGGGTTATCCTGGAATTGGCCGGAGACTTTAAGGAAATTGACACATCCAGCCGGAAGCCGTCAATTCCCTTATCCAGCCAAAATCCCATGACGTCTTTCATTGCCTGGCGGACTTCCGGGTTGGCCCAGTTCAGATCAACCTGTTCCTTGGCAAAGGCATGGTAGTAATACTGCTCTGTATCCGGATCCCACTCCCAGGCGCTTCCACCAAAGAAGGATTCCCAGTTATTCGGTATCCCTTGATCTGAAGGAGACTTCCAGATGTACCAGTCACGCTTCGGTGAAAGGGTAGAGGATTTGGATTCCTGAAACCAGGGATGGGCCGACGAGGTATGGTTCAGCACCAGATCTACAATGACCCGGATCCCTCGCTGGTGAGTTTCTTCTATAAACCGCTCGAAATCTTCCATTGTCCCGTAATCCGGATCTATGGCGTAATAATCCGAAATATCATAGCCGTTATCGATCTTGGGTGATTGATAGAAAGGAGTCAGCCAAATTCCGCCAATCCCGAGCTCCTTCAGATAATCCAGCTTGGATGTAATTCCGGGAAAATCACCAACGCCATCCCCGTTTCCATCACAGTAGCTTGGCATATAAATCTCGTAAAAGGCGGTTTTTCGCCACCATTTCATTTGAGTCCTATCCATACGTTTTTCCACTCCCGGATGAACGGCGTGTCCATCCCTTTATTTAAGAAGAAGCCCGAATAGCAGGTTGTAAAGTACAGACCTCTTATACGAGCTTCCTGCAGCAAATCTGATGTGGTTTTGAAGCCATCCGTGATTTATTTGAGACTGAACTGCATTCCTTCCTTGAACTTCTTGCCGAAGATCGCGAACATAATAATAATCGGCACGGTGAGCAGGACGGATGCGGCATACAGCGGACCTGGATAACTGCCATACGGTCCGAACATCTGGGACAAGAGAACGTTGAGTGTCAGCATATTGTCACTGCGTACGATGAGCATATCCCATAAAAGTTCTGTCCAGCGTTCCATCAGCAAGAACAGGAAGATAACCGCGGTAATGGACTTGGACATCGGAATCATGATTTTGTACAGAATCTTGAAATCCGAAGCGCCGTCCAGTTTTGCGGCTTCAATAAATGCATCCGGAACGGCTTTAAAGAAGTTGGTGTACATGAAGATCGCCCACAAGCTGACGGCCTTCGGTATAATCATTGCCCAGTACGTATCAAACAGTCCGACCTTCTGGATAATGAGGAAGTTTGGAATCAGCAAAATGATCGCCGGAAAGAACATGTGGAACAACACAAAGTTATTCACGGTGTCGCGTCCACGGAATTTCAATTTGGACAATGCATAGGCAACCATAATACCGAACAACATCATCAGGAAAGTGGATCCGACGGAAACGATAACGCTGTTAAAGAATGAATTCATCCAAGGTCTGGCAATGCCGACCTCACCGCCGGAGAAGAGCCATTCATAGGATTTTAATGAGAATTTGCTTGGAACGAGCTGCCGGTCCACCTGTGACCAATCTGCAAAAGAGTTGAGCACCATGTACAAGTAAGGATACACCATGACGAGAAGCAGAAGGGTTGCCAGTATATAGCGGCCCGTGAGTCGACCTTTACTGTTTTTCTTAGACCCAACCATTGCGTTTACCCCACCCTTCCAGCAGTTTTCGAATCACATAGATAGAGATAAAGGTAACGACAGAAGCCATGATGGCTATTGCTGAAGCATATCCAGCCTGCAGATTCGTAAATGCTTGATTGAAGATTTCCATCTGCCATGTATTCGTTGCAAAGTTCGGTCCGCCGCCTGTCAGCTGGTAAACCTCTGTGAAGATACCGAAAGTAACGCCGAACGAGAGAATCAATGTTGTATATAGAGCAGGGTACAAGAGAGGCAGTGTAATCTTCCAGAATTGTTGTCTGTCGGTTACTCCATCAATTGCAGCTGCTTCGTAGACTTCTTTATCAATACTTTCAAGGCCTGAGGTCAGGATCAGAGCATAGTAACCTGTGAATTTCCAAGCCAAGATCAAGCCGACAATAAACAGTGCCGAGAACGGCGTGCCCAGCCAGTCAATGTTAATTCCGAACGTTCCTCTTAGGAACTCATTGACCGGACTGTTATAAGATAGAAAACCTTGTACGATCAGGGACGCTACAACCCCTGAGGATAGATAGGGCAGGAAGAACCCTATTAGGTACACGCTTTTAAACTTAGGCAATCCTTGTATGACAACAGCTACGGCAAGTGACATGGCCGTCACCAGAGGAACAAATAACATCATGAATTTGTAGGTAACCCAAAAGGCGGATTGAACCCCTGGTGCTGCCATGGCTTTTCGGAAATTATCCAGTCCTACAAAATCAAAATCGGGAGCGATGAGGTCCCAATTCGTAAAAGAAAGGTACAAGGACCAAATCAGCGGCCCCAGGAAGAATACCAATCCGAAAATAATGTAGGGACTGGCAAATAGCCAGCCCAACTTATTATTTTGTTTATTAATCATTATTGAAGTTCACCTTCAATCGCTTTCTTCATATTATTCCAACCGGTTTGCGGATCGATTTCGCCGCGGATGACCTTATTAAATGCCTCTTGTCCGATAAAGGTTTGAAGCTCATTGAATTTAGGGTTATCCATCGCAGGAACCCCTTTGGACACCGCTTCTGCATATGGAGCCAGTTCCGGTTTTTCAGCGAGGATCTGCTTGAAGCCTTCCACTTCGTTCAGATCATCACGTGCTGGAGGCAGGTTGGTTTGCTTAAACCATTTCACGTCATTCTCCTCATTGGAATAAACCCATTTCAAGAATTCAGCAGCAGCCTGCTGTGAAGCTTCCGGTGCACCTGAGAAGATAACAAGGCCTTTTGCATCCGCATAGGTTTTTGCATCGGCCGGATCCATATGATCCGGAACCGGAGGCAGGGTCAGGGTGAAGTTCTCTCCATATTTAAGTTCAGGATATTTCGTTGCCCACATATCGAATGTCCAAGGACCGATATCGGTGAACACACCCGCACCGGTTTCAAATGGGTCGGTTGCATTTTGAGAAAGGATGCCGCCAGCTTTACGCAGTTCATCCACGAAGGTCAGCATTTCAACGCCAGCTTTGTCATCTGCAACCAGCTTCGTTCCTTCGATGAATTTGTTGCCGTCTGATGCTGCGTTGTAGAGCAAGAAGAAGTCAAACCAGCGTTTCCAAGCTGTAGGGTCGGCAAGGTCAGCACCTTTGGCCCACATATACTTATCCGGATACTTCTCTTTCAGTTTCGCAGTTGCCTCCAGAACTTCGCTGTACGTTTGGGGAGGCTCATTGTATCCGATCTCTTTCAGGAAGTCTGTACGCCATCCGATAAGCATCGGGTTTGAATAGATCGGCAATACATATTGATGACCATCCGCGAATTCCCACGGCGCAATGGTTTCTGTCATGTTCCGGGATTTTACCATCTCTTCGAACTGCGGCAGTTCGTCGAGAGGCAGGAGCGCTTTGCTGTTTGACAGTTGAGCAGCAAATCCACGGTTAATATTTTCAGCTACTGTCGGTGCATTACCGCCTGCGATGGCAGCCTGAATGCTTGCTTCAGAGCTCGGTGATTCTTTAATCGCACTGACGTTAACCTTTACTTTCGGATTTACAGTTTCATATTCTTTGGCCATCTCCTGCCAGAATGCTTGCTGTGGCGGATTAGGCGCTGCCCAGAATTCTACGGTTGTTACACCGTCTGCGCTTTGTTCGCTGTTGTCGCCGTTACCACAAGCTGCAAGCACCGTTCCACCTACCAATGTAATTGCAAGAAGCAAAGAAATTCTCTTTTTCTTCATGTTGACCCATCCTCCCAAATGCAATATGTCCTCCAAAGAACAGAGGGTAACACCGCTGAGTTTGTAACGTTACAAAAAGATGATTACAAATTACTGAAAGCGTTATATTCACATTATTATTCAGGAATACCTGTTTGTCAACGCTTTTTAACCAAAAATACCATAAACAATTAATTCCTGTGAGACATGTCACAAAACATTGTCACTTTACATTTTTATTTTGTAACGTTAAAATAATGTTAGTAATGTTTGATCTAAATCTTTCAAATCTCCATTGGTTTTCGGTATAGTATGATGTGAATCCATTACTTCTATACAACCATTCCTATATAAGAGAAAGGGTCGTTATCCTTGACTAAGTCGAAAATTACGATGCAGGATATCGCAGACCACCTGCAAATATCTAAAAATTCGGTTTCGCAAGCTCTATCAGGTAAAGGCGGTGTCAGTGAGGAAACGCGCAAGCTCATCACTCAAACTGCCGATGAGTTAGGCTATGTTTATACGGGAAATCGAAAGCGGTCCTCCGATCCGGAGGATATGATAGCGTCTACAGGCAGTATTGCTCTTGTAGCAACGGACTTTGCTTTTTCCTTGCGGGGGTTTTTCGGGGAGATTTACTTGACTATTGAACAGGAAGCACAAAAACGAGGCAAGAAGTTACTCATTCAGTCCATCTCCCAGCAGATGATGAAGGACGGTACGCTGCCTCCTTTTGCCCAACAAAAAGAAGTAGACGGTATTCTTATCCTCTCCCATCTGAGCACTGATTATATGAACAAACTGATTGATACTGGTATTCCTACCGTCCTTATCGATCATCATCATCCGGATGTACAGGCGGATGCCATTCTGACGAACAATCGGTTCAGCGCTTACCGTGTCGTTAAATATCTTCATGAGCTTGGGCATACCCAAATCGGTTTCGTCGGGAATACCTCATTCTCTCCAAGTTACTATGAACGCCTTGAAGGTTTCACCCTTGCTCATCATGAACTGGGCATCACGCTCCATCCGAAGTGGATTCTTAGCGATGCGCTGGAGGATCAAGAGTATATGGAAAAACGGATGCGGGATCTGGATGAACAGCCCACCGCATGGTTCTGTGTCAATGATGGCCTTGGTTTTATCGTGAACTCTATCATTTACAACCTGGGCTTCCAAATCCCTGCGGATATTTCGATTGTCAGCTTCGATAACGGACAGCTTTCCAGACTCGCAACTCCCAAAACCACCACGATGGCAGTGGATCTGGCCTTGTTCGGCAAAACAGCGATCAGACAGTTATTCTGGCGGATGGATCAACCGGAATCTCCCTATGTGGAGATTCTGCTGCCAACAACCCTGATCGAACGTGATTCAACCGCAGTCCCGCGTGATTAATTTAACTTTCTGAATAGATGGAGGCTAATGAACATCATGACTACACAAGCTCAAGCACAAGCAGTACGGGCTTACGAACAATGGCTGAACAGCCGAGTAGTTGACGAAGCATTCAAAGAGGAGCTTCGCAATATAGCAAACAATGAGAGTGAGCTTACAGATCGATTCTATAAGGAGCTGGAGTTTGGAACCGGGGGACTGCGCGGAGTCATCGGTGCCGGCAGCAACCGGATCAATATCTATACAATAGGTAAAGCGACGCAAGGACTCGCGGTGACCCTGAGAGAGCAGTACGAATCGCCTTCAGCGGTCATCGCTTACGATTCCAGACGCTTTTCACCGGAATTCGCCCTTGAAGCTGCCCTGGTCCTCGCGGGGAACGGTGTAAAAGCGTATGTTTTTGAATCTCTTCGTCCTACCCCTGAACTGTCCTTTGCTGTTCGGCATTTGAACGCAGAGGCAGGGATCGTGATCACCGCAAGCCATAATCCTCCGGAATATAATGGATATAAGGTATACGGCGCAGACGGTGGACAAATTACGCCGGGTATGGCAGCTCAAGTTATTGAAGCTATCGGTCAGGTTGCTTCTTTTGAAGAGATCCTGAAGCTGGATCGGGCAGAAGCGGAAGCAAACGGCTTGCTCGTATGGCTCGGCCAAGAAATCGATGATGCGTATACTCTGGCTGTTGCCGGTGTAAGCCAAAATCCCGATATCATTCGGGAAGCAAGCAATGACTACCGGATTGTATTCACGCCGCTGCATGGAACCGGCAATGTGCCTGTTCGTGCTGTACTCCATCAGCTTGGCTTTCAGCATGTCGATGTTGTCCCCGAGCAAGAGCTTCCGGATGCCGATTTTTCGACCGTGACATCACCCAACCCGGAAGAACATGCTGCATTTGAGATTGCTATAGCTCAGGCCAAGTTGAGTGGAGCTGACCTCATCCTGGGTACCGATCCGGATGCGGACCGTATGGGAGCTGTCATTCAAGATGATCAAGGGGCGTATTTTATCCTTAGCGGCAACCAGTCCGGTGCCCTCATGGTTCATTACTTGCTCCAATCCATGAAGCAAAAAGGAACCCTTCCTATGAATGGCGCCATCATCAAAACGATTGTGACCAGTGAGCTGGGGGCTGCCATCGCTTCTGCGTATGGCATGACCGTGTTCAACACCCTGACCGGTTTCAAATATATCGGTGAGAAGATGACCCAGTTCGAGCATACCGGAGAGTTTGAATTTATTTTCGGATATGAGGAAAGCTACGGTTATCTTGCAGGCAGCTATGCGCGTGATAAGGACGCCGTCATTGCGGCCATGCTCATGGCGGAGGCAGGCGCATATTATAAGGCACAGGGCAAAACCTTGTATGAAGTGCTCCAGCATCTTTACACAACTTATGGCTATTTTGCAGAGAAGCTGGAGACAAGGACGCTCAAAGGCATTCAGGGCGTGCAGCTGATCGCAGGTATTATGAGCACTTGGCGTGAATCGGCACCAAGCGAAGTGGCAGGTATCGAACTCAGCAAAATAGAGGACTTCAGCCTGGGGCTGTATGATCTGCCCCAAGAGAACGTGTTGAAATTCCATCTCGCTGACGGCAGCTGGTTCTGTCTCCGCCCATCCGGCACGGAGCCGAAGATCAAGATGTATTTTGCTGTCCAGGGGGGTACCTATGAGGATGCACAGTTGAAGATCTCTGCGCTTACCCGGGATGTAATGGCTCGAATAGATGCTTATATAGAAGATCATTGGTCATAATGCATAGAAAAAGACTGAACCAGGTCGTTCGATTAAGAACGGGAAGGGTTCAGTCTGAGGTGAATGTGTCCGAACGGGCAATAAAATTAATGCTAATAGGGATAGCTTTTATGCTTCTCGTCTATTTATACAAGGTGAACCAGGTAGTAGGTTGTATGGAAACGAATTTTTTATTGTAATAATTGGTTTTTTTGATGACTTTATTTGGTGGTTTTAGAGAGAAGATAATAAAGTTTTTTTAGTGATAAATAAGGTTATGCTAACGGGATACGTTAGCATAATAAAGCAAGCAGGTATAATTTATTGTATTGTAAAGATGAATCGTGGGAACTCAAATGTCGGGGGACATGAACATAGTCCCATTGAAAGTCGCTAAAATGGTATTATCCCCTTTTAGTAGACAAGAGAAAAAAGACATCTGTTAAGATGGACTTAATCTTGCCTAACGAAGGGGATTTTTTCATGGGGTGGATGTCTATTTCGGCTGATCCCTACTCATCATGGCAACGTGGATCCAACGAGAACAGCAACGGCCTACTTCGAGAGTTTTTTCCGAAGGGTCATGATCTCGCTGAAATTACCGATGAGGAACTGGCCCATGCCATTCGCCTCATCAACCTTCGGCCCCGAAAGTGTCTCGGTTGGAAGTCTGCTCTCGAATCGTTCATGGCAGAGCTGTCGCACTTGGCTTGACAATCCGTCTTTCGTATAAAACTACATGATATCCATTATTCTTTGAGCGCACCGATCATAACGCCATGCACAAAATATTTTTGCAGAAACGGATACAGGACCAAGATCGGCAATGTAGACACAATGATCGTCGCATATTTTATCGTTATCCCGATATCCAGACGATCGCCGGTCGCTGCTCCTGTCATCATACTATCTGTGCTGTTGGAAATCAGAATCTCCCTGAGCACCAACTGTAGAGGGAACAATTCCCGGTCGCGTAAATAAATCAATGCATTAAAATACGAATTCCAATGTCCGACGGCATACCATAATATCATGACGGCAACGACGGGCATAGAAAGTGGGATGATAATCCTGGTCATAATCACCCAGTCATTCGCTCCGTCGATGCGTGCGGATTCCTCCAAACTTGCCGGAATGCCTTGAAATGCAGTTCGCATTATAATTAAGTTGAACGAGTTGATTGCTCCTGGTAAGAGAAGTGCCCAAGGTGTATTTAACATCCCAAGATTATTAACCAGCAGGTAAGACGGAATAAGCCCTCCGCTGAACACCATTGTGATCACGATCAAGAGCATGATGTGGTTTTTGAAATAAACGTTACGACGGGAAAGAGCATAGGCACCGAGCGTTGTCATAATCAAGTTGATGACTGTACCTGCTGTCACATAGAAAAGCGTATTCCGGTAGCCAGTTGTAACCATAGGATTTTCCAGCACCGCTTTATAGGCATCTAAGCTAAACCCCTGTGGATAGAACAACATGCCGCGAAACTGAGCCATTTCTGCTGAATCACTTAGAGATGCAAACAGGATATAAATAAACGGATAGAGTGTAACGAAGCAAAGCAAAACCATAAAGCAGATATTAAACCATGAAAATACAGTTTCACCCAGAGAACGTTTAGTATTCATTATTCTCGCTCCTTCTTTACCACAGCTTGTGTTCGCTTACCCGCTTGCTAATTGTATTGGCGAGTGTGAGCAAAATGAAGCTGATGACTGAATTGAACAAGCCTACTGCAGCGGAATACCCGAAATCTGCCCCAAGAATACCTTTTCGATATACATAGGTTGAAATGACATCAGCCGTTTCGTAAGTAAGCGGGTTGTAGAGCAAAATGATTTTTTCACTTCCCACGGCAAGCATCGATCCTATATTAAGGATCAACAAGATTACAATGGTCGGCATAATGCCTGGGATCGTGATATACAACGTTTGCTTCCAACGCCCTGCACCATCAATACGAGCCGCATCGTACAGAGATGGATCAATGGAGGACATTGCGGCAAGATAGATAATAGAACCCCAGCCAATTCCTTGCCAGATACCGGAGGATACATAGATAGAGCGGAACCATCCCGGCTCTTGCAGGAAAGCGATTGGCTCATATCCAAAAAAGTCGAGGATATTATTAATTAGACCATCTCGGGCAACAAAATCGACAAGCATTCCGGCTACTACCACGATTGAAATAAAGTGAGGGAGATAACTAATTGTCTGTACAACTCGTTTGAAGAAGATGAGTCGAATCTCATTAAGCAATAGAGCTAGAATGATAGGGGCAGGAAATGCAAACAACAATTCATAAATACTGATCGTTAAGGTGTTTCGAAGAAGTCGCCAAAAGTAAGGGTTTTCAAAAAAGTTCTCGAAGTGGGTAAAACCCACCCACGGACTTTGCCACACACCATCTGCTATACCATAATCTTTAAATGCAATGAGCAGACCATACATAGGACCGTAATGAAAAATGGCGTAGTAAATCAAAACAGGAACAAGCATCAAATAAATATAGCGATTCCGAACCAAGTCCCTCTTGATGATACTCTTTTTGCTTTCCGCAGGTATTCTGGCTGCTGCTAGCACAGAGTTTCTGTCTAAATCAGGCACGAATTCTCCCTCCCGGATGTCCGGCTAATGGCAAGCTGTCCCCCTGCCATTAGCCGAGATGGTTGGCAATGCTTATCGGTTGTTGTATCTTTCTAAAGCTGCTTGTTGAATTTGGATCGCTTCCTCGATTCCTAAACCTTTTAACATTTCTACATAGTTATCGTAATTTTCGAGCGGCTCCGTACCCATGATAAATTTCAGAATCATTTCGTCTTTAAATGTATTGACATCGGTCATAATCGAGGAGTATCGGCTGCTATCTTCTACAGCGATACTAACGGGAGGCATTCTTTTTTCCTGTGTAGTATTTGACCACAATGCCATGGCCTCTTTTTGTTCCGGCTTGGTCGTATACTGCTGCGTGTGACGCACATCCTGCACAAAAGGACCTGATGTAGCGCCCATAATATGCTTTCTGAAGGCTTGGGAAATCGGCAGCCCGTCAGGATTATTCAAGATCGCATCCGTATACTGGGGCTGGCCGTCAACTAACGTGTAGGTTTCGCCTTCTTTTCCGAAGTTCATGATGAGTTTTCCTTCTTCACTGTACAAGTAATCCAGAAATTTGACGGTTTCCACAACGTTTTTGTTACTTCCGGTTATGGCTGCGAAGATGCCGGTAACTGGATTATCCATATGTCCGAATACCGGCTTTTCGCCAGGATTTAAAGTCGGATAGGGGGTTCCGACAATTTTGAAATCTGGTTGGCTTTGTCCCATCAAGTCCATGTATTTTCCAATTCCGCCGTTCAGAAACAACACCGTCGAACCGACCTGATTGCCTGTTATTTTGGCATCTTTCATTTTGGCATCCGTTGTGGCGAAGTCCTTGTCGAGCAAACCTTCGTTGTACCATTGGTTCATTGTGGCCAAGTAGTCCTTGAAACCGGGTTCAATTGGCCCGTATTTGACGGTATCATTCTCCCGGTAGAAATCATTAGGTGTTCCGAAGGCACCGGCAAAAGCTAATTCTCCTGCCGGAATTAGAATCGGAATTTCATCCGCTTCACCATTGCCGTTGGGATCTTGCTCTTTAAACGCTTTCAAAACGGTATACCATTCATCCATTGTCGTTGGTACAGACAAATTTAATTTATCCAGCCAGTCTTTGCGTATTGCTGGCCCCAAAAACACTTGCTGGGTGACATCCTCACGAATGAACGGAAAGCCAATGAGATCTCCATTGTCTGTTGAAGCCATTTTTCTCCATTCCGGATGATCGTCCAGCAGTTTTTTCAGGTTAGGGGCATGATCCAAATAATCATTCAATGGGATGAGTTTCTTATCTCTTATAGCTTTCTGTGCTCCGCCGGGATAAGCGTTCCATCCATAATCTACTACATCAGGCAATTTATTTGATGCAACCATTAAGTTGAATTGTTCCCCGAGTTGCCCTTGTGCCGGATGCTGAAATTCAATTTCCACACCAGTTCTGGCCTCTATTTCCTTCCAAGAAGTAACTTCTCCATAACTCTTCATAATGGCGGCAGCATCCGGAAACAATTCAACCCAATACGATAATTTCGTTAGTTGTTGATTCTGCTCTGCTCCTGGTGATTCTGATGGTTCCGATCCTCTCCCACTACACGCAGCTAGCGTAGTCGTAAACAGTCCCAAGATCATTAAGATAATTGCGTATTTACTCATATTTCGTGTGTGCATGAACAAATCACCCCTTCTCCAAAAGGTATATTCATTAATTTGGGATTACGGTTTTTCATCTGATCTGGAGGGGCATCCCTCCCGGGATACCCTTACGGATCATTTCAGTGTAGAGCCCCATTCGTATGGATTGTTACGGCCGGTATAAATGCCCTTGACCACGCGATAGGCAAGCTTTGGTTTGCGGTACTCGTTGACCAATCCTTTGTTATTGAAGGAGCGTGCCCGATCCCTGAAGTGGGGAAGATGACTCTGCAGTTGGGCCCTTGTATCTGCAAACTGCCATACGTAAGTACCGCTAATCTTCGAATCGGACCGGAAGAGCTTCAGGGACTTGCCGAGTATATCAGCCTGGTAGTCCTCGCTGAATAGACGGGGTTCCCAGCCGGAATCCCCGAATACGCCTGCTCCGCCAAATTCGGTCATAAGCACCGGAGTGTCCCCAGCTCCATATTCCCTGCAGCGCTCATGAAAGATATCAAGCATCTCATCGAACTCGGCATGCCCGAAATACCATTCGCCATAATAGTTAATTCCGATAACGTCAAATAGTCCGAGGCAGATGTCTTTCATGGGGTGCATAGTTGCATACGCCACCAGCCGTGATGGATCCTTGCTCCTAACAAGTTCTGTCATCTTGACGGACAATTCATAGGCTTGCTTGGAGCGTGTATCAATCTCGTTATGAACAGACCAGAACAGGATCGAGGGATGATGAAGATCTCGCTCGATCATCTCATCCATCATGGTCATCGCACGTTCTACGAAGAGCGGATCGTCCGTGTGCTCCGCCGGGAATGCTGCGCCCCAAATTGGAATCTCGCTCCAGAAAAGGACGCCTCGCTCATCCAGCAGATCGAGCCAGTATTCACTCTGGGGGTAATGTGACCCGCGTACGGTGTTGCATCCCATCTGCCGGATTATATCAAGCTCCTTGGTCATCAATTTGTTGGGGAAAGCGAAGCCCCATTCGGGGTGTTCCTCGTGACGGTTAACTCCCTGCAGATAAAGCTCCTTGCCGTTTAGCAGAATCTTCTTGTTCCGGGTCTCCACGGTGCGGAACCCGATGCGGTCTGTAAGGTCGTCATGGCCGGCTACGGCTCTGATCATGTAGAGAGCAGGATCTTCAGGTTCCCATCGCTGGAGGCCCGACCAGACTTGTTCCACGACTAGTTCGATGCTGCCTTTGGCAGGAAGGTAAACGCTGTCAGTAAAGAATTCCTCATTGTTCCGATAGAGGGATAGGGGCACTTTGACTGCAATGTTCGACATGGAGCGGAGCTTGAGCAGGATTCGGACATCAGCACTGGAATCTCCTGTCATGTCGTAGGTAATACGCATCCTCTCGATCGAGACATCAGGCAATTGCTGAATCTCAACGGGCCGGATGATTCCGCCGTAATGAAACCAGTCCACAATGTGGTATGGCAATGTGTTATGTCCCAGCGTGCTGTCTGTGCGGACGACAAGTTCGTGAACCCCGGCAGCGACATTAGGAATCGTGAAGTCAAAGGGAGTAAATCCACCATAATGGTAACCCAGATGCTGTCCATCCCAGTACACTTCGGCATGTCCCATCACGGCGTGGAACAATAGACGCAGATGGCTGCTATCGTCTAGTGTTACCCAAGTGCGGTACCATGCTACGCCTTCGTAGTCGAATTTGCCGAGTTCGTTATTCCAACAGGCCGGCACCGGTATGCGATCATGGTTGGAAGGAAAGTTTGTGTGCCACTTTTCAGATAATCCAATATCATCCTTGTCAAAAACGAAATCCCATAATCCGTCAAGAAATTGACACTCTCTAAGCCGATACTGCTGAAACGTTCGGATCACATTCATCATCTCCAATGATTTCTCTTTAGCAGATCAAGAACTGCTGGTCTGTATGTTCGGAGTGTAGCATTGGTAGCAATGAAGGTACAATGGTAAAAACAATCCTGATGATTTATCATAAATGATACAAATAATGATAGGGGGAGACCAATGGAATATGCTTTGGGAAATATGGTGGTGCATATACACTGGGTGCTCGCCAAGCCGGCGCTGCCAGGCTGGGAGGATATTCGGCAGACCGTATCCGGGCATACCTTTTACTACATCTACAGCGGCAAGGGAATTTTCCGTTGCGAGGAGGGGGACGCGGAAGTAGGAGGAGGTACTTTGGTGTATCTCTGGCCCAGATTGCCTCTTCATATGAAGTCCTCCGAGGCGCATCCACTCCGAATGACGATGCTGCTCTTTGATTGCGCTTCGTTAGAAAAGAATGAGAGTGGATGGGATGCCCCTGAGCCTATTGAAAGGCTAAGGCTACCATTTCTTTTGCCTTTACAGAGTGAACGTATGGGAAAGATCGGGGAACTTTTCCGTGAAGCGGAGAGAGAATGGGTACCTGGAGATCTCGTGCGAGAGGCACGAGTTAAATCTGTCTGGTATCGCTTGGTGCAAGAGGTACACGAGGCGGCGGAAGCGGGAGGAAGAAACAACGGTGAGGAAGGAATAACGGCGGCTCTTCGCAGGTTCAAGGAGAAACTGGACGCGGGATTTTCCACCGAGTTTCGCATCACCGAATTGGCGGAACAGACTGGTTTTTCGCCTGTTTATATACGCAGAACCTTCGCAGCCCGGTACGGGTGCAGTCCCAAGGAATACCTGGATCAACTTCGCAATGAACATGCCCTTCGCCAGCTCCGGTTCACAGGTGATTCCGTCACGGATATAGCGAGAGCGTGTGGTTACTCTGACGTCTACCAGTTCAGCAAAACGTTCAAGAAGCGCAACGGTTTTTCTCCGACCGAATACCGCAGAATGCAAGGAGATTGATACTCGCTTAACCAAACCCCTGCACTTCCTTTAGCGCAATAAGTCGGTTGTCTGATTATTAATTTTAATAACAGAAAAATACTCCATTTGGGCCTTTTGGCCCCCAGTTATTATTTTGACCCTTTTAAAGCGAATGTGAATGGGAGATTGGATTTATCGTCACAAAAGTAATTAAACCACCTAAGCTATTGAGCTAACGTGTAACGATAGAAGGAAGCAGGTCAAAACGATCGGCTTCCTTTCTTACTAACGGGGTTACGTTAGTTCAAGAGAGAACAAGAAGGCATCCGTTAACGAGACCCGGCTGACTTTCTATTCAAAACTT
Organism: Paenibacillus sp. LC231; assembly: GCF_001860525.1. Taxonomy (NCBI): domain Bacteria; kingdom Bacillati; phylum Bacillota; class Bacilli; order Caryophanales; family Paenibacillaceae; genus Paenibacillus; species Paenibacillus sp. LC231. The sequence goes on along the minus strand of NZ_JFOM01000029.1, from coordinate 13,826 downwards.
TCAATAGGAGTGTTGTCCATGTCAAATAATCATTTGAATGTTCTAGCTCAGTTAAATGCCGGAAATCGAGTCGAGGTATAGTATTTTCCGGTTGCTTTCTCTCAAAAATTATGACAACGTTTTAGTGCAAGAGAACATACAGTTATCGCGGGACACATCAGATGATCTGTCGTTTAAAACGTAATGGTGAAGTTAGGTAAAGGGTAAGGAGCTGTAATAGAGGTGTATGTATTGAAATACAGCATGAAAAAATAATATGACAATTCATATTACTGAAAGTATGCTTTGTGACAAAAAAAGATACAGATTGTGCCGTTTTGTGTTACAAAAGCTCTTTTATTGTGCTGAAATTATTGACTTTTTTAATTACAACGGACAGATTAGTTAGATATGAATGATCATTTCAAAAGCATTGGAGATTTCCGCGAAGGCGGGGGTCTCCTTTTTTTCGTACGCCTGCATATCTGGAGTTTGGTTTACCTTTCGGAACCGCATGTACGGGTGGTGTGAGTGAATGACATAGCATTCACAAAAAAGTCAGCCAATAAAGGCTGACTTTTATGTCTTTAATTAATATGTTGTATCCCTAGCTTTCGCTTATTACTCTATTCGAATGAGTTTAACCTCTTTCTTTTGCTTAGTTTTCTCTAATGTAGCTGTAGCTGCGATATCTAAGATCGCTTCCATTTTCTCAATATGCTGCTCAGGGATTTCATCCAGCAGGGAAAAGATTTTTTTGAAGGATTTTTCATAAGCGTATTGCACGTATTGATCATAAACTTCCTTGCCTGTTTGGGTAGCCTTAATAATAATGTTTTTCTTATTATCAGAGGTATGGTATTTTTCGAGAAATCCTTTCTCTACCATTTTTGTAACATTCTTAGAGAATGCGCTTTTAGATATTCCCAGCCGATTCGAAATTTCAAGCATGTTCTGGTTTTTATCTTCATTCTCCAATATATATTCAAGTACTTGAATTTGGGCAGCGGAAAATAAATAAGGAGTATTATAGCGATATTCTTTTTTGTATGATTGCGCATAGGCATTACCAAATTTCACAAGCTTTTCAACAAATAATCTATTTTTCCCCATCCATTCCAGTGACATCATCATCACTCATTTCCTGTTCATTTAACTCTTAAAATTATATCAAAAAAAATAAATTCCACAAAGGATATATTCTATGTTGCTTTCACTCATAATGTGTAGTATAAAAACAATATAGTTTACATTGGAAACTATATTGTTTTTATACTTCGAGGAGGCATTTTATGGAGAAGAAGAGCATACGAAGGTTATTCGTCGTATCGGTTGTCATGATTATTGTAAGCGTTTGTTTATCTAGTTTTTTGCAAACTTCCTTTGGAAAGACGGAAATCATTCATTTTAAGATTCCTACTGAGCATGGACAGTGGTTGTCTGGACAACTATATAAACCTAAACAATCGAGCGCAGAGAACAAGGTTCCTTTGGTTATCACCGAGCATGGTTATCTCAACAATAAACATATGCAAAATGTAAATGCCATTGAATTATCGCGAAGAGGAATTGCCGTCATGACATTCGATGCATACTATCACGGAAAATCAAGCTCAGCGAGTGAACCGGTCATGGAGGCCGTTGTTGCAAATGGGGAGGGAATGATACCTCTAGTGGAATTTGCCTACCATAATCTAGATTACATCGATAACCAACGGATCGGCGTTATGGGACATTCTATGGGGGGGATGTCAACATGGATGACGTTAATGCATTATGGTTCACAGTATTATACTGCAATAGAAAAAGCGAAAACTCCGGATTCGGAAGGCGGAGAAGACATTACGGATCGTGAACTGGAGTATGCAAATTCTTTGAATAAAGTATCAGCAGGACTGCCCATAGGAAATATCCGTTTATCAAGTGAAGAAGCTTTTAGCCAAATTCACGCTAACTTAGGCATTATTTATGGTCAATTGGATGAGGGGAATTATGATTTGTCCCAAGGAAATGGTGATCTATCCAACAATGCCCTTGAGGGTTTAGTCGCAATTAACTCGATTTTTCCAAAAGAGGAACAGCAGTCAAGCTTTGAGGTAGGTCAATATTATGGGGATGCAGAAAGCCAAACGCTGAGAATCGTTCATAATCCAAAGCAAACGCATGAATGGGCACATTTTTCCCAAAAGACAGTTGCTGAAACGGTCGATTTTTTCAACCATTCGTTTGGGCTCCCGCCAAAAATAAAAAATACCGATCAGCTATGGATCTGGAAAGAGCTTTTTAGTTTTATCGGTTTATTAGGCATCTTTCTATTGATTTACCCGGTATCTTATTACTTATTAAAAATTCCGTACTTTCAGCAGTTAGCCTTAACGAAGGAACAAAAGAATTCGTTAAATGGTACGACACAAACGGAAAAGAGCACAAAGAAAACACGACTCTTTTGGATAAGCTGGCTGCTTAGTTGGCTGTTTTCTGCAATTGGAGTTATTGTAGCCTTAAAACTAGACCGGTTTATTTTTAAGAGCACGTCCAGTTTCATGTCTGTAAAATGGTTTCCGCAGCCGATTACAAACTATATTATGATTTGGGCGATTTTTAATAGTCTTGTTGGATTGGCACTAGTTATATGGAAATACAGACTGGAGAAAAGAAATAACACTGAACTTTCTATTCATCATCTAGGATTAAAAATCGGTCTGAAAAATTTGATGAGGACCTTTATTCTTGCTCTATGTATCTTTGGAATCTTTTTTACTGTTGTATTTTTAGCAGAATACATCTTAAATGCAAATTTTAAATTATGGATATTAGGAGTATTTACATTCCATTCGGATAAGTTAATGGTATGGATGAACTACCTGCCCTTCTTCTTCATTTTCTATCTGACGAACGCGTTGTTTATCAACAAATTGAGTTTCAGCAATATCAAGTCTGAAAAAGTAAACATGATGGTCGCTGGATTCGGAAATGTGCTTGGCATCCTGTTGATCAATGGAATCCAGTATGCTGTTTTATTTACGACGGGCAACTCCTTCTGGCAAGAGACGAGACTTTATCCCATGGTTCTGCTTCCCTTTATTTTCTTATTATTTGCAGCGGCCATGATTAGTCGGAGCTTATACAAATTGACAGGAAACATTTGGCTCGGTGCAATGGTGAATACATTGATCATCACGATGATTGGAGTTGCGAACACGGCTACCTTGGTTCCTTTTCAGACCTAAAAGCACACGAGGAATTGATGGTAATGTAGAGGGAATTGAATAGACTTTCGGCAAATGTCTGTATCATTCCAAGCCAATTGTACTTGACAAAGTGTTCGCAGTAGTTGGTCTAAATATAATAGAAGCCGGTGCTGCAACAGCTCCCTATTCGTGAATACAGAAACGTTATAGTATGGGGATGTTTAGTATATTAACCGGATGCAAGGCCGAAAGGAGAATTTGGGTGCTTGAAAATCTTGAATTAGATAATCTGATCCATCAAGCAGATGTTTCAATTCCATTAGTAGTCATGATGTGTGGCGTGGCTGGATCAGGAAAAACAACATTGGCTCAACGGCTAGAGCAGAGGGGCTTTGCACGTCTCTCCATAGATGAAGAGATATGGTCTACACATGGTCGATACGGAATTGATTATCCAGTTGAAATGTATGAGAAACTTAAAGTTCAAGCCGAGTTAAAGCTGTATAAGGAACTAGTGAATCTGTTACAGGAAAAGCGCAATGTGGTTATTGATTTCAGTTTCTGGCAACGTAAGAAACGAAATGATTATAAGAAGCTGATTGAAGATGGAGGAGGAGAGTGGAGGCTTATTTATTTGAAAGTTCATCCTAATGATTTGCGTGAACGACTTCGCATTCGGAGCCAGAGATTCGATGCTAATGCTGCATTTACAATAACCGAAGAAATATTATCTGCCTTTCTCAAGGGTTTTGAAGTACCTACTGGTGAAGGGGAAATTATCATCGAGTAAAAGAATAATCAATGTCAACTAGTGGTATTGAGGATTTAATGAAGATATACGGACGCGGTGCCCTTCGGACCGGTTGCGTTTGCTTTCTTAAGCCTCTCTGGTTCGTAGGTATCCAAAGGTTATATAAATTCATTTAAAACCGGAAAGGATGGGAAACGATGAAATTTGAGATTTTAAATGTCCCCTCGTATTGGAAAACTGAAATGAAGCAAAAATATATTCAACTTTATGAGGAAAACAGCAAGTTGGTTGTTCTGTTTCCCGGGAAAAACTATCCTTGTGATAAACCAATTCTACATTTTGCTGGAACCTCCGCACTTCAAAGTGGTTTTGACTTAATGATATTGGAATATGGATATCAAGCTGCGAGAACGGATTTGGATGTTAATGAACTGCAAAGAGTAATAGAAGATAGCCACGAATCGGTTCAACGAATCATTAGCAAGTATAAACAAGTTGTTTTTATTAGTAAGAGCATAGGAACAATCGTTTCTGGAGAAGTTCATGGGAAACTCGAAATTCCAATCAAACATTTATTTTTGACACCAATTAAAGACACCATTCATTATATCAATAAATTCAATGGACTTGTGGTTTATGGAACAAAGGATGAAATATTTAATAAGGAACATGCAAACCAAATTAACATAGATAATGACAGAGAGGTCATTGAAATTCCTAATGCAAATCATGGTTTAGAGACCAACAATGTTGAGGAGAGTATTGAGATATTAAGTAAGCTTGTAAGGATATATATGGAATTTCTAAATAAGTAATCAGGGCATCCCGTAAGATCTTAGATCTTTTGGGATGCCCTTTAAAATGTACGTTTTGCAAGCTCAGTTGATATTTTGCATTTTCGCAGGCGATGGAGCCGCACCTGACTTTCGTTTGGCTAGATCCATCTTACGCTGGAGCATGCCAAGCACAAGATCCGCAACGATTGCCAGCACGGCCGCAGGAATGGCACCTGCAAAGATACGGAGGGAATTATTGCTGTTCAGTCCGGCATAAATTTCCCGTCCCAGCCCGCCTCCTCCGACGAGGGGAGCAATCGTTACCACACCAATGGCGATGACGGCCGCAATACGCAGGCCTGACATGATATATGTCAGCGCAAGCGGGAAACGCACTTTCACGAGCATTTGGAAGGGGCTCATTCCGATTCCTTTTCCGGACTCAAGATAGCTGGGATCCACCTGTTTTAACCCAACATACGTATTCCGTGCGATTGGATTCAGGGAATACAGGAAGAGTCCCACCATGACCGTTGTCGTCCCGAGTCCCATCCATAACATGAGCACCACGAGCATGGCCAAGCTCGGTACCACCTGCAGGATATTGGTGATAAACAAAATGATTTTGGCTGCCCATTTGCTCTTAGAGCAGAGGATGCCAAGCGGCACTCCAACGATGAATGCCAGGCCCAGACCGATAACGACCATCGTAATATGCTGGATGAAATACTCCCAGAGCAACCCCTGATTTCGTGATATATACGACAAAAAATCGGCAAATGTTAAATGTTCACTTTCCATGCTTACCCTCCTTTAGCTTTTAAGAGGCCCTGCTCTTTCAAAAACGCGATTGCGACCTCCCGCTCGCTTTTCTTCTCAATGTCCACCTGATAATTAAGCGATATCATCGTATCTGCATCCAGATGACCGATTAAAGGCGCTATCGTATCCTGAATTTCAGGATGCTTCTTCAAAAGGTCCGAACGCAATACCGGACTTGCATCATATGGAGGGAAGAATTGCTGGTCATCCTGAAGCGTCTGCAATTGGTAGGCTTTCAGCCGGGAATCCGTTGAGTAGGCCAGCACGATATCCACCTGCTCATTGGCTACCGCACTGTATACCAGGCTAATTTCCATAGGGAAGACCTGACCGAATTTGATGTCATACGCTTTGGAGAATGCCGGATATCCATCCGTGCTTCTCTCGAGCCATGTCGTATCTACTCCAAGCTTCATGGTGTCCATGTCTTTTTTGACATCGGAGATTTTGGTGTACCCGTTGGCTTCGGCAAGATCCTTTCTTACCGTGAACGCGTAGGTGTTCTCAAAACCCAAAGGGTTCATCCAGGTGAACCCGAAGTGTTCCTGGAATCCATCCTGTGCTTCCTTCAAGACTTTATCGCGGTCTTTGGTGCCGCTGATCGGGAAATGGTTGTTGAAAATCTCACCGGTATACAGTGTCGCCATCTGAACGTCGTTTCGTTTCATCGCATTGATGACCAATGAGCTTGATGCCAGATCCGGGATAACATCCACCTTCAGATCGGTTTGGTCTTCAATCAGCGCTTTATACATTTCAGCGATAATCTTGGTTTCGGTATAGGTTTGCGTCCCGATTGTAATCTCGCTTTGAATTCCGCATGCGGAGGTAAAAGCGGCAAAAGCTATCATGCAGATGAACAACGGAGTCCATTTAAGTTTTTTCAGATTCATCACGCCTTCCTTGTTCCGTCCGGCTCGCTGTATACGGCTGATGTGACTCATATCGCAGCGTCCCGGGTCTGAGTCTGGTGGTAGTGTTTGCTTAGCCAGCTCTCAAGCAGCCCAAGCAATCCGTCAGCTACAAGTGCCAAGAGAATAGCACCAATGCCACCGATGAAGATCATCTCGGGCTTGTTGACACCAAGTCCAGATACAATTAGCTGGCCTAAACCGCCAGCACCAATCAGAGAAGCCAGTGTTGCCCAACTGATGATATACACGGTCGTAATGCGGACACCGGACATGATGTAAGGAAGCGATAAGGGAAACTGAATCCGCAAAATCGTTTGGGCGGTGCTGTATCCCATCCCCCTGGCCGAATTGAGCACGCCTTTATCCACGGAGTGAAAACCGTCATAGGTATTCCGCAGGATGGGCATAAGGGAGTACAGAAACAGCGCAAGGATGGCCGGTTTCATGCCGATGCCGAGGAGCGGAATCAGAATAGCCAGAAGCGCCAGGCTCGGAACCGTCTGAAACAGGTTCGTAATGAAAAATACGATGCTGTTAATCCAGCCTACCCGGTTGTATACGAGCAGGATACCGATCGGCACGGCAACAACAGTCCCCAAAAGAACGGCAGAGAATGAGAGGACCAGATGCTCCTGCAATGCCCTTAGAATATCTGGATAACGATCCGTAATAAAACTCCAGAATGCGTTCATATCACTCATCCTCTCCGATCAGTACCGGAGGAACCATCGTTGGATAGACTTCGGCCAAATGTTTAACCACACTGCCTCTTGTGATTAATCCGAGGAAACGGTTATTGCTGTCTACGACAGGGAGGTTGCTGAGCTGATGACTGTCCATAATCTCGATGGCCTGTGGAAGCGTGCTTCCCGAAGCCACGGAAAAACGGACCGGATGCATAACGTCTGCCACGGTTTTGCCTTCTTCGCCGTATTGGTCGAGCACGCGGTAGATCGAAACCGCACCTTGTAGCTGACGGTTACGGTCCACAATCAGCAGCGAATCGACTCGCTTCATTTCCATCATCTTGATGGCTTCAGCCAATCCCCGGCTCGGGAATGCCGTGACCGGATTCGTAATCATCACTTCATCCACAAGCGGTATTTCATAGGGGCTTTCATTTTCATTCTGCAGTCGTTTCGAACCGATAAAGTCACGCACAAAATCGTTTGCAGGATGCCGTAAAATGCTGTCCGGTCTACCTGTTTGCACCACTTCGCCATCTTTCATCAGAACGATGGTATCCGCGATTTTAATAGCTTCATCCATATCATGGGTCACAAAAATAATGGTTTTATTGAGCTCCTGCTGAAGACGGATCAGCTCATCCTGAAGCTGCTCGCGGCTGATGGGATCCAGTGCGGAGAATGGCTCATCCATCAGGATAATATCGGGTTCAGCTGCCAGTGCGCGCACTACGCCTACACGCTGCTGTTGTCCGCCGCTTAGCTCGGATGGATATCGCATACCATATATAGTGTGGTCCAGTCCGACCATGTCCAACAATTCATTTACTTTTTGATCTGTTTTGTCTTTATCCCACTTCTTCAGACGCGGAACCACGCCCGCGTTCTTGGAGATATTCATATGCGGGAATAAACCAACGCTTTGAATGACATAGCCGATATTGCGTCGAAGTTCAACCGGATTCAATCTCGAGATATCCTTACCGTCGATCAGAACTTTGCCCGAGGATGGCGTATTGAGCGCGTTGATCAGCTTCATGGTAGTCGATTTGCCGCAGCCGCTCGGTCCGATGAGGACGGTAATTTCCCCTTTTTTGAATTCCAGATTAATGTCCTTCAGCGCGTGAAAGCCATTATCGTAAACCTTGTTCACATGCTCCAGTACTATCATTCAATCGCCCCTTTGCAAGCAGTATCCATATTATGCGGAGCATTTGGCATATCATCCATCGGGGACCCAAAAAACTGTTGAGGGAAAAGCGCGGTGCCAGAGATATGAGAAGGCTTCAGCCTTGTTATGTAGAAATGGAAAATAGCTAAGCAAGTTAGCAATAAAAAAATCAAAATGGAATAGGATTAAGCGCATGATTAAGGGGTGGAGAAAGATCTAAGAGGGAAGCCCTGAGGGTACTAACAATTTAAGTTAAAAATCTTCGTTATGGCATTGACTTACATACCCAAAATCCCACCTTTATATGCAGTGTAGCTTTCCAAACTATGCAATCCCTTGTTACATCCATCCGAAGAAGTATTCCAAGCCTGTATGCCCCTGTTCGTATCGGGAAAATATGCGTTCTCATACATGAATCCCTGTTATACCTGCGCGAATCAAGCAGCAATGTCATTGTGTCACTGCTTCCCTCGGCCCAAATGGATATATGCAAAATACGTAAGCAAGCAACGATTCCCTCTTGAGTAGGACCGTATAACTGCTCATGCAATAATATGTTTAATTCTATTACCCAGCTAGCATTGGATTGAAACATGTATATGGAACGATATTGAATATGTGGTACCTCGGGTCCAGAATCGTCCAAAGGATAGATAAATGATTGACTAGTGAGGAGCGATAGTTGATTTGAGAAGAGATAGCATCCTATAACACAGTATTCAAACTATTTGACTACCGTCGCTAGGTATTCAGATGTATAATAATGGAAGGGATTGCCTGAACTTTAAATGAAACGTCTGAAAATAGTAATAATAACAATTGATGCAAGGGACAATGGACCATAATATAGTTTTCAGTTTTGATAAGGGGGCTAATATCGTGGATTTTTTTTGGATGGTGGCGCTATCTCAAATAGTCTTTGTTGTATTAGTTTTACTGTTTATTGTAGCATTATTTCGATTTGTAAATAGAGTAATGCTACATACAAAAAATACAAAAGAAAGCTTACGAAGAATAGAAGATAAAATTGATAGGTTATATCAAGAATTCAATAAAACAAATGAATAAATCTAAAATAGGTAGCTCGTGAATACAAAAAGAATGTTATGCGAAATACAACAAATAAAATATGGGTAGGGGAACCTTTTGATGCCGTTAAATTACAAAAGGCCAGAAACATTAGAAAAGCTTGTTCAGTTGGATCAGGAACTTCATCAACTACATGGGCAAACTGTCAATGATTATATAGGCTTTTATATTAGTTTTAATCATGATGATGACAGGTAGGCCCCGATTATTTTTATACAACCTATGTTTGAAAAAGCAGTACATTTGGTTGCAAGAAACCTTAGGGATTTTCTAGCTTTATTCATCACCCTTAAGGATATTTATGTTCTAGAACGTTTTGAATTTTATAAGAGCCAATCGGATTTTATCAAGGATTATAACGAGAATTATTTGAAGGATATAGATTTACGAGAGAATGAGCTTGAATTTTTTATTGAGGAATTAAGGGAGAATGTTGTTGAAGGAATTACTGAAATTAATGATGCATACGCATACATTACTGATTTAAGAAAACAAATTTCAATTGACATAAAAAAGATTCTTACTAATTGAAGAGTAATCGAAAGTTAAATAGAATAATTGATTTCCCAACTTTGTATACTATAAAATGGAAATGGGAATTGAAACTAAGTTTCGCACAATGAAACAATGGGGTTACAAAATTATGTTATACAATTTCTCTGGAATTGACCACGTTCAATTAGCGGCTCCTGAAGGTTGCGAATCAGAAGCTCGAAGCTTTTTTGCTGGCATATTAGGTTGGGGCGAAATACCAAAGCCTGAGAATCTAAGGAAACGTGGTGGTGTTTGGTTTCAGTGTGGAACGCATCAGGTACACATCGGAGTTCAAAAGGAATTTGTCCCCGCTACAAAAGCTCATCCTGCATTTCATGTCCAGAATATAGATTCATTGAGAGAATATTTACTTCAAAAGAGTATCCAAGTGATTGATGATGATGCACGGTCTGATGAGGGCGTACAACGTTTCTATCTTAACGACCCTTTTGGAAATCGCCTTGAATTTTTGGAATGGCTCTAAAAGAAAGATAGCAGGTCTTTTTAGACTTGCTTTTTTTCTAATCGGAGAAGTGAACTTGGCCTATTGGGCCAGGAAGTTGAGGTCAAAACGTATACTGAGCGAGAGAACGAAAAGGAAAGTAACGGAAAGGTTAAATCGACTGTTAGTATAGCGATCTTATAAATGGTCTTATTTAACAAAGAAAGGAGACGATTCGATGACTGCAAAGCCACAACTGGTATTAGATTTAGCTGGTGTATTAGTAAGCAATTTTTCATCTACATTTTGGCTCCAATTATCTAAGGGTACCGAAATCTCATTTCAAGACATCCGAGAACAATTTGATGAGATTCGAAAAGATCTATGGACTGGAAAGATCAAAGAAGATGACTTTTGGGAATGGATGAGTCTGCGAATGAAGCAAATTAACAAAGAGCAAGCCAGAGCGTTATTAATTCAATCACTGGAACCTCTTCCTGGATTAAATTATTTGGCGGAGTGGAGTGAAATTGCAGATATCCATATCTTAAGTAATCATTGTAAGGAATGGTTGGAATCGATTTTAGAAAGAGTAGAACCCTATACAAAGAGCATAACGATTTCAAATCAAGTAGGTTTAAGAAAACCAGATATACAGATATATCAACATGTCGGCAAACAATTTGAAGCTGGCCAAACGGTTGTTTATATTGATGATCAAGAAAAGAACCTGAAACCGGTTATCGAACTTGGATGGAAAACCCTGTTAGCAGATAAAGAGCATAAATGGATAGAACAAGTTGAACCCATGATAGGAATGAGGAGGAGAACACTTGATTAGAAAAGAGATTCAATTAATTCTAGATAGCTTACCGGAAGAAGAAAGACATTTACATTAAACATTAGTGACGATATAAAAGAAAGCATTTATTACAATCAATATAAGTGGCATATTTTTAGTTATGAAATACAAGATTGTTTGAAACAACATGAAGCAAGAAATGCTTTTAATACTGAAATTAAAGATGAATTATATGTTATGTACCAAAACTCTCCCCGTGTACTTCTATACAGTAATGCAAATGCATTAGTCGCAGAGGATTTTGATTCTCAACAAGATATCTATGTATTTAATAAAAATTTTACTTGGACGTATGTAAATACACATGAAGACATGTGTGGGCCCTATTTTTATAAAGTGAAATAATTTCGTCGTGATGCATGAACCGTGCGAATATAGATTTGGGAGGGATTCAGGGAGTGAATAGAAAATCATTTATCATGATTTCCGTCATCTTATGCTTACTACTTAGTGTAGGTTGCAGTAATAACCATGAAGTTACTTCTGACGACATTGGCAAAATAAGTATAGAACTACAAGAACAAAAAGAAGAATCAAATGGAACCATGTTCACACTAAAGCTGCATAACAAATCCAGTCATATTATAGTACAAAATAATGTATATTTAAGTTTTCCCATAAAACTTGAAAACGGTGTTAAAGGGAATGATTTTAAGATAGAAACTAGAAATAATAAGCTCAATATTGGCCCGGGAGAAGAATTACTTCTTACCGTATTTGCTCCCAAGGAAATGTATGAAGGAAATCATAATATTGACTTAGAAGATCCCCATATCGAGATTAAAGGTTTCTTTAATGAAGTAACCGAAAAAAATCATTTCAGTATGATTGGAGGGCATCGTACTATGGTTGGTTCTAATGGGGAGTGACTGCAAAGTATCCTGCATCCTAAAACTGTAAAGAGTATCAAGGAGGAGCAATGAGTGCAGATATTAGACAAACAATTCAGAGTACCATTAAACGATACATATCGCCAACTGCTGAAATTTTAAGTATTAATGATATTGATTTAGCCTATGGTTTGTCAGCCGTAGCCTTAAAGAGACATGAAATACTCATAAAAGATAATAATGATAAAAGGACTATCAATCTTATTTCTAAGCAAGCAACTCTGATTGAACGGCGTGTGCTCTCTCGTCTTTTCGAACAATCGGCAAATGTACCTTTTAGTTTTACGCCTGATTTAAGAAGCAGCAATAGAGCATATCTTTGCATGCAAGATGTTGACTATGAGACAGATTACAGTAATTTAAATTATAATTTGCTTCAATCAAATGAACTATTAGCATTATCTCATATTCATGCGGTTAATTATCAAAAGTCGGATGAATTGAGTTGGCTCCCTTTTGCAGACTTAAAACATATTGAACATGCTTTAAACGAAAAGTGGAGGCCAAGCTGGGATGAGGCAAAGTTAGATGCAGATTTTATAAGTGAATTTGGTCATTATATTTCTGAAATTGAACAATCAGCAGAAAATATTGTTAAAGACATCAAGGAAGTTCTTTTAGACCAAAGTTCCCACACCCTTATACATAATGATTTACATCCAGGAAATACATTGATTTGTAACAATAGAGAAGTATTTTTTATTGATTGGGAAGAAGCGAGATATGGGTCGTTGTACTTAGATATTTCACTTTGGTTTACAGAGGCTTCACAAGCGGAAAGTTACAGACAATTGATAAATTCACAAGGACTGAATTTATCAAAGGATAATTTTACGAGACGTTTTACTATAGCTTCACGATATATGGGATTACGTTATATGTCATGGTTCCTGCAGGTATGGAAAGAAGAAGAGAGATGGCTGAATGAACTAAGTAAGTATCTGAAGATGGCGATATTATAGTTGGAATGATATATGTGATTCACAATAGGCAATTACAGCCTATAACAAAGAATTCACACCGCGGGTGTTCGCTCTTGGTCTGGCTTTAAGACTCAATCGGATACATCTGACTTTCATCGACGTCGTGAATATAAGGAGTCTCATTGAGAAATACCTGTGAAAGAAAAATAAATCACATAAATGGAGTTGTATCTAATGCTGATACTAGAACGAGCAAACAAAATGATGCCCTAAAACTTGCTGAAATACAAAAGGCCAGCTTTAATGATGAATCGAAACATTTTAATAATAAATCTGTGGCCCACTAGGAGATGATTCCGTAAGTTGGCAAGAGGAGATGATGCAAAATTGTGAATATTTTAAAGTGCTCTATAATGGAGAGATAATTGGGGGCGCTTTGATATTTATAGAAAGCAATCAAGTACATAACCTAAGACGGATTTTTATTGATCCAAACTAAACCTATACATTTTTGAGAAGACCTACTAGTAGACTATCTCGGGATATACCAGATGAAGTTCCATCTGGAGGAGACCCAATTACCTTGTATATGTTTTTTGTTGTTCTATTATTAAGTATAGTAAGCATGAATCTAGTTTCAAGAAAAAGGGAAGAAAAAGTAGAATGTACTTAAACTCCCTCGAAGTGATTCAATTTCCTCACTCAAACTCATGAATTCGCAGGATTTCACCCTGAGCTAAACATGAAAGAAGAGAATCCAGGGGAGTCGGTGGCTGGGGACAGTAGAAAGGGCATG
>NZ_JFOM01000028.1:0-51450 GCF_001860525.1 Paenibacillus sp. LC231 | reverse complement strand
ATATTGAATACTACAATACCAAACGGTTAAAGGCAAAATTAAAAATGAGTCCGGTACAGTACCGAACTCATTTTGAGAAAGCTGCCTAATGAAATAACCGTGTCTAACTTTTGGGGGTCACTTCATTGTTCGCGACTTTATTGCGTGTATGTTCTTGTTATTCGAGTTCATTCATGTTCAAAGCGGCGGGTTGGCTACTCCCATTTGTATCCAACCTTCCTTTGAAGGACCATATACCGCAGGGATATTCAATCCCGCCTGACGCATAAGAACGGTAACCTGCCCTCTATGATGAGCAATGTGTTTAATCAATCCCATAAAGATGGTAGCATTTGATTCCTGACGTCCAAAAGCATTTTGAATTTGTTTTAAACTCTCATCCGTCCATTGTGCTTCCAGAGCCGTCGCTACCTCTGAACTTATAGTTCTAAAGGTCTCGGCGATTTGTTTCGCGGAGGGTACATCATCAGAATCTTGCACCTGATCGAGAACAAGCCCGAATTCAGTCAAATATTCAGGGGTGTTCGTTACGAAATGCCAAGCAATTCTCCCCAGCGTCCTGCCTTCAGGATATACTTGCTGTTGTAAAGATTCATCCGTCAAACTGTCTAACACCTTTTGTGTTAATTCTGCTTCCCTCTTCCATTCTGTAATAAAATCAGAAACGGTTGTATACATGATTGATTCATCCCTTTCTAAGAAACTAAGTTCAATATTTGATGGATAGGATGTAAGATGATCATCCTTAAGTTCATCATATCTGCTAATAGTGACAAGGGTTGTCATAGTTATTTTTATCATTTAGCGAACAACCGAACTGCAAGCAAGAGCGCCACCAAAACCATGACAAACCCGGACCAACCCAGATTGTCAATGGAGGAGCTGCTGATCACCAATCCGCCGATTCCTGAGCCGAGGGCGAAGCCAAATTGGATAAACGAAGTGTTGACGCTTAAGGCAATATCCGGCGATTGCGGGACCAGGGTAACTAAATACAACTGCTGTGCTGGAGATGTCGCCCATGTGGCGGCTATCCATAACATGATTAATGGAACAACAGCGTAGATCGAGCCGTTGAACCAAGACAACAGCAGCAACGTTCCCGCTTGGATGGACAGTCCGACGTAGATCGTGAATCTGGATCCCTTCGTATCCGCTAACCCCCCTCCGAATTTGGAGCCAGCAAAGCTGCATATCCCCGAGATCAATAGAATACCGGAAAGCGCCGTTGCGGATAACTCACTATTCTGCTGAAGATAGGGGGATATAAACGTAAATAGCGATGAGTATCCTCCGATATAAAAC
Organism: Paenibacillus sp. LC231; assembly: GCF_001860525.1. Lineage (NCBI taxonomy): Bacteria > Bacillati > Bacillota > Bacilli > Caryophanales > Paenibacillaceae > Paenibacillus > Paenibacillus sp. LC231. The sequence continues at coordinate 50,145 of NZ_JFOM01000028.1, read as the reverse complement.
AGCGTAATGACTACAGCCAGCACCATTTTTTTATCTTTTAATATCGACAGCTGCATTCTAAGTGTAATGGCTTTTTGCTCCGTAATGGACGGAACCTTGGAAACGACCGCCAAGAACGGAATCACCATCAGCAAGCCAGCAATGACGAATAAGGTTCTCCACCCCATGGTTTCGCTCAAGAACGTGCCGATCGGCACGCCGAGCACCAGAGAGCTGCTAAGTCCCATCAATATGGTGCCGATCGCACGGCCCCGATTCCGTTCTTCAACCATACGCGTGGCTACGGCCATTGCAATGACCGTGGCTGTTCCACCGCTGAGTCCCTGGATCATTCGAGTCATCAGCATCATTTCAAATGAGTCACTAACATAGACGAGACAGCTGCTGAAAATAAATATGCCGAGCATGACAAGCAGCATTTTTTTTCGGTCCACCCGGATGGTTGCGGCGACCAATACGGGTGCGCCTATTGCTGCAGAAAGTGCGAATGTCGTTACGAATGATCCAGCGGTGGACGTCGCAATGCCTAGATCCTCCGCTACGATGGGAAGAATTCCGCTTATGATGTACTCGATCGTTCCAATGAGAAACACGGCCAGGGCAAGCAAATAAACGATCCATTTATTACTCATGCTCGTTCCTCTTCGTATTCAATTGGCAATTGAATTTCGATGAGACAAACCCCCGGCTCACCTGATAAGGGCACATAGGTTTCTCTTCCGGGCTGGTCGCTTCGAACGAGATAACCATGCTGCTCAATCCATTCGGCAAGATCCAGGCAGGCCGATTCGGAGTACACCGAATCCGAGCGAAATAACAGTGTGGCCATGGTCTCAGAAGGCAGGAATCGATACTGGAGATGCTCCGGCAGCTTGAAGGTGTCCGATTTCACGGCATAACCGGCTTCGAACTCAAACACATGCTCCTTGCTGCCGGATACGTTCCACAACAGCGTCTGCGGACCGTATAATAGAGACTTGGCTCGGCCATCATGCAGCCCATCGAACATTTCGAAAAGGCTTGGGATAACCTCAACGGTACCATGGGAAGCATAAGTGATCATGTGCATGGCTTCAACGCGCTTCAAGACAACCTCTTGTTTATTATTTACTTTTCCTTCCCGTTCCAGGAGCTGCATTCTTTCTTTTACCCGGACAAGCCTAGAGCGCTCCATATCAAGCTGCCGCGCGATTTCACTCTCCTTGAGCCTCAGCATGCCCCGAATCTGTTCTGTTGAAATATCTTCATGAAGGAGCTGCGCGATCTGCTGTAATGTAAATCCCAATTCCTTATATATGACGATACGGTTGATCTCCAGTAGTTGTTCGGCGTAATAATACCGATATCCCGTCGATTCATCGGTCATGGCTGGCTTCAGGATTCCGAGCTGATCATAATAGCGCAGAGTTTGTAACGGAATTCGGCTCAGCCTGGAAAACTCGCTGATTTTAAACAATGCTTTCACCCTCTATCTTGATTTATTGGTTAGAGTATAAACTCTCTAGTTAGGTATAAAGTCAAGAGGGCTAATTAAATTTGTACGCAAGCCGCGATGGTAGGGACTGTTCCGTGACACATGTTGATCGATTTAAAGCCTCTCGTTAAGTTAACAATCACCAGCAAGCTATTGCCTCTCTATGACAATTTTCCAATTGTGATTACAAGCAGCTGGGATGCTTCCGCGCTCCGAGATATACTGTTCCACTAACTCCGCGGTGTCGATCAGTATCTCCCGTATCACTCTCTTCCCTTGGAACATGCTGTAATCTCCTCCTCCTCTGGCCCGGTAGCTGTTCAGGACAACATCCAGCTCCATCCCGCCCGGCAAGTCTGCGCCGTTATATTTCAATCTGCTGACCCTTGATCCCGGCGCGCATGCAATGTTTAATGTATATTCAATGCCTTCCCACATGTCGTAATTATAGTGCTGCGGTTTCGGCTTCATATATGCCGGGTTCACGGCAGGAGTCCCGACTGGGCCGACCGTAAAATAACAGGCTGTCTGTTCCAGCGCGTCCCGGATGTCGCGTCCGGTCAGACGAAGTACGACCAACGTATTCGGATATATGAAATTCGTAAGGATATCCCGTCTTGTGATAACGTCTCCGAACCCCTTGGAATCTTCACTGAGTAATGACGTACATGAAACGTTGACACCCGCATATTCCATCTGCACGCGATGGATAAACTCGATAAACGGATGCTCCGCCAGCCGACAGGCTGTAGGATCGTATATGCCCATGTCACCCTCGACTCGTCCGATCGGCTCGTCGAGCCATGCCTGGGTCCGTTCTTCCATTTGCCGGCTGGAAGCTAACACCACTGTATCAATCGTCGTCCCTGTGTCCGCTCGCAGTAACTCGGCCCGTTTCTCCACAACCCTCCAGCGCTCCTGTTCCTTAACCAGATCCACACGGATCTTGCCGATGGCCTGACCATTGAAGCCGGGTTGGACAACTGTCACTCCGTGCACCTGCGTGGCCAGCAGCCGATGCTGATGCCCGGTGATGAGCACATCGATGCCCTTCGCCTCGACACACATGGCATAAGCCTGGTTCTCCCCGGTGATGCTTTCCGCCGGCTCCCCGCTTTCCAAATCGCACTCAAATCCACCGTGGTACGCAACGATCATCACATCGGGCTGCTCCTCCAGACGGATGCGCGGCACCCATTCCTTCACGGTTTCCAATGCATCTTGGAATTCGAGACCCTGAATGTGGGACGGATTCTCCCAGCTCGGAATGTAGTGTGTCGTCACACCCAGAACCGCCACCCGGATGCCACCGATGTGCTTGATTAGATAAGGCTTACCAAAGGCGGGCTCCTTGCTATCCTGCAACCGGATTCCGGCTGACAACCAAGGGAACCGGGAAAACTGCACTGCTTTTTCAAGCGTCTCCATACCATAATTGAATTCATGGTTACCCGGAACAGCTGCATCGTAGCCCAGCTCATTCAGCGCACCAATCAACGGATGGATATCCGTACTGCTTTTAACTGCATAGGAAGCCAGCGGAGAGCCTTGAATCAAATCTCCGTTATCGATCAACAGCAGATCCGGATGGATAAGCCGCTCTTCACGGATCAGGGTCGCCAGCTTGCCGAGTCCTATATCCCTTTCTTCCCGTGTCCGGTAATCCGTAGGGTACAGATGTCCGTGTAAGTCACTGGTGGCCAGCACGGTAATCGTCATTTTATTCGTCGGGTTCATACCATCTCTCCTGTTCACAACTTATTCAAGCCATTCTATCAACTGAAATGCAGTTTTATATTAAAATTCCAAAACTTTACAAAGAGTTATCATTTCATTGACAGACTATTAACACTCCCTCCGTATAGTGGAGCAGGTAAGACTTGTCACTAACTTATAAATGGAGGTCATTGTTTTGAAAAAATGGATGAAATTCACCATGCCCCTGTTATTGTGCGTCGCTGTCATCAGCGGATGCGGCGGCGGAAATACCGACACCGGCGGCAAAGCCGCGGCGAACGCCGGGCAGGAGAACTCGCAAGGCGCAAATACAGACAGCAGCGCGACCACAGAATCTACCGGGTATGTCCCTGATAAACTGACGGTCCAATTCGTTCCTTCCCAGAATGCCGACACGCTTGAAGCCAAAGCCAAGCCGCTCGAAAAGCTGCTGTCCGACAAAATCGGGATCCCCGTTGCGGTCAGCGTATCGACTGACTATAACACGATTGTAGAAGCGATGGCTTCCAAAAAGGTGGACGTCGGTTTCCTGCCGCCAACCGCGTATGTCCTTGCAAAAGAGAGAGGCGCTGCTGAGGTTATTCTGCAGGCCCAACGTTATGGCGTCAAGGATGAAACCGGCGAGCCTACGGATGAGCTTGTGGATTTCTACAAGGCGATGATGATCGTGAAAAAGGATTCCGCCATCCAATCCGTAGCCGACCTGAAAGGCAAAAAAATCGCCTACCAAAACGTTTCTTCCTCTGCCGGTTATGTGTGGCCAGCCGCAGTGTTGATGGATAACGGGATCGACCCGCTGAAAGACGTCGAGCCGATTACGGTAAAAGGCCATGACCAAGCTGTCCTTGCCGTATTGAACGGCGATGTCGATGCAGCTGCCATTTTCCAGGATGCCCGTAATGTCGTCAAGAACGATTACCCGACCGTATTTGAAGATACACGCGTACTGACTTATACGGAGGAAATCCCGAACGATACGATCACCGTGCGATCCGATATGAGCCCGGAATGGATTGAGAAGCTGCAAACCGCGTTTATCGAGATCGGCCAGGACGAAGAAGGCCACAAGATTATCTCGGAAATTTACACGCATGAAGGTTATGTCAAATCCGATGACAGTCATTTCGAGATTGTCCGTGAATATGGCAACAAGGTTAAGACCGAGTAAACGATAAGGGACTGGGTGCCATGATTGAAATTCGCAACGTTTCGAAAACATACGCCAATGGAACCAAAGGACTGAACCATATCAATCTGACGATCGGCCGCGGCGAATTCGTGGCGATTGTCGGGCTGTCCGGCGCCGGTAAGTCAACCCTGCTGCGGTCGATGAACCGGCTTCACGACATTACCGAAGGCAAAATCGTGATCGACGGTAAATCGATCACAGCGGCCAAGGGCAAAGAGCTGCGCCGCATCCGTAGAGATATCGGCATGATCTTTCAAAGCTTTAACCTTGTGAAGCGCTCCTCCGTGCTCCGCAATGTGCTCGCCGGACGCGTCGGATACCACTCCACCCTGCTTACCATGCTCGGCCGATTTCCAAAGGCCGATGTAGATCTCGCTTTTCAGGCACTCGACCGGGTAGGCATCGTCCAGAAAGCCTATGCCCGGGCCGACGAGCTATCTGGCGGGCAGCAGCAGCGAGTCGCGATTGCCCGAGTGCTCGCGCAGGAAGCCAAGATCATACTGGCGGACGAGCCGGTTGCTTCCCTCGATCCTTTGACCACGAAGCAGGTCATGGATGATTTAAAACGAATTAACGCGGAATCCGAAATTACGACGATCGTGAATCTGCATTCGATCGATCTGGCCCGGCAGTATGCTACGCGGATTATCGGATTACGCGCCGGGGAAGTTGTATTTGACGGACCTGTATCGGAAGCGACGGACGAGCGGTTTACGGAAATATACGGACAACCATTCGGCAAGAATGAGGTATTGGAGGATACGGCTGTATGAAGATGGAACTGGAAACGGCGCCGTTCAAACCATCAGCTCAATCTCCCCTTCTTCGCCCGAAACCACCTGGAAAACTGAAGTATTACATGACTACAGCTTTCCTGCTCCTTCTCGTCTGGGGCAGTGCGCTGCAGACGGACGCTTCCTTCATGGAGCTTGTGGAAGGTCTGCCGAATATGCTCGACCTGCTGCGGGAAATGTTCCCGCCGAAATGGAGCTATCTCGACAACATTTTGGAAGCCATGCTGGAAACGATACGCATGGCGCTGATCGGAACCACGCTGGGCGCCGTCCTGGCCGTTCCGGTGGCGCTGCTCTGTGCAGATAACATGGTCAAAAATCGGTGGATCACCTATCCGGTTCGCTTTCTGCTAAACTTGATCCGCGCGATTCCCGACCTTCTGCTCGCCGCCTTATTTGTTGCCATAGCAGGACTCGGTCCGTTACCGGGGATTTTTGCCTTATCCGTCTTTTCACTGGGTCTGATAGCTAAACTCACCTATGAAGCGCTGGAAGCGATAGATCCTGGACCGCTGGAAGCGATGACCGCTGCCGGAGCAAATCTGCCGCAGTTGATCGTGTACGGTGCAGTCCCGCAGGTTCGGGCGCATTTCGCTTCTTATACGCTGTACACGTTCGAAATCAATGTCCGTGCCGCTGCCGTGCTCGGTCTGGTGGGAGCTGGCGGGATCGGTCATTATTATGAAGTGACACTCGGTTTTTTTGAGTACGACAAGACATGCATGATCATCATCTTCACCCTGATTGTTGTCCTCTTGATCGACTATCTTAGTGCGAAATTGCGGGAGAAATTGTTATGAGCCAATCATGGAACGACATCGTTCCCCAACCGAAAAAAAACCGGCTTCGCTGGCTTATCTACGTTATGCTGGCCGTCGTTTATGTCTGGGCCTTCTCCGGTATTCCGTACTCTGGCATTAAGGAGACGGCTGGTCAGGTGACAACGGCTATATTCTCAGGTTTGCTTTCGCCCGATTGGGATTTTGTCTATTTACCAGACGGAGAGGATTTGCTGCAAGGCTTGCTGGATACGCTGGCTATATCCATTCTGGGGACGATCATCTCGGCGGTCATCTGTATCCCGTTCGCTTTCTGGGCCGCGGCCAACATGACCGGGTCCATATTCGCCTCCGGATCAGGCAAAGTGCTGCTCAGTCTGATCCGCGTCTTTCCTGAAATCGTAATGGCACTGTTGTTCATCAAGGCAGTGGGCCCCGGCTCTTTTGCAGGTGTGCTGGCACTCGGTTTGCATTCAGTAGGCATGCTTGGCAAACTGTTCTCCGAAGAGGTGGAACAGATCGATACGGGCCCGACCGAAGCATTGATCGCTGCTGGCGCGACACGGTTGCAAATCGTCCGGTTCGCCGTTTTGCCACAGGTACTGCCCGGTTTTCTGTCGTATATCCTCTACCGCTTCGAAATCAATCTCCGCTCCGCCACCATCCTGGGCGTGATCGGCGCAGGCGGCATCGGGACACCGCTTATTTTCGCGCTGAGCTCACGAAATTGGGACCGCGTCGGCATTATTTTGCTCGGAATTATTGTCATGATCACCTTGATCGACTTGATTTCGGGCGCGATTCGAAAAAAGCTCGTTTAACGGAGGGCCATGAATAACTTTGGAAGTATCCTCCATACTAGTGATGAACAACATCTTACAACCAAGGAGGAACCATGATGCTCGACAATTTGGAAAGCGACTACAACTGCGCGAATGCTGGCGACGATCTCCATCGGCTCAAGCAAGAGCTTGCCGCTTTGCGGGAACAGGGTACGGAAGGCCAAGAAACACAGGAACAACTCAACCGATTGGAGAATCAAATCTCCTTCATTATGAACAAATGCGATATTAACCATTAACGTTTAATCTACACACTTCTTCGAGATCTGCAATGATCTCGCCATTACCTGCATGACGTAATTGATTTTGAAAGGTATCTGACACCTCGAAAACTCTCCATGATTAAAAAACCCGTATCCGTGAAAGGATACGAGTTTTTTTTAGTTTCGCTATTATTCGTCAATCTGCTTGATTCTTAAATATGAATTCCTAACTAAACAAGGCTTTTGTGACATTGAATTAGCTGAACGGTCGAATGTAAGACATACACAGACGGACTGTATAATAGTTAAGTAGCCGGGTCGTCCTTCTCGTTCTCAAATAAAATAAGTGAAAAACCGAACCTTTTTTAAATAGAGAGACAATATAGGGTGTAAGCCGCTTACCCAGGAGGGCCCTCTGAATGCAAAGTGAATACATGTTTCAATTACTCAAACAAATGAAAGACGGTGATCAACAGGCGTTTCGTACGATGTACGATGCCACCTATCAGGACGTCTACCGGACCGTTTCCTTTCTGGTGGATCATCCGCAGGACCGGGAAGATGTCATGAATGAGATTTATATGCAAATGTGGACGTCACTTGCCAATTACGATACGAATCGGCCTTTCCATTTCTGGCTGCACGGCTTGGTCATCCGTCAAGTGCAGAGATTTCGGGTCAAGCGCTGGCGGAGATTCCGAATTTTTGAACGCATCCGTTCCTTCTCTCGGGAAGAGCCGCATTGGGATCAACCTTCTGTGTTGATGGACGGCACGAACCAAATGATATCGCAGGCTATCCAAAAACTGACGGATAAACAGCGAGCTGTCATTATCCTCCGCTTTTTTCACGACTATACGCTGGAGGAAATCGCGACCATAATCGACATCCCGCTGGGTACAGTCAAGTCCAGATATCATGCAGGCATCCAGGCGCTTCGAAAAAACATATGGAATCTCCCTCCGGAAAGGATGGAAAAGATCAATGACTATTGAACGCATTATCCGTGAACACTTGCGCAAGGAAGCAGAAACGATGGATTGCCCTCCGGCAATTTCCAACCGAATAGCACGATCCTATTCACAATATGTGCAACAAAAAAGGAGCGAGAAACCTATGAAAAAACGATTAATAGCTGGAATAGTGACGACTGCGATTTTGATTCCAACCGCAGCATTTGCTGCCCCTCCGCTCATTGAAATGCTAACTAGAACACCGATGACGATTGAACAAGTCAAAACGGATGAGGTTGGCAAAGCAACACTTGAGAAGCTGTATCGCGCATTTCCTGAAACAAAATCGTATGAGATTATCGAGGCAAGCAACGTTCAAGGTGTCCAAACCAGCATCATCCTCCAGGAAAAAGGGGGAACCGGCAAAAAGATTACACTGCATACAAACAGTATGACAGGTGAGATTGAACATGTGATTCAAGAGAATTGGGAGCCTAAGGAGAAGCCACTCACTGCTTTAACCGATCAGGACATCAAGTCGAAGGTTGATGATCTTCTGAATAAAATGTATGGCAGCATGGAAGAGCATGAGTTTGCTATGGAGAAAATGGAGAATCCGGATCAGAAAACGTTGATGTTGAATTACACCCAAAAGGGATCAGAAACACCCTTATATCAGGTATTCGTTCAGGGTAATTCAATCAGTGTTTCTTTGATTAAAGGTGTGACTTCATCTTCAAACAATACAGTGGAAGGTTTCTTCTCTACCAATGGTAAGCCTGATTATTTTGCAGATGCCTATTTAAATGATGACAAACTGTTTGCTTTACTTAACATGAGCGCAACCGAATTAAAACAAGAATTAGCAAAAGGTAAATCTGTAGTGGAGATTGCAGCAGCTAAACATGTCTCGAGGGAGCAAGTAATAGATGTCATTGCAAAAACACAGGTTGATTTACAAATGCAAGGTGAAGCTAATTGCGATGTTCCTAATAGCAACCATTCAAATGAGCAAATGTTAAAAGCTATTGAACCAAAAGTATTACAAGTTATTGAATACAAAACGGACACGCCAGCGAAAAAATAACTCATTAATCAAACAAAAGCCGGATTCCTTAAAGTAGGAAACCCCGGCTTTTTCACTATTAATCAGTTCTAATCGTATATTTTCGTTAATTTGTTGGTGGTACTCCGTCTACTTCTTTCATAAACGTTCTAAAGTTTTCAGCGATTTCTTTGAAGTGGGTATGGTGTAAATAATGTGATCCATCCATGGTTATTACTTTTCCATGTACCGAATCTTTGATCTGCCCTTCATGCAGAGATATCCATCCTTCTACACCTGCATTATTCGCTTGTACAAAGAGAAGAAGTGGAAGGTCTTTAGGAAAGGTTAAATCTTGAGCCCCTTTAAAATTAGAAGAAATATGTTCCATCTCGTTCAAAGTCGTGGGAGTATACATGTTTTTATTCGAAATCATTTTCATTTGCTCTACCGTTTGATTTTCAAATGCGAGTCCTGTATAGGGGTTAGCACTTATTTTCATTCCCAATCTTAAAAGACCTGATTTTTTGAGGAATGCAAACGTATTTATAGGTAATTTGGCATCCATACCGGGTTGCGTTGGAACACTGCTATCGATTCCGACAAATGCAGACACCTCGTCCGGATATCTGTTCACATAATCAATACCGTAAATGCCTGCAATCGAGTGGCCCATGAGTGTGTATTGATCGATATTAAGCTGCTGTAGAGCTTCATGAACTTCACTTACGATATTCGCCGTGGTTCGCTCTTTTTCAATTGCATCACTTAATCCATAACCGAAAGGCTCAACGGCGACAACTTTGTAAAATGGAGATAATTCATCGATGAGCAGCTTAAAATCAAGAGCTGGTGCTGCTGTTCCATAACCAGGCAGGAGCACGACTGTTTCTTCGCCTTCTCCCTGAATGAACACATTCATATTTTTCCCGTCTACAGATACGTGCTGGCCGTATGGCTCTATTCGTTTCGCCTCCGAATTACTACTGATCACATTCGTGATATAAACAATACCTAGAAAAAGAACCATGGCTATCACGATTGCTCCCATGATTTTTAGTACTAGGTCTCGCACTTTCTTTGTTTTTGTGCTATTCCCCGTTTTCTTTTCCACTATTTGTGTCACTCTCATCTTCTCCTGTCCTGATCTGTTTATTAGGCTGCATTAAATCGGCGACTAATGAAAGTGTAACCAACCAAGATGTACTCCTCATGACGGCAATATGAACGGAGTATGAACAGACAAAAAAAGCTCCGGCTCACATACAAGGAAGTTTACATGTGAGCAGCGGAAGAACGAGGGCTAGTCGATCCAATGGATGGATACTCCAGGAATCTAACTAATCTGGTGGGGGAGTGATTGGCAAGGTAACAATGAAGGTAGCTCCTTGACCCGATTCACTTTCCACTCGGACGTCACCTTGATGCAGGGATACGATCTGTTTAACGATGGCAAGTCCCATACCGCTGCCGTCATACTTGCGACTGTGGGAACGATCGGCCTTGAAAAAACGTTCGAATATTCGCTTCTGGTCTTTGAGAGAGATACCAATGCCAGTATCGGATATTCGAACAGAGACGTATTTGATATCTTGTTTGATGCTGACGCTAATCACGCCGCCGTCCTTGGAAAATTTGATGCTATTGCCAAGGATGTTCGTCCATACCTGATTTAACTGATCATGATCAGCCGTTACTTTAACGGTCTGCAGATCAAGCTCAAAATGAATGTTGTGAGCAGACCACTGCGGCTGCAGCGCCACGATGACTCGCCGGATCTGTTCATCAAGGCTGAGTGTGACAAACCGCAATTGCTGTGACTGCGACTCAAGCATACTCAGCTTGAGCAGGCTATCACTCATTTTGGACATCCGCTTCGCTTCAGCGATGATAATATCAAGATACCGGCTTCGTTCTTGATCTGAGAGGTCCACTTGCTTGAGCGCTTGAGCATAACCGGATATTGAGGTGAGCGGGGACTGAACCTCGTGCGACACGTTCGTTACAAATTCCCTGCGCATCTGCTCCAGCTGCTGCAGATCATGCGTCATTTCTTCGAAGCTGCGAGCCAACGTCCCCAGCTCACTCGTTTGCTTAATATTCAGCTTGACGTTGAAATCTCCAGTCGCTATACGTTTGGTTGCTTTTGTCAGCTTTTTGATCGGTCTTACCAGAAATACTGAAGCAACCAGAATCAATAAGCTTCCTGCAATCAACAAATAGGTTGCAAATATCAATGCCCAGTTAATGACAAATGAGGCGGAAGGAGGGGCGAGCATTTCCAAAAACATCGCCTTCGTTCCCACTTCCGTTTTTAACGGCAAACCTAAGAAAATTGAGGCAATACCATTTGAAGTGTCTTGAACAACGCTTCCATTTAATACTTTTTTTACTTGCTCCATCCTCACAGTAGCAGGTTTGTGTCCGTTAAGCTTTCCGTAAGACTGGAATTGACCCGTTGCTTCATAAATTCGAATATGATAGAGTTCGAGCTGCTTCATTTCACTTACGAACAAGTCCGCTTCACGTAACGGAATGGTCTTGTATATCCGGACGATGTCTTCGCCAAAGTTACGTAAGTTGATTTGAGCGTACTCGTTCAATTTTTCTTTGAATATCCAAGAGGACATAAAAAAAGCAATGATCGTTCCTGCGATGACGGAGACCAGAAATGTCAGGACCACACGAATATATAAGGATCTGATCATTCATAAACCTCAAGCCGATACCCAAGCCCGCGAACCGTTTCGATCCGAAAATCGGGTGTAGTCGCAAACCGTTCACGCAGGCGCTTTATATGTACATCTACCGTTCGGTCATCTCCTGGGTAATCGATCCCCCATATCTGATCAATCAACTGCTCGCGAGTATAGACTTGCCCGGGTGTTCCGGCGAGCTTATACAGCAATTCGAACTCCTTGAGCGGCAGCGTGAGCGACTCCGTCCCTCTCATCACCTTATAGGTCTGCCTGTCAAGAATGACGTTTCCGAACTGAATCATCTGCGTGGAGCCGATTCGATATCGTTTCAATAATGCCTTAACGCGAACCGTCAACTCCAACGGATCGAATGGTTTCGTCAAATAATCATCCGTCCCCAGTTCGAACCCCTTCACCTTCTCCCATGTTTCGGCTCTTGCTGTCAGCATAAGTAACGGAAGATCAGGATTGGCTCTTCGCAGCTCCGTGCACAATGTCCAGCCATCCATAATCGGCATCATAATATCAAGCACGACAAGATCAATATGGGTTTCGGCGTACACGGTTAGTGCTTCCTTGCCGTCCGCGGCTTCGACCGTTGTAAAACCTTCGTTTCTTAAAAATAAACAGACGAGTTCGCGAATGTTCGCATCGTCGTCAGCAACCAGTATTATAGGCATCCGTTCCCTCTTTTCCAGTTATCCATCTCATATTCAAGTAACCATTATACTATAAGTATAATGAAATACTCCCATACTACCTAATCACCTTTCCCGGGATTTTCAATGAAATGCACCCTCATCTCCTTTCTTCCGTACACGAAATCAGCGCCTGTTTCCGTAGAAACAGGCGCTGATTTCATTTCGTTCCAACTTATAAACGATCTGCTATGGGTTAAGGAGCTTCGATGCATCGCGTAACAAATATTCCGCAACCTCGGCGGTGATATGATTCCCTTTTTGTGCATGGACTTCTGAAATGAAACTGCGCAGATTTTGTTTTTGCAATTTTTTCAGCAGACTGTTAGCAATCCCTTTGCTATCAATGGTTCCCTCGTCTGCGAAACGTTGAACCAGTTCCTCAAGAGCGGCATAACTCGTTTTCACTTGAAAGTCTACTGATTGTATAGATGAATTCCCTGCTAAATCATTTGCTTTTATCGTAAACGTATGTGTACCCTGCTCAAGTTTGTATAATGGAATTTCAGTTAAATCCGTTAATACGTTTCCATCCAATATGACTTCGGTTTTTGCTTGGTCGACACCTGACAGAAGGTCTGCCACTTCAAATTTGGGTTGAAACACACCCGTGTTATATTCTGATGTTACAACTTGATTTATCGTGATCTTAGGAGCTGTCCAGTCCACCGTAATATGGCTGGAGGCCTGAAAATTGCCGTCTTCCGTCGTTGCCGTGATAACAGCCCTTCCTTCCTCTACGGCAGTCACGATGCCATGATCGTCTACCGTTGCCACCTGCTCTTGATTCGTGCTCCATTTCTTATTCTTATTGGTTGCATGATCCGGCATAACCGTTGCGTGGAGCTCTCTACTCCGGCCGGAAGCGGAATTAATCACAAGGTCCGGTGTATCCATTATTATTCCAGTAACGAGTACGTTATCAGCGGTATGCTCAACGATGAGTTCGTTTAACGCGATGTTCCCCCATATCCGATTCCCGTCATTCACCTTTAACCGAAGTTTATAGGCGTTTACCGTTGGGAAAGAAACGCTTTGGCGTTCTTTGGTGCTGTCGTTCAGCTTCCATTCCACCGATGCGCCAGATAATGCCGTCACCCAACGGCTACCGTCAAAATACTCCACATCAAAATTTGTAATACCCTGACCGATCCCAAAAAACGTGACTAACGTAACCTTGTTGACCGGTACCCTATGATTGCCGTAGTCAAGGGTAATATAACCGGGAAAGGTTACATCTCCGGTACTTCCCCAAGCAGAGTTCAAGTTGTTGTCGATGATGTTAGTAATGGTGCCTGCCCCCGTCGCAAAGGTCGTGGTGACCATATCTTTGGATAGTTCAGGATTGTTATACAATTCAAGCTCGTTCAGTGCGATTCGCCCCGATGGGTTGACACCGTCATGGACCTTCAATCTGATTTGGGAGAATCGAGTAAGTGGAAATTCCACGGATTTGATCTCATTTGCGCCCGTGTTCAAATCCCAAGTCAGATTGATATTGGTGCGTAGGGGAATCCATGCAGAACCATTACGGTATTCAAGATCAAAGTTCGTAATACCCAAATCCTTTCCGTATCTAGTATTAAGCTTCAATTGATTGGCCATAAGCGTTTGCTCGCCAAAATCTAGCGTGATATCGTTCGGAAATGAAGGCGAAGTAACGGTTTCCCATGCCGTGTCGTAATCATTATCAATAATATGTTCAATCGGTCCTGAAGATGGCGTTTGAAATGTCGTACTTGCAGCTGCCTGCGTAGCTAGATTGTCAACAGGTGTGCTGGCAGGCCGTTTCGGAACGATGACGATCGGATCAGGCATGTTCCCGGCTGGAGGAACACTGCCCTCGTATTCGTGGGCACCGATATCGGGAGCGCCATTATATAACGGGTTGCCAAAATAATCCCTTCCTCCGTTATCGTTTATGCGTATGCCTGCGCCTATTAGTGGTGAAGTCGCTTGCAATTGGTACCCATTCACTGTATCCATGCCGTTGCCGCCGCTTCCGGGATCAACAAATTTCGGATCGTCCGTTATCTTATGGGCATCAGCCTGCACCAATGTGTTTCCTCCGTAATATGCGTTGTAGTCAAATGTCTGACCCGTCAAATCCCATCCCTTATCGCCGACGCTGTAGTACACATTATTATAATTATAAATGTTGCGCGGGGCTCCCGAAGCCTTGGTGAAGTAATCGCTCATCACCGGGTTGCCTGATGATTTTCCTACGTAAATCGTATTATTGTAGTTGTAGACGTTATCAATGGATCCGCTGTATCGGAATATGCTTTTTCTATCGTTTTGGCTGATGTTGTACCTGACGATGGTATTGATGGTGTTGTAAGTGTCGTTTACGAACAGCATGAAGCCGCCAGCGTTATCATGACTGTAATTGTACTGAACCAACGAATTGATGTTTCCTGCATCCACATCGAAGCCATGCCCGTCTTCCGCGCCGTTCACACTGGCAAACGATTCGTTGAATTGAACGAGATTATTGTCCGCATACGCCCACCAAATGGAAGCATTGGTTGCCAGATAGGTGGCTTGTTGGACGGTGTTGCGCTCGACCACCGCTCCATCGGTGACATTCCACGCGATCCCGCCGGTTGCGGCTCTGATGACGGTATTATTGGATATTTTCACTTGGGTGGACGGCGTCCATGGCCCGTATGGTTTAGGTACCCATGGCCATAAATCGCCCATTCCGTAGCGCAAGATACAATTGGAGCCAATGTAAATGCCATAGGCATCCACATCCGTCAGTATATTACCGTCAATGAGAATGTCGTTAAATGCGCTGGGTGTAGTCGACCCGACCGAATCGAAAATAATGCCTCCGGAGCGTGTGGTATATGATCCATCGACATCATGGATGTTCATGTTTTGGATATAGATGTGATTCAATAGACCAGCTTCCTCATTCAAGATATAGACACCCCGCCTTTGGCCACGCGGATTCTCCCAATCTCGATCAAAAGGCAGCGGCGAGCTGTTTGTCACCTCCAGATTGTTGATTTCCCAATACTCCTGGTTTTTCAAAAAGACGGCTTCCAGTTCGGACGTAATCCCGGCGATTAATGGTTTGCTTCCGGAACCGTACATATCGATAATGATCGGATTTCCGCTTGAACCGGAACCTTTAGGCCACAGCCTGCCATTCCAGCTTTCCCCAGCTTTGAACAAGATTTTGTCGCCTGGGGCAAAGGTAGTCGCGTTAACTTTGTCTAACGATCTCCACGCAGAGTCTTGGCTTGTGCCGTTATTCCTGTCATCCCCCCCCTGTACTGTCCACATAATAAGTGGTTCCGGCAGCTAAAGCGTCCGACGGTGAAGCGGTAACCCAATGGCAAACCAAGGAAAAGATAGAAACCATACAGATCAACTTTTTGATAAACGATTGCCTCAATCATCTTCATTCCTTTCATTTTTATTTATGTAATGCCAAATGGGCAGTTACATTTGAAATTTACTGTACAACTCCTCATTCAATACAACGTGCGCATCGGTTATTCGCTCACGTATGTACTCTTCATATTTGTTATCGATGTAGTCCTTTAACACTTGTTCTCTTATTCCGTCAAATGCCAGAAACTTGGTTCCCCTCTGATCTTTCTCCACGCATTGGATGAGATAGAAGCGGCCGTTCTCTTCAATTATTTCGCTAACCTCTCCTGGTTGAAGGTCGGCAGAAGCTTGAGCTACCGGACTTCTGGCGTTGTGCCTGTGGCTATCCAAATTATATAACTGCTCCGTAATCTGGCTATTTTGATGGATGTCCTTTGCTGCTTGCTCAAATGAAATACCGGATGTTATTTTCTGCCTAGCAGTCTCTAATTTTCTTATCACCCGAGTTTTGAGAAGGGTATCGACATTCCGATTGGCATCAAGAAAAGATAATGATAATTGTCGCACCTTCACGGTTGGTGGCGCATGGTACAACCGTCTCTTATTCGCCTCGTAAAACGTGATTAGCTGTTGTTCATTCGGCTTCCAGTCACGCTCCATCAGGTGGTTTTTGACCGCTAATGCCGTGGTTCCCATCACATATTCTAAATAGGTTTCCTCCGTATATTGAGCGGGTCCGAAAACAACCTGATTGTTCTTGATTGCTTGCCGCCTTCTCTCGTTTTCAAGCAAGAAGTTTTGTACAAAACCGTCGTAACTGATATCGGAGAGCACGCCCTGCTCTTTGGAAAGGATCTGTCGAATTTTAAGATGGATGCTGTCTTCGAGCGCCTTCTTTTTGATCAACTCAAGCGGAGTTTCATCTCCGTATGGCGTGGACCAAAATTCGGTCGACTGCGCTGCATCATATTTATCATGGAAATACTTGATCATTTCAGCTCGATTGGCACGAATAGCTCTTTGAAATTCGCTCACATGAATCTCTTCTCCGTCAACTGTCGCGATATAAGTGTCCTCTGGATGTGTTTGTGAAAATTCAGGCTTTGCGATTAAAAAGACAGTCACGATGATCAAAATTAAGATTCCGGCTATGTACAGCCATTTCAGACTGCAATATTTCTGTACCATCATACCCATCAGCACCCTCATCATTAGCTTTATTTAATGAACACGCTCCCTACCTAAGCGACTCCAATTTATGTATAATTCATTATAATTTCCAGAAGAAAGCGCTATCAATTGTTCCTTTTTTACATTCCTTTCACTTTCTTTACTTGTTCTCACACATATAAAAAGACGACAGAGGATCGATTCCTCTGCCGCCTTCTCTTTGTATATTCCGTTTTCTTGATTGCTGCAATACCGCTTGCAACCGAATCATGACATCGTTTCATGCTTGTCCGATTACCGTGATGAAGTTGAAGTCCGACATGCTCCGTTATCCACTTCTGTTCCCTTTTTTGAATTTCATGATGGACCAGATAACCAATAGCAGCAGGACGGACAGACATACGCTGATGCTGACCCGGTTCTGGCCGTCTATCAGAAACAGGACCGCGATCACCGACAGGCAGAGCGCAGTTACTCCGGTTATATAGGGAAACCCCCATACCTTAAAGCTGGGCTGCATCGGATAAGCTTTGCGCAGCTTCAGCTGCGAGAAGCAAATGCAGATCCACACGAGCACAACGACAAACCCCGGCACCGCCATCAGAACCCGAAACAGCTGGTCTTGCGCAATCAATCCAAGCAAGGAACCCGCTAATAGTATGATCGCGCAGAGTTTCAGCGTATTAAGCGGAATGCCTTTGCTCGTGGTCTTGGCCAGGCTCCGTGGCGCCTCCCCGGCAGCTGCCATGGAATAGATCATGCGCGTCGCACCATAGATACCGGAGTTGGCTGCCGACAACACAGCCGTTACCAAAATAAAATTCATAATGTGGGCTGTTCCCTGCAATCCCGTAGCGGACAACACTTGAACGAAGGGACTTGCCTCTCCCCCGAGCTGATTCCACGGAATCAATCCGCATATGATCAGAATCGGCAGCGTAAAGAACAAAATCACCCGCAATATAAAATTGCGCACGACTTTCGGCAGGATTTTCTCCGCATTCTCAGTCTCGGTTAATGTGAGACCGATCAGCTCGGAGCCGCCATACGAAAAGGTAACGACAAGCAGAGCCGAGAATATGGCGAACCATCCGTTGGGTAAGAAACCGCCGTGAGAGGTAAAATTTTGAAGGTATGGCGTGTCTGAACTCGGAATAATGCCAAACATCAGAAAACTTCCCAGCACTATAAAACTAATAATCATGGCGATTTTGATCCCGGCAAGCCAAAATTCCACTTCGCCAAAGCTCCCAACACTCATCATATTAATTAAAATAATGAGCGCAGCACTTGCTAGGCTGAGCAGCCAGAGTGGAACCTCCGGAAACCAGTATTGCAGAAAGCTGCCTGCCGCGATCACTTCAATCACGCATACCGACAGCCACATGAAACAATACATCCAGCCCATGACAAATGAAACCCGTTTTCCAAAGGCTTCCCGTACAAAATCTTTCATATTCCGGCCCGGATACACCGTAGCCATTTCCGTCATTGCTCCCATAACCACCAGAAGCAGCAGTCCTGCAAAGATATAAGAGAATATAACGCCCGGACCGGCGAGACTGATCGTCTCGGAACTTCCTTTAAATATTCCGGTGCCGATTACACCGCCCATCGCCATAAAGCTGATATGCCTTGGCCTCAATTTCTTCTGTAATGAAACTTCATCTTGTTTTGCCATTAACATATCCTCCTGATGACTTTCAAATTAACCTATTGATAAGTATAACCTTTTCTGCTAAGGAAACAACTTAAGAAATTCGCAAAGTTAAGAAGGAAGCATGATCGTTGTAATACTTTTTATTCCTTAACAACGGTTAACAGATTGTTTTCGAGAGTGGACAATAAAGAGCCCGGGTGGTGGCCCCAGGCTCTTTATTCATCTCGATGTGATTGCCGCCAGCTTTTACGATTAATACGAGTACAGTGCTCTTGGGATGGCCATCATCGCATTACATTCATGGTTTCCCCGTCGAGACGATTCTAACATTGCTTATTTTGGACATGTTACCTGAGGTATCGTAAGCAACGATAAAATATTGATACGTTGTATTCGGCGTCAAGCCGCTATCCTTATAATCCGTCGTATTCGACGTTCCAATGACGGTATTATTCCGATAAACCTTATACTCTGCAATTCCCGCATTATCGAATGAAGGCGTCCACTTGAGTTCCACGGATGAATCGGATACGACTACCGCTTCTTCGATGGTTGGCTGGATCGGCGCTTCGGTATCCGCGATGGTCGGTGACCACCAGTTACCCGAAACAACAATCATGCTTAGGAGACGCAGCGTATTTCCAAAATAAACGTCATCGTTCGTAGAAATGGAGGCGTTGTGGTCCCATAATCGGTTGAGCCACTGCTGATTCGCCGGATTAATCATGGCGCTGACCATCATCGGCGCAGAAAATGAGGTATCTGTATAATCCACGAGTGCTTTTGACCCGTCCAGCTTGTAGCCGCCATATATTTTACCCGGATCATCCCCCGTCACTTGGCGAATCCATGACGTCATATTATTTAGCTGCTCTTTCGCACGGGTTTCCCCGGTCATAAGAGCGTCCGTACCGAGCCGCCAAGGAATGCGCGAAGAGTTATAACTGAAATCCCCGTCTGTTTCAGACTCCAGGAATTCCGGATCTGCCGGTGCATAGCTGCCGCTTTTCTTCTCCACAAAGTCGGGCAGCAGCCCCGCATTCGGACTGTACTTTTTGTATACTCCTTCGCTAATGGAATAGGTCTTGTCGATGACCCGGTCCCAATTGGCGTCTCCGCTCGCATTTTTGAAGTCCTTCAAATGCTGAAGCATAAAATCGGAAGGACGCGTAGCGCTGCCATACTTAGCATCGTCGTCGCTCACCCAATCAGCAAGCTTCAACGTCCACTCGGCGTGATTGACATCGCTCTTCATGATCGCATCGATTACTTTTTTGGCTTCGGACAGGTAATTGATCTCACCGTCGCTTCCCCACTGGCGATCCGCAAGGAGCAAAGCGTATGCGATATCCATATCGCCATCTGTGGCCGAATCAACACCGCCGACATTTACGACGGCCTGACCTGTGTCACCCTGCTTCCAAGCCATTAGCTCCGGGTTGATCTTGCTCGGATGTGCTCTGAAATATCGATATAGTCCGTCAAAATAAGCTTTTGCCTTAGGATCATGACCCGCCATGTGTGCGGTGATCAGCATCCCGTATCCGTGCGCTTCCGAAACGGTCATGGGTTGATAATTGACTTTCAGCTCCTCGTCATACTCCTCTTGAAACCAGTCCCCGTCGGCATGCCAGACGTAGTACTGATCCGGCTCCGAGGATTGGAGATACGGCTTCTTTTTCAAATATTTCTGCTTCCATTCATCATACAGCCGGGCAACGGTCGCATCCAGCTGCGCTTGTTGCACATGATTCGGCTTGATCGAGCCGGAGCTGTAGGCTGTATGCTGCGGGAACGGTTTGTAAGGCCCGGTGCCTTGCGAAGATGTCATCGTTTTCAAGCGAATTTCTGCAGACGGCAGTGATTCGACGCCTCCCCTAGTGACGGCAGTCACCTTGTACCGATATTCCGTGTCGGGCGTCAGCCCGGTATCGGCATATGTTATTTCCTTGGTTGTTCCAACGTGACGGTCGTTGCGATAAATATGATACCGATCCGGCGCATTGCCGGAAGACGCTCTCCAGGTCAGATCGATTTGGAAAGGAGAAACACCTTTGCCCGCCAAACCATCCACAGCAGATGGAGGCTCATTCCCCTCGGTGTGATCCGAAGTGCTTACCGTGACTGGACTGGAATTATCTCTTCTGCCAACAGACTTGATCACCAGATTATATTGGATATCCGGATTCAATTTGTCGATAACGACGCTGTACTGCGACGTTCCCGACTTCACTGGCACATAAAGGCTCCAATGTTTGCTGATCTTGTCATCCTGTTCGTAAATACGGAATCCTCTTACCTGCTCATTGCTGGAAGATGGTGTCTTCCAGGTCAACGTAGCCTTGGTACCTTGGAGCTTAACCTGTGCTCCCTCTACCGGATTCGGTTTGGTGTCTGTTCGTTTGATACCATAATGATCGTATACCTTGAGCCCATTTTTCCCGTATCCGCTCTTTCCTTCATCTTCAATAGCAGCCGTATAGGCATCGAATTTCAGAATTTGATCTGAAACCGACACATCCGTAAACATTTTTTTCTTCGGCTGGTTGTTAATCGCTGCGAAGTAGTCGTCATACGGCTCGTTCTTGTAATAGAATTTGTTTCCGAACGCGTTGGACATCAAATACACCGTTCCTTGAGGATTGACGACGTTGCCTGCTTCGTCTTTTTCCAGTTTTTTCGGATCGATGACCTTGTCCCCATACATTTGGAAGGAACGCATGTACATATGATCGTGAGCCTCGAACACCATATCGATGCCAAGCTCGTCAAAAACAGGAATCAGATTTTTTCTGTAAAATTCAACACGATCCCCTTCCCATTGCGCGGAATTATCGCCGGCTGCATAAGGCGCTTTGTGAAGCGTGACGAACTTCCACTTCTTGTCGGTCTTCGCTACCGTGTTCCTCATCCAATCAATCTGGTTCCAAAATTGTTCATGCTGATCGTCGTCCCAATCGACGGAGCCGTCTTCATTCAGCTTGCCGTCAAACTGCGAGTTGTACACCATGTAAAGCGCGTCGCCGTATTCAAAAGAATAAACCGACCCGTCATGAGTCGCATCCATCACTTTCCGCGGCAGATTGAAATGGTTGTAAAAGTTATTATTCGGCGTCGTGGCATCCCCGTCCCAATCCGATACTTCGTGTCCGCCCAGTACGGGTACAAATGGCACTTTCATCAGATGCTCCTGCGCGAGTCCGAGCATCCACTGCCACTGCTCCTCCAAGTCGCCATTATCGACCAGATCGCCGGCATTGATCAGAAATTTGGGGTTGCCCATATGTTCGTAGGCTTTCTTGAAGGTATCCGCCCATGGTTCAAAGCCTGATTTGCTTGAGGCTTGAGAGTCGGCTCCCACGATGAACCGATATGGCTGCGGTGTTGTCGTATCGGTTGTGAACGATCCAACGGAGCTCCATATTGAACCATCGCCTACCCGAAATACATAATCCGTTCCCGGATTTAATCCATTCGCGCTTGCTTTATGGCTGAAAAACTTTTTCTTCTTTCCGGTCGTTCTGTCGCTCTTGGTCATATACGTCGAAATTTCCTCCGAGGAGCCGGTGAATTCAAGAAATCCCTCTTTCGGAAACAAGTTTCCGGTTCCCGTTGATTCGGCAACCTGGACTTTCGTTGCGGCCGACGTATCCGTGTACCAGGCGAAAGCCATGCTCGTTTTTGGATCTCCGTTCAAGGTCATGTTAATAAGTTTCGGCTGAGAGACGGCTCCTACAGTCGTAAAGCTCCACTCGATATTTCGAAGCAGAGGGGAGCCGTCTTTTCCTTGGACCGCGGTTTGGAGTATTGTTACCCTGTAGCTCTTCCCTTGACCTAATCCGCCATGCCCAATGCGTAAGGTCGTTTGGTTTATGACTTCGGCGGCAATGCTTGAAACAGGCTGATTCTGGCCATCCCGTACCGTGATGTCCTGTTTGGCCGTTACCGTGATCGGTTTGTTAAACTTAACCTCAATCGGCGTTGTCACAGCTACCTTTTCGGCACCTTGTTCCGGCACATAGGATACGTCGATGGTAGGCTGTTCAGGCGTTGTTCCGGATATCGGTTCCCCGGTTACGCGAATGTTCCGAATTTTACTGGAACCTCCCGATCCAATGCCATTCGGATTATCTTTGGGGTTGGTTGGCTTATTGGAGTTAACCACCCAGCGGATATACAGCATTTGCTTATCGTCTGCATTCGGCAGGGGGAGGTTGCGGAGTAAGCAGGATTGATTCGGACAATTGTAACTCGAAACGATATTCATCTGTACAGTGCCTCCCGGAACATCAGTCCATACCGTTCGGTCGGTGCTTACCTGTACTTTGAAATCGTTAGGCGCAGAACCCGAAGAGCTTTGCTCCGAGGATAGTTTGACATTCTTGTAGGCTGACGTAGGAACCATGGCCAACCAATATTTCTTGCCCTGGCCATTGTCCCAGCCCTGATAGCTGATGTCTTGGGCTTTACTGTCGTAGTATTCAAAATATCCTCCGACCTGTTGGAGGATGGAGGAAGACTTGTTGAGTCCTCCGGTTGCAGGATGGATGCCTCCTTCTCCCTTGTTCTTGAAGACCCATTCGGCGATTATGGCTTCTGCCGCTTTCCCCGGTCCATCAGAGGCTAGCTCGGGCTTGGACGTCACGGAGTCGGCATGAGAATTTGCCGGCAATGTCCAGGGGATCAACAATAATGCTAAAAACAATAAGAACATTCGCTTTGCATTCCGTCCTCTTTTCTTCTTGATTCGCATGCTTTGCAACCCCTTTCCCGTTCAATATGAACGGTTTGGCTTGGGGATTCGATATGAACCCCGCCTTTTTGAATATATCCTATGTTTTCTTGGGATTCTCGCGGAATCTTATTTAAAAATGGCCATTTTCAACATATCCTGCTGTTATTTTGATTAACAATTCAACAGGCTTCGGGTACAATGAGGACATCATGACCTAGCCGGATTTCGTGAGAGGTGATTTGACATCAACTTTTTTTGTTCCGATCCCTTTTATATCAGTCGAGAGAGCAAATCCCGATCGAGTATTCCTTCATTCCACTATCACGACGCTTATGAAATTCTGTACATTGTCTCAGGCGAGCTGCATTATTGTATTGGAAGCCAGCCGTTTCAGCTCGTGGGCGGTTCTATGCTGCTCATTCGCAAGAACGACGGACACCGTCTGATCAATCCTAACGGTGCCCCATTCGAAAGAGTAACCCTGCTCTTTCAAGAAGAGTTTTTTAGGCGGGTTGTTGACCGAGGATCCGTCTTTTCATCCCCTCTCCCCTTTCCAAGCAGGTTCCGGTTCCATCCGGTTAAAGGGTCAGGAACAGGGGTATGTCGAAGGGCTCTTTGCGAAGATGGCCGCCGAATCGGCTAACGAATCCCAAGAGTCGAATTTCTATCTCAAAATCCTGTTATCCGAGCTTTTGGTGTTCATCCACCGTATTCTGAACAGCGGCCGCCAATACATAACTATCTCTACCAACCAGGTTCATCAGCGTATCTCCCATATAGCTCACTTTATCAATCACCACTACGACCAGCCCCTCACTTTAGAGGAACTCACCAGCCGGTTCCATGTAAGTCCCTCCCATCTTAGCCGAACCTTCAAGGAATCGACGGGGTTTACCCTGATCGAGTATGTGAATCACGTACGGATCAAGCAAGCGTGTCATTTGTTGAAAGAATCCAATATGCAAGTTTCGGATATCGCCGAAAGCGTCGGCTTCGAGAATTCAACCCATTTCGGGCGCACGTTTAAAACCATAATCGGTCTCTCTCCCCTGAAATTCCGTAAAAATCATCAGACGAATATACAGCTGTAAAGCAACAAAGAGCCTGAATTCCTTCTAGGGAATTCGGCTCTTTGGAACGTATGATATGAGTACACAGACAACGGTTGGCAGTGTGGACTAATCCAAATAATTGTAATATTCGATAATATCCGCTATCGTTTGCTTCTGATTCTTGGTTAAAGTGTAGTCCGTCGATTTATTGGATATATCCTCAAATCGTACAATGATTTCATCATTTGCTGGAATCACGTTACCAAGTAGGTCTTCAATTTTTTTATCTACATTGATATCCACTAGTTCGGTCATTCCAGAACCAAAAAGATCCACATCATTTACTTTATCCATCGGATTGAAGTCGAGCTCCTGCAGTTTGTCTCCTGCACGGACCTTCACTTTGGTAAACACAAACAAGGCTTTCGAAGCGTCCTCCTGATACCCAACTCGTAAGATTATGTATTTTTTGGAATCCTTTACGCCGATATAAGGATAGAAGTTCAATCCTTTGGTCACACCCGTGGATGGCGAGATAAAGGTAATATTTTCGACTTTATCTTCTTCAATTTCAAATTTTGCCTCCAGTTCCGTTTTCCGATTCTTGATCTTAGACTCTATATCGGTTTTCAGTTTCGTATATTCATCCTTTTTCTCAGCTTTGATAGCTTCGTCGACAGCTGCATTGGCTTGAATATAGTTTCCTTTTTTGAATAAATCCTGTGCTTCGGCAAATATTGCTTCATGATCACTAGTATCGCTAGTACTTGCACTCTTCGCTGTTGTGCTGTTACCCGAATTGGATGAGGAATTGTCGGATAGTGTGCCAATGACGAATAAAACGACAAGAACCCCCACAATAATTAACAGTATTTTTTTGAATTTCGACTTTTTTTTCTCCACTTCTACGTTTATCCCCCTTAAGACTTATAAAAATATAGTTCTATAGTAGCATCGAACTATTCCAATATCAACCGTCTTAGAGAATATAAACCAAAAAGATTTTAGTAACACAATATCTATCTTACCAATCCTATTGAATCATCAATTAGAATTCCCTAACAATCGCAATCTATATTGTTTACATAATATTTATTACGTAATGTTTACTTTTTAGGGTGCAATTCATGGATTTTGGATATAAGATCGACTGAATTGGTATGGAATGCTTCGTTTGAATCCGTCCAGGCCGATTTCAGAAAATAAGAGGCATGAAACCGCCATCCTTGATGATCCGGATTAAAATCCAGTTGAATCTCACGCCCCGGCCTTCCACGGTACACCCTGGAACCCGGCTTGCGCCAACTGCCAATTCTAGTGATCCTGTCCGGATTCTGACCCGTGATATATGTAAACCGGTCATTGTAAGGAATATCCTTCAAATAAAACCTTGGACATCCTACAGCAAACACATGGATTCCCCGATAATTAAACTTCTCCTCCAAATAAAGCCCTGCCTTATAAGCGATCACGCCTCCAGCGCTGTGCCCGATCAGGATCAGCTGCTTCGCACCAGCTGCATGCTCATGGATGATTTGTCCTGCTTCCATAACCCGCTGAGACTGCTCTCGAACCAAATCATAGCCGACTTGCGTAAGCTGCCGGGCCAGTAGACGGACTAACGAGGAACCCGATATGCCGATTGCCTTCCCGTAAGGAAAGATCATCAAGATTTTGGCATTCGGGTATCTTCGGGCAACCTCGCTTGCAGCATCTTCAAAATTATTTCGATAGGTCAGGACACCGGCAAAAAAGCACACCACCGTCCGGCACTTTATCGAGCATGTGCTATAGGAGGATACGAACATCTCTGTCATGACTTCACAGTCCACCTCCAAAAGTGTTCCATTCTTACGCTGTAACCATGTGAGAAAACCCCCATGACTACAACGCGATTTATATCTGCATTGTAGCATGAGGGTCCTCACACTTTCATATCCTGTTCGCCTTATTTTTTGGCAGCCAACCATTGGGACAGCACATTAATTTCGTCTTCCGTCAGCCTGCCTTGGAATGCCGGCATTCCATTCCGCCCATTCGAAATGATACCTGCAATTTCGCTGGCATCGTGCTTGGAGCCTACATTTTGAAGGCTGGGGAAATTTCCGCCCCCGCCTAAGTCGGTAGCATGGCAAGCCATGCAGTTGGCATTGTACAGCGTCATAGCTGCATCGTTGTTGGCATCCCCGCCGGTTGCTCCTTCCTCTGGTGCTTGTCCGCCGTTTTCTGCAGGAGCCGGAGCCGGATCTGCTGCATCATTACCACCACATGCCACCACAGCAAGAGCAAAAGTCAATAGCAATACTAACAGTAATCCTTTTCTGAACATGGTTGAAACTGCCTCCTTTTGTAAAATGCAAGCTATACTAACAGTCCGCCCTTTTTGCTGTATTCCATAATTCCATCCACTGTGCGATAAGCAAGAGCCCCGACCGTGCCGGTCGGATTATAGCCGCTATTATGCGGGAAAGCGGATGCGCCTACCACAAACAAGTTTTCCATATCCCACATTTGCATGTAGTTGTTGACGGCCGAATTGCCAGGGTTCTCTCCCATAATCCCCCCGCCGGTATTATGAGTCGATTGGTATGTCGTAATTTCGTAAGGTCCCAGTTCCTTCAATTTCATGATATTCTGGCCTCCCATCTCCTGCACAATCTCCGCGCAGCGATCGGAAAGATACCTGGCCAACTGGCGATCCTGCTCTTCGAAATCAAACGTGATTCGAATCAACGGGTCTCCGAATGCGTCCTTATAGGTGGGATCCAAATCCAGGTAATGATGCCGATAAGGCATCGAGGAACCTTGAGACCCTACGGTCAGTACACTGTTGGCATACTTCAAGGAATTCGCCTTAAATTCTTTGCCCCAACGCGGTGATTCCTCCGGAACCGGATTGTTTTGAATAGGTCGTTGGCCGGTTACCGTATGGGCAATATTCCCTCCATGAATGAACTTCAGGTCCGAGTGATCGAAATTGTCGCCGTTAAAATCGTCCACGCTCATCCCTAGGCTACCTGCACCGGCAAACAGATTGAATTTGTCCTCAAAAAATCCGGCGGCATTCCCCTTGATGACCTGATAGGCATAGTTTTTGCCAATCACGCCCGTCCCGCTGGACGAGTCGTATGGTTTGCCGATTTTCGAGAGAAGCATCAAACGGGTATTGTTAAATACATATCCCGTCGAGACGACGATATCGGCCGGCTGTTCGATTTCCTCACCGGTCGTTAGGTCCGTGTACATGACGCCCGTTGCCTTACCGCCCTTATGCAAAATTCTACGAACATAGGAATGGGTGCGGATTTCGAACTTTCCGGTTTTTTTCGCAACAGGTATCACGGTAACGACAGGGTCCGCTTTCGCGCCATATTCGCAGCCAAACCGCTCGCAGTATCCACAATACTGGCAAG
Organism: Paenibacillus sp. LC231; assembly: GCF_001860525.1. Classification (NCBI taxonomy): domain Bacteria; kingdom Bacillati; phylum Bacillota; class Bacilli; order Caryophanales; family Paenibacillaceae; genus Paenibacillus; species Paenibacillus sp. LC231. The sequence continues at coordinate 22,357 of NZ_JFOM01000028.1, read as the reverse complement.
CCGCTCGAGAAATGCCATCCGGGTTCGTATAGCTTTCCGACAGATTGGCTGAAGGAACCGTATACGGATTGAGTTTCAGGTTTTTCGCAGCATCCGCAAACATCTTCATGGATGGCGTGTGCAGCATAGGCGGTGTCGGGTAAGGATTCGAACGTTTTCCTGCCAAGGGATTTTCCTCGCCGGAGATGCCGGTCGTCTTCTCGAACTTATCAAAAAACGGCTCGAGCTGATCGTAGGTAATGCCCCAGTCCTGGATCGTCATTTCCGGCGGTATTTTATCTTTCCCATATCGTTCTTCCGTCATGCTCCGGATTTTAAAATCGTAGGGAAGGAAACGGAACGTTTGCCCGTTCCAGTGCACGCCGGCTCCCCCAAGTCCCTCCCCTAACAGAAACGATCCATACTGCCTCATCGGTAGTGCACGTATTTTTTCGGTGCTCCGGAATGTAATCGTTTCTTTGGAAAGGTCCTGCATCAAATCGTACCGAAGCGCGTAACGGAGCTCATCGTGAGCCATGTAGTAGTCTTCCGTTACCCTTTCTTTACCTCTTTCCAAACCGACGACAGATAAACCCTTCTTGGTCAATTCCGAGGCGATAATCCCGCCAGCCCAGCCGACGCCGATAATGACAACATCCGTTTTCGGTAATTTTTTGGCCATATGCGTACTCCTTTCGCTATAGATGAGCTGTTATAGGTGATCCTTTAAACTCTTCGGCGGGATGACGGTGAAATTCTTCTCGATAATATTCGTGTACGCCATTTGGTTACCCGGATATTGACGCATCGTCCAGCCCTGCATGTTTTTGTTCCCGCCATACAACGGATCACTGTAGACCCCTTCCAATGTGCTGCTGCGGAGCAGGTTAAAGAACCCGCTGGCCGAGATCGTTGTCAATTTGACCTCATCGTTCTGGAAGGCAGTTAACACGGCATCCTGTTCCTCTGGTGACAGGCTGGGGAAATCTTTCTGATACTTCTTTTGGCTGTAGTTCTGAATCTCGCGCAGACCAATGTAGAATATCTCCCGTCGTCTTAATCGGCCCTGATAACCTTGCGTTTTCTCTCCAACATAGAATGGGGGCTGCATATAATCTCTTGCATTGAACCCCCAGTCACCGGCCAGCTGGTGGTCGATGAAGAATGCTGCGCCGAGCTCTTTAGCGCCCGGACCGTTCTCATCCGCAGGAAAAATACGCTCTACGGCTGCTTCCGTGATCCTGTATTGCTCCTGGTTAAAGAACATTAATGCTTGGTTGTAGTTGTTATCATTCTGTTCAGGTGCCGGTGCTGCAGGCGGGGTTTCACGCTTCGGCAAAAGATATCCGAGTACACCGCCCAGCACGACACCTCCCACGGCATAACCGGAGTTTCTCAGAAACTTCCGCCGTGTCATCGTCTGCGAGCCGTCAGGCTTCGATGGTTTGGTTTGTTGTTCGTCTTGTTCGCTCAAACTCTCAGCACCCCTACTCTTCTTCATTTTTGAATAATGGGTATTGTCCCCATCAAAATTTCATTCATACATTATTCTCCATCCGGGCATGATAAAATTACTAACCGATATGGAGGCGAATGCTCATGAATCAATTGTGGAGCAGGTGGAAAGGCCCGATTATGGGCTCGGCACTGCTTCTTTCTTTAACAGCCTGCTTAAATCAAACCGACGACATTCAACAAAACGCGCAATCCGTGGAGCAGAATAATGCCGATGCCGTTCACTTGCACAGCACCGACGTGATCCCTAGCTATCATGGACCGAAAACCGAAACAACCAATGTCCATGGCAATACCACAAGCGGGATGGGCATGTCCGTGTACAGCATGATCGGCTCATCCAGCCTGCATGAAGGCGGCGTCTCTTCCCATGTCCAGTCAAGACTTGCAGGTCTGGGCATTGATGGAGTGAAAGCTTTTGTCCTCAATGACACGATTATTCTGGCACGTGCAGAATCACGCGTTTCTTCTAACCACTATGACAACATGCAGCAAAAGGTGTTAAGTCAGACGGAAGGAATGTCAGGCAAAGGCGAGCCGGATGAAGGAGTAAGCGGAGCAAAGAACGTGGACAACGATAATATGTCGCAAGCCAAAGAGCAAGTGAAGAACATGTTTAATGAAGAAGTGCAAATTCTAACGGTAACGAATCCTCAAGCTCCTGCGCTGATCGACCGAATTGCCTCGAAGCTGCATGATGCGCCGCGCGACGAGTCGATCGCCAGAGATATTTCGGAGCTGCTGCATATGGCATCGGATAAAAAATAAGTAAAGGAGTTGATCATATGCCTCTGGGAAACATCGGAGTGACAGGGCTGATCCTCATTCTGTTGATCGCCTTGATTATTTTTGGTCCTTCGAAGCTGCCTGAACTGGGCCGTGCCTTCGGACGGACACTGAGCGAGTTCAAAAACTCAACGCGTGAACTGGTTTCGAGCGAAGATATCCATGATGGAGATAAATTGAAATGACCCAGCACGAGCAAGAACAGGAGCAGCATATAATAGAGCACTTAACAGAGCTCCGCAAGCGGATTCTCATCACATTGGGCACCTTTTTGGTAGCCCTTTGTGCCGCTTTTCTATATGTCGAACCGCTGTATGAAATGCTGACTCGCGACGTGGAGGGTCAGCTTCAGATACTGGGACCAACGGACGTGATTTGGGTATACTTCATGATTGCAGGCGTTATAGCTCTTGCGGTGACGATGCCTGTTGCCGGATTTCAGGTATGGCGGTTCGTCGTACCCGGATTGAGTACTGTTGAGCGGCGTGCATCCCTGGCTTACATTCCTGCGATCGGAGCCCTTTTTCTATTGGGTTTGGCCTTTGGCTACTTTGTCATATACCCCATGGTCCTGTCCTTCCTGGATTCGCTGTCGCACCAGTTCATAACAGCATATACCGCCGAGAGATACTTCCGTTTTATGGTGCATATGACCGTACCGTTTGGTGTGCTGTTCGAAATGCCCGTCGTTATCATGTTCTTGACCTCGATTGGCATCCTGAATCCGCTCCGCTTAGCTAAAATGCGGAAAATCTCCTATTTGCTGCTGACGATTGCAGCCGTAACCATTACACCGCCGGATATCGTGTCGGACATCCTCGTCATTGTGCCCCTGTTCCTTCTATATGAGATCAGCGTTGGATTGTCTCGAATTGTATATCAGAAAAGAATGACCAGGCTGGAATTAATAGGTGAGTAAAAAACCAGCTTCGGATCAGGGACGCTGCGTATGAATATACTAAAAAAGCTTGGAGATCTCTTTTAGATCCCAAGCTTTTAATATAGCCGATGTATATAAGTTAGAAAATCGTAGGCACCATTCCCCCATCCATACGGATTGGTGAACCTTTAAACGCGGATGCATAAGGACTGCACAGGAATGCAGCCAGTCTTCCGATTTCGAACGGCCTAATAAATCGTTGAATTTCGGATTGAGGCAGGTTTGTACTCATGAAAGCTTTCTCTTTTTCCGCAAAGCTCATATCTTCATTGGCATATATTCCCTCGATAATATGCTGCACGTTCTCGGAGAGAGTCGGGCCGGGCAAAATCGTATTGACTGTTACTTCGGTACCTTTCGTTAGTTTGGACAAGCTTTTTGCCAAGGATAACAGCATGGATTTGGTCATGGCATACTGCGGCATTTGTCCAGAAGGCATCATGGCTTCTTCACTCGCCATGAAGATAATACGTCCAAAATCGTTTTTTAGCATGCCGGGCAAATAAAATTGGGTTAATCCGTTGGCTGCAAGCACATTCGTCCGGAAGTAGGTATCCCAAACTTCATCGTTAACATCCTCGTACTGCATGATTTCGTATATCCCCATATTGTTAACCAGAATATCCACGTGAGGGTATTTATCAAATATAGCCTCTCTTTGCCCGATATCCACCAAATCGGCGGTCGCATTCTGAGGACTTGTATTCGGGAAATCCGACTCGATTTCATTAACGGTTCGTTGTACCTCTTCATCATTTCGTCCGTTGATAAGAACATGGACACCTTCTCTGGCAAGTTCAATGGCAATAGCCTTGCCTATCCCTTTCGTAGATCCTGTAACCAACGCTGTTTTATTGTTTAATCCCATATCCATAATATAAACATATCTCCTTTGTGCTCTGGATAGTGTTCATATTACATTGTATAGATAGCTGGGTAACTAGCATATCGCGCCAAAGTACTTGTATAACACGCCAATGGTAATTGATAAAGAAACCTGTGTTAGGATGTCCAAACGCTATGAACCCATGGTCAGCATATCCTGTCGGTGTTCGGATAGCGAAAGACTATTAAAATGTTCAGTGCGCCAATGGGATGGAGTATCTCCTTCCCAAAGACGGAATGCTCGGTAGAACGAGTTCTGATCTTCATATCCAATCAAAAAGGCAACTTCTTTGATATCGAGCGAGGGGTCTGCCAAGTACTCGATGGCCTGCTCATGTCTTGCTTGTGTCAACAATTGCTTGAAGCTTGCATTTGCATCCGTCAGCCTGCGCTGTAACGTACGATCACTCATATTGAGCTCCTTCGCCACGGACTGAATGTCAGGGCGCCCTCCTGTGAGACTGCGTTTCATGATCCATTTGACCAGGTCAGTAATGGAGCGGTGGCTCTGTAGTTCATCAAGCGAACGATCCAGAGCGGGAGTCAGAATCTCCAGCAATTCTTCGTTATACGAGATAAAAGGTCGGTCCAGATCTCTTCGATAGAGCGTTAATCGATTATGGTTTGCGCCCGTCCGGATGCGACAGCCAAAATAAGCTTCAAGAGCTTGTACATCGCCCATAGGCTGCGAAAATTCAACCAATTGCGCGGTCAGCGGTTGACCTGTGCCCCGTCGTCCAAGCTCCAGAAGACATGCCAGTGTAATACCAACAAGCAGCGCCGGACCAGGTTGATCGCTTAGGTTCAGCCATTCCAGCTCGATGGTACATCGTTCGCCCTCCTCGGAGATTAGCAAGCCTTCGGGTGGACATAGCTGCTTATACCGAGCCATTCGGTTTATAGCATCCCGGTAGTCACGAGCGTGGTAAGGAGCTAAGACGGTCGGCGGGTATTTCGCCGTTTCAAAAGCGGTCGCAAGCTGGATGATGCCTTGGGCAGTGTCCCCCATGAGATCGGAATAGGCCTGCCAGATCGCGAAATATTGGGCGGTGGTGACTTCCTGCTCAGTAATGACGGTGAGCGGCAATTCCGCTTTGCGTGCCACGGCATGGGCGGAAATCCCTAATTGTTGTATTCCTTCCCATAATCCTGGCGGGATTTTAATTCGGTCAGAAGTATATGGCTTCATATATAATGCTCCTTTGACTACGGTTTATGATGATTTTAGAACGTATCTTTTAATAGAATGAAATCCTCATGCTTGACTCCCTTCATACGATAGCTTGCTGAGCCAGCATTCGAAACGTTATTATACCGCAAAATCATGACTATTGCAGACATATAAGTGCTATGATCGTTTTACCCTTTTTCATCCGTTTTCTCCTCCCTCACTAGACGAGTGTAAAAGAGCGACATCAAGATCAAGTGGAGAATGAAATAACATCAATTAAACGAAGCGCAGAACCGAGGTTCTACGCTTTTATTCCAATCCTCCATTTGACAAATCAAGCTTAGTTTTTATACATTAGAGTTAGTTGTTTGAATAACTTACATACAAGGAAGGTGAAACGGTCATGGCGAAACCGAACGTCATCAGCAAACAAGAACTGCTCGAAGCTGCCCAAAAGTGTGTTGCAGAAAAAGGTATGGATAAATTAACTTTGAAAGCAGTGGCCGATCAAGCAAATGTCAGCCAGGGAACGGTCTATTACCATTTTCGAACCAAAGAGCAATTAATAATTGAACTCGTTGAGAGCCTATGTAATGCTTCATGGGTTTCACTGGAGCAAAACAATCGATCAATTGAAGAAGCCATACAAGAAGCCAAGGAAAGATGCGATTATCATTCTGTTTACCATCGATTGTTTTTCTCGTCATTAGCTGCTAGCCTTCAGATCAAAGAGAACCGCAGCCGAATGGGTTCCATGATTCAAGAAGAAAACAAACATCTGACTGATATTCTTACAGCCCGGTGGGGGGAATCGCCCATAAAGAACATATCCATGGATCAGTGGGGAATTTTAATGAATGCTATAATAGACGGGCTGGCCGTGCAGGTTTTGTTGAACGAGGAGTTTGCGAAGGAGGATGTTTTTACCGCTTTGCAGGTGCTTTTTGATTTCATGACCAATGAGGTGAAGCGATGAACGCACAACGGATCAAAAGCCGGCATGCTGGTCTTTTCTTATTGTGGGGATTCGTCCTTTGGCTGATCGCGACAATCATCTTTCATTATGGGGGGAACCTGCTGATTGATATCAGGCACCCGTTTAGAACCGCCTTGAGTTTTGCTGCCGCCATCCCTTTAATTTATGGATGCATCGCACCGTTGTTCTCATTTCTTAAGGTTCCGTATTCAGATCGTATCCGCCGTTCCGTCCAGATTGCTCTGCCTGGCATGTTCATGGACATTTTTTCGATTCTTTTCCATGATGTCGCTTTCCCTTTAATCTCAGAGCAGAGCCTCCCCCTATTGGCAGCCTGGCTGTTCTGGGCATACAGCTTGATTCTGCTGGTTGGGCTGAGCCCCATGAAGTTTCGTTTCTCATCACATTTCATTAAGAAAAAGAAACTCCTTTTTAAATAGCAAAAAAAGAAGTCGCCGATACTGGCGACTTCTTGTACCTGTTTGATTTTGTTCTGTTGATATAAAGCATATACGAATAACTATGGCAATTGCCGATATTCTTCCTCCAATATCGACATCAAAATCATATCATGGAATCTTCCGTCCCAACATATCGAGTCCCGTAGAGTGCCCTCCCTTTTAAAACCAAGCTTTTCATAGACATGTATGGCCCGAGGATTAAACGCATATACACCTAACTCTATACGGTGTAGACGTAAACTTTCGAAACCATGACGCAGCATGAGCTTCATGGCCTCCGTGCCGTATCCTTTATTGCTGTGCTGACCGGAGATCGATATGCGAATATTGCAGCTGCGGTTGTTGAGGTTGATTTCGTTCAGGACCACTTCACCAATTAAACCGTCCGTTTCCTTCTCCGCAATCATCATATCCAGTCGATCCTCATGAGCATATCCGATTTTATGAATCCAGGCCGCAATCGAATCCTTGGTAAACGCCTGCTGCGTTCCCGTTAACCGGTTAGACTCGTCATCCTGCAATAATCCGAAATAGGCATCTAATTCATCTTCCCTTACGGGGCGAAGCACAATGCGATCCCCTTCGATCCGTGTTTCAAGCTTATTTTTCACTGCCCTAAGCCTCCAAGTCATTCATCCTTTTATTAGCGAGATATATCCTAATGATAAGGTACCACCGATTCGTCGATCTGTCAGTCTACAAAACATTTATAGATAAACTAACCTGCCTCCAAATATGGATGAAGTCCTCACCTTGCAAAGAATATTAAACCCGAAATAGGGAACTTTAGATCGTATGAATCTTGTCAAAGCGAGCTGATCCCATGCCCTTTTTTAAACGAACAAAGCGAACCCATTCGAAAACGGCACTGCTTCATCATAATGAGCAAACGGAGCAACCCGCCGAATCCTCTCGTCTCTCCGACCGCTTGGATCAGAATTTACATAGAATCAGAGAACAAACCGGCCACAGTCGGGATATCATCATTCGCACCCTAAGTCATATGTTCGGAAGCGATTGCACCCTGGCCGTCATTTATATCGATGGACTGGTTGATACGCTCACCATCAATCACTCGATTATGGAATCCCTAACCTCAAAGGATTACAATGAAAAGCTGCATGCCTCTAACCCTGCAGAAATCTTGTCCATCATCAAAAACCGTTTCTTATCCATAGGCAGCATTAGCGATTTTGAGCATATGGAATCCTTGATCTCCGCTATGCTTGAAGGCAATACTGTCATTCTCATAGACGGTTCATCCCGAGGCATTATCGCCAGCTCTATCGGTGGAGAAGAACGCGGTGTAGAAGAGCCCCAATCTCAGACCGTTGTTCGCGGCCCGAAAGAAGGATTCACCGAGAATATCCGTACGAATACGGCCTTAATCCGTCGTAAGATTAAAAGCCCAGACCTCTGGATCGTGGACCGCAAGATTGGCCGCGTCACCCAAACGGATGTTGCCGTTATGTATTTGAATGGCATTGCCAATGATAAGATCGTGCAAGAAATATTGAATCGCTTAGACCAGATCGATACCGACAGCATCCTGGAGAGCGGGTATATCGAAGAATTTATACAAGATACAACGTTCACCCCCTTCCCTACCATGACTAATACGGAGCGCCCCGATGCTATCGCTGGTGCGATTCTGGAAGGGAAAGTTGCCGTTTTGGTTGATGGGACACCATTTGCGTTGATCGCCCCCATCACCATCTTCAAACTGTTTCAATCGAGCGAGGATTACTACCAAAAGTTCGATATCGCGACCTTTTTGCGGCTGTTGCGCATTATTTCCTTTATGGTATCGATGCTTCTCCCTTCACTTTATATTGCAATCTCCACGTTTCATCAAGAAATGCTGCCAACGACCTTGCTGATCAGCCTTGCAGCACAGCGGGAAGGCATCCCTTTTCCCGCCGTTGTCGAAGCCTTGGCTATGGAAATTACGTTCGAAGTATTAAGGGAAGCCGGTGTTCGAATGCCAAGAGCGATGGGCTCTGCGATCTCCATCGTAGGCGCGTTGGTTCTGGGTCAAGCTGCTGTACAAGCCGGCTTAGTGTCTGCTGCCATGGTTATCATCGTTGCATTTACCGCCATCGCGAGCTTTGTTGCGCCTTCTGTGAGCATAGCCAACTCCGCCAGACTGCTCCGTTTTGGTTTTATGATATTGGCGGCAACCTTAGGGCTCTTTGGAATTATGGCAGGATTAATCGCCATGCTGATCCACCTATCCGGCTTGCGTTCATTCGGTTTGCCATATCTTACTCCGTTCGCTCCATTTATCCCATCAGACCAAAAAGACGTTCTGGTCCGTGTTCCATGGTGGGCCATGCTGACAAGACCGACCCTTATCAACCGTACTAACGCGAAACGGCAAAAAATGAACCAGCGTCCATCGCCTTCCGATGGCAAGAAATAATATATAACCGGTATAACTCGGAGGTGAAGAACAGATGAACCGGAAGCTGAATCTCGTGATTCTCATGTTGGCTGCCTCACTGCTGCTCAATGGTTGCTGGGATAGTCAAGAGTTAAACTCGCTTAGTATTGTATCGGCGACGTCCATAGACCGCAGCGAGGATGAATGGGTCATCTCCTTCCAAGTCGTCATTCCGCAGTCCATCGCCACCCAGACCGGCGGCGGAGCCGGGGGAAGCCAATCTCCGATCACCATCTTCTCCACCAGGGGCAAGACCATTCGCGAAGCCATGCAGAACGCGAATTTGGAAGCGCCGCGCGCGCTGTTTTTTGCCCATAACTCCGTACTGATTATCAATGAACAAGTCGTTCGGAATGAAGGCGTACGGCAAATCCTTGATTTTTTCCTCCGTCCGGTGGAAAGTCGGGAAACGATGTCGGTTCTCCTGACCAAGGATAAAGCCTCCAATCTATTGGAAGTGCTCATTCCATTAGAGAAAATAACAGGAAACGCGATTCAACGGGTCATTACCCAAGGACAAGAAAATCTGTCCCAAGTAAAAAATATTAAATTGATTGATTTTGCATCCATGGTCGCCAATCCGTACAAAAGCGCCATGGCTCCAGAGTTAAGGGTATCCGGCAATCAAGAGGAACAATCTAACTTGGATGCCTTAAAGTCAACGCGTAATCAAGCGGTACTCAAACTTGGCGATTTGGGCGTATTTCGAGGAGACAAGCTGGTAGGATGGATGAAGCGTAAAGAAAGCAGAGGCGTCGCTTGGCTCTCGAACAGCGTCAAAAACCTTATCATTGTTACCCCATGCAGCGATCGAGACGCTTCCCGGTTGTCGAGTTACCGAGTCATCCAATCCTCGACCCAAGTGGACCCCAAAATGGTCAACGGTTCGGTCACCATGATGATCCATATTCAAACAGTGGGGGCGCTTGATGAAACCAGCTGTACGATGGATTTGACGAACCCGGACGTTATTTCGAAACTCGAGGATACGATTGCCGAGCAGATCAAGGATGAAGTGCTGGCTGCGTGGAAGAGAATGAAGGATTTGAATGTGGACGTAGTTGGTTTCATGGATATGATTCACAGAAAGTATCCTGCAGCCAGCAAACACCTTACAAATTCGGAGAGACCCCTCCAGAAACTGGAACTCAAACTGAATGTAAAAGTCACCGTTGAACACACGAATATGATCAATAAACCGTTCTCGAATTTGATCGAACCCAATAAGTAGAACGCTATCGATACCTATAACAAGGAGGTCCCAAATGGAGAAGATCGGTAAATACCAAATCATTGCCATGACCATCTTGTTTATGATCGGCAGCACCCCTTTGTATGAACTGGGGATTGAAGCTAAACAAGATGCGTGGCTGGTCGTGCTGGTTGCAATGATCACGGGAATGTTACTGCTGTTCATCTATTTATATATCCAGAACCAAAATTCGGAGCATGCTCTTCCCCAAATTTTAAATCAGCACTTCGGCAAATATATCGGTTCCATCATTACTGCAGCCTATATCGTTTATTTTGCGTATGAATCCATGAGGAATACCCGCGAGTTCGCGGACATTATCAATATCTCCTTTCTCCCCAGCACACCGCTGTACTTCCTGATTCTCTTAATGGTGTTGCTGTCCGGTTATGCCGTATGGAAAGGCATTGAGGTATTCTTTCGCGTCACCGAATTCCTGCTTCCTTTCACGTTGATCGGGTATATCCTGATCGTTCTCATGTTCATCGGTTCGAATATCATTCATCTTGAGCGCCTTATGCCCATATTAGAAAACGGAATCCTGCCCGTGCTGCGAGCATCATTGCCGGAGGTGATTAGTTTTCCGTTCGGTCAGATCGTAGTATTTCTCATGTTTTGGAGTCATCTCGAAGACAAGAAAACGCTGTCCAAGGCATCCTTGTCCTCCTATATATTCGTAGGTATCTTCTTATTGATATTCAATATATTAAATCTTGCGATTCTGGATCCCACCATAACGAGCATATCGACTTTTCCGCTGCTTCGGTCGGTTCGTCTCATTGAAATCGCCGATTTTCTGGAGCGTCTGGACCCGTTAATCATCCTGCTGATCTATATTGGCATATTCGTTAAAATGACCGCATTCTACCTCGGCGCCGTACTCGGTCTTTCCAGCCTGATCAATGTCAGCCATAAAAAAACAACCGTGATCGTGGGTGCTTTCATCTTTACCATTTCGTTCGTCTCTCCGAACTTTATTTATCATATCTGGATCGGGTTTGCTCAAAATTTGAAATACCATTTTCCTATCTTCCAGATCTGGCTCCCTTTGATTCTAGCGTTGATTATTTTAATCAAAAGACCTCGCTCATCCAAATCCGGCTGATTGGGAACTCAACACAATGCAAGAAGTTGTATTGAACTCATGCCCCCCTCTGTAAAGGAGGAAATGTCCGGAGGGATACGCATTTGTTTCCTTCAAAACCAAAAAGCCGCATTTTCGCGGCTTTTTCAACGTGCAATGAATAATATGAACGACTAAAAACCATTCGATTCCAACTGTCCTGAAGCTGCTGCAGGTAGCCATCCTTCAAGCAGTGCTCCTCCTTCCGGATGGTTGCTTGCGGCGAGTTCGCCTCCGTGCTGCCTAACAATTCTTTGTGAAATGGTTAAGCCTAATCCGCTGCCACCGGTTGAACGACTTCTGGATGCTTCCCCGCGATATAGAGGTTCAAATACACGCTCAAGCTCTTCCCCAGAGAAGCCCGGCCCGGTATCGCGTATCGTAAACTTAACCATATCACCAACTTTATTACACTGGACTTCGATGTCACCACCCGCAGATGTGTGTCTTACGGCATTATCCAGAAGATTGTTCATGGCTCGCTCTAATAAATGCATATCTCCATGGATGATGCACCGATTCGTTACATGGAACGAGATGGAAACTCCTTTTTGCCGAGCCAGCGGACTCAGACTATCCATCGAATTCCGGACGACCTGGTTAAAATCCACCGTTTTATTATTCAGTTGCGACTCCACATACTCCATTTTTGTAAAAGTGAAAAGATCCTCTACCAAACGATCCAATTGGGCCGATTTGTCCTTGCAGACTGCAACATATTGGACTATTTTCTCCGGAGATTGAGCGATCCCTTGCTCCAGACCATCCAAGTAGCCTCGCAAAGCGAACAACGGTGTCCGTAAATCATGCGCAACAGCCGCAATGACGAATCGGCGTTCCTCTTCCAGTTCAGCCTGTTTTCGATAGGACTGCTCAAGTCCCTTGACCATAACATCGAATCCATCGCGGACTTCAGCGATTTCGGTGACCCTGGACATGGGTAACCGAACATCCCAATCCCCTGTTGCAATTTGTCTTGCTGCATTTCCCATCTTCTCGAGTGGTTTGAGAACGAATCGCCTCATTTCCATTCCGACAACAAAGATCGCAAGCAGCAGCCCGACAAAAGCCGACATCACTTGAAATTGATTAGACTTAGGTAAGTACAGAATAACCCTTCCCAGCAGCTGGCCGTCCTCGATGACGGAGAACCGCTCGGTTGATAAATTAGTGCCTCGTCGGTCAGGGTTGGAACGATAAATTTCCCGATCTTCTGCGGATTGAATGAGCACATCCATCTTCGCTTCACGAAGCGCGGAATACAATTGGTTTTGCCAGACTGGATCTGTCCATTGGTCTGTGTCCGATTCAATTCGCTGCGTCATTTCCGATATATTTCGTTGCAGGGTCTCGTTTTGCAGCCGACCTTGTTCGAAGCTAAGTGTCTTGGTTTCCATAAAGTGCGCAGTAACAAAGAATATCCACGGCAATAAGAGGATAAAGAAGAAGCAAAGCATAGTAAACGTACGAATGCGGAGTGACCTCATATTACCCTCCCTCAAAGCGATACCCTACTCCCCATACGTTGACCAGGAATAGCGGTTTATTCGGATCAGCTTCGATTTTCTCGCGAAGCCGACTAAGATGGACCCGAATTGTATGCCTGTCGCCCACCCCATCCCAAAACTTTGCAAGTAATTGTTCATAGGAGAAAACATGTCTCGGATGTTCCGCAAATAACCGCAGCAGCTCATATTCCCTGGGTGTGAGCACGATGTTGTTTCCATCCACTAGTACTTCTCTAGTGGACAGGTTTAACTTGATGCGGCCGTAATCCAAGACCCTGTTATCCAATGGTTGTGGGGAAGCGGAGCGCCGCAATACGGCTTTTACTCTGGCAACGATCTCACCCGGCGAAGCGGTTTTGACGATGTAATCATCGCCTCCGAGAGTAAGGCCTCGAATCTTATCCACATCATCGCTGCGAGCACTCAAAAACAGGATTGGTACATTGCTCTCCGCCCGAATCCGGCGGCAAAACTCAAATCCATTTTGTCCCGGCATCATAATGTCAAGAACAATACAATCAACAGAGCTTTCCTTAAATATGTCCCACGCTTGAGCGGTGTCGCAAGCGGTTTTCACTTGAAAGTGGTCATTCTCTAGAAAATCCCTTAATAGCTCAACAATATCCTGGTCGTCGTCTACAACCAGAATCGTCTTTGATTCGCTCATGTTTATCCCACCTTTGCATTCCTAGTTTATCATTTTTTTTAATAAGAACTAATGCGAGCGGATGTATTGTGATGATTTGTTTATACTTTTGTGACCTTTTTTCATCTTTGTTTGAGATATTCGTTTGGTATGCTTCTATTTGCGCACACGACCAGCCCCAACTTCGGGTGATCGTCCCGCACACCTTGATAAAGGAGGTATACATATGGGTTTGGAAAATAACGCCTTCTCGTTCTTTCCTTTCGGCGCTTTGTTTTGTCTCACGCTGTTTTCTTTCCTGGCGGTTCGAGTATACGCGATTCGTTATCGTTACAAAAACGGTCATCAAAAGAATGACATCGCTATGATTCTGAAGAACCGAATGGCCAATGGTGAAATTGATGAGACGGAGTATCGCAAGCTGAAAGATCTTTTGACTAAATAGAGACTTGGAGGATTTATGGATGCTTAACGTTCAAATTGTGTTGTTTGACGGCTTCGACCTTCTGGATGCGATAGCGCCTTACGAGGTATTCTGTGCTGCAGCCATGAATGCTGAAAATGCGTTAAACGTAGAATTGGTCACCGCCGAGGGACCAAGATCCGTGCCCAGCGGCATCAACGGGTTGAGGATTGAAGCGAGTGGCAGACTGGACCCTGAACGAGCGGGCATCATTCTCGTACCTGGCGCGTCCGGCGACGTCGAGGGAGATGGGCCCGATTCGGTTCCGGCTATTCTGGGCCGGGCCATGAGTACCGAATTGACTGGCATGATCAAGCAGGCTCTCCAGCAAAAAGACATTACAGTCGCTACGGTCTGTGGCGGTGCCCTGATTCTTGCAATGGGAGGCCTCTTAGAAGGCCGGCCGGCGGTAACGAACCATCTGGGCATGGACTTACTTGGTGCAACCGGAGCAGTTCCCATCTCGGCTCGCGTTGTGGACGACGGCAATCTGGTTACCGGTGGCGGTGTAACTTCAGGACTCGATGTAGCGCTATATCTGGTGGAACGTGAACTTGGGCCTCGTATCGCTCACGCGGTTGAGCAATTATTCGAATATGAACGAAGAGGCACGGTTTGGAAGGATACAGGGATAAAGCCTAACGTTAATAAATCAGTGACGAGCGACGAACCAAATGCCGCGTTGAACAAAACAGCAATGATACCCACGCCCAGCTCCCAGCATAACAAAATCATACAGGCATCGGTCTTCGACGGGGATTGGGAGACCACCCTCGCTACGCCCGTCGGGAAGATGGAGGTCAAGCTCTCTATATTGACAAGGGACGATTTGATCCATGGCACGGCAACGCAGGGGGATGAAACCATTGAGTTTATGAACCCTGTACTTCAGGATAACAAGCTGGCCTGGTCACTACGAATCACGAAACCCATGCGCTTGAATCTCAAGTTTGAAGTTGTCGCCGATGGAGATCACATGGTCGGTATAGCCAAAGCTGGCTTACTGCCTGCATCCAAGTTAACAGGAAATCGGGTTACCTAATCGTAAGAAAGAAAATCCACGGCATACACGCGCTCTGGCTTCCAGGTATGTATGTCGATCGTGTTTTTCCGTATTCAGAAATGGTGTGTATCAAATATGGAGCTTCGGGAGTTGCGAACGGATGAAAAAACGAAAATCGTTATATCTATTGCTGGCCTGTGTCAGCATTCTATTTATACTACACGCCTTGGTGAAAAACTATTGGATCGATCCAGATGCTTCGGGATTTTTAAGCCATAAGTCCGGGCTGAAGCGCGAACTCAATCTCCCGGTCTGGCTTAATGTCATGTACGTTCATGTTGCATTCGCATGTGTGGCCATGGCATCGGGACTGATTAACTTTTCGAATCGAATATTTGAAAGAAGCCGCAGGCTGCATCGCATAAACGGCTATGTATATATCGTATCCGTACTTCTGGTTGTGCTAACTTCCGGATATATGGCCCCCTACGCGACAGGCGGCAAAATAAGCAGTATGGGATTCAATCTGCTGAATATGATCTGGCTGGTTATCACCATTACGGCGCTCGTGCAAATCAAGAGGAAAAGGATCGTTCGACATCGCAACTGGATGATTCGTAGTTATGCCTTTTGCTTCACAAACATGTTGATCCATCTCATTACTTCCCTTTTTCATCAGGGATTCGGGTACGTTTACCCTACTAGCTACACCATCGGCGTTTACGGCTCGATTGCGCTGCTGCTAGTTATTCCTGAAATCATCATCAGAACAAATCGAAAGGAATTGGTATCAGGATGAAAAAAATACTTAGTTTACTCACGTCGTTAACGCTCGTTCTATGTCTATTAGCCCCCGCAGCAAGCGCAGAAAGAAACAAGAACCCAGATCCATCCAAGGGTAAAAGCGTGCATGTACAAATCGTATTATTCGATGGGTTTGATCTGCTGGATGCATTAGCGCCATATGAAGTATTTGCTGCTGCCGGAATGTACACTGGTGGAAAAGTCACTGTAGAATTAGTATCTGCAGAAGGTAAGCGTTCGGTACCGAGCGGGCTGAATGGACCTGCCCTCGAAGCGCAAGATGTGTTAGACCCTAATCGTTCCGGGGTTATTGTAGTTCCTGGCGCTTCGGGGAAGCCAGCGGGGAATACCGCAGATGCTATTCCCAACATATTGAGGCAGGCTAAGGATACGGGGTTAACAACGATGATGAAACAAGCTATGAATAATAAGGACGTTACGGTGGCTACCGTGTGTGGAGGTTCATTGCTGCTGGCTATGGATGGATTGTTGAAAGACAGATATGCTGTCACCAATCAGATTGGCATGGGTGCATTAGGGGCTCTCGGTGCAATTCCGGTCGATGCAAGAATCGTGGAAGATGGCCCTCGCTTGGTAACTGGCGGAGGTGTTACTTCCGGACTTGATGTGGCCTTGTATTTGGTTGAGCGTGAAGTCGGACCACAGATTGCGAATGCCATAGAGAAGTTATTCGAGTACGAGCGTAGAGGAACGGTGTGGCAAGCAAACGGCTTACCGCCGATTAACTTTGAGACGAGCAAGGAAACGCCTAAAAAAGAGCAACCGTCTGCACCGGGGAACAAAGACAAAAAGTGAGGAATCGAGGCGATCGGGGAGTTTGGAACCGTGTCGCTCCCACATACCGTTATTAGAGAAAAACAAGTCGCAATGAATTTATGTCGTTTCATCTACTCTAACTGTATAAAATCATTAAAAAGCCGCAATTCTGCGGCTTTTTGCGTGTATGCATTGCCTCTCTATCAAGCAAAAAATTTATTGATTCCCTTGTAATTCATGCCGCGATTGTCCCATTATCCTCTCGCTAAAAAAGCAGCAATCAAACCAGCAAGTTCGTCTGCATGCGTCAGGGTAGCCATATGGTCAGCCCCCTCGATTACCTCGAAACGGATGTCTTGAACACGCTTGAACTGTTCCGCAATTCGTTGCATATCCTCCCATTCAACCGTTCCCTGAATAAACAGAGTCCCTGCAGTAAGCTCCTCCAACCGCTCGATCGCTGGCGGCATGGGCCATATCACCTCGAAGCTCTTCCACTCACTAAACACTCTGGTCATATACAACGTGTGCATCTCGCGCAAAAAGTCCCGTTCAGAGCTGGACATCGTCACACAATAATTAGGCCCGCTCAACGATTGTTCGACCAGACGGTCAACATCGGGTGCGCATGCATTTACTTGGGCCATCCAATCGATGAATGGCTGGGCGTGCTCGAATCCGGTTAGCGATGGTGCGATTAATACTAAATGGTCAACCCTGGAAGGGTAAGTCAAGGCAAAATCCGTAACGGCCTGCCCTCCCATGGAATGACCGACAAGCGAAGCGCTGTCAATTTGCAGATGATCGAGCAATGCCCGAAGGTCTTCAACCAAGCTGGTTGGTTTTTGCGGCGCTGGGGATCTTCCCGTTCCCCGACCATCATACGTGATGACTTGATGCCTCCGCGCTAAATGCGGGGCAATATAGTTCCATTCTCTTGAATCGACACCTGGACTGTGTACCAACACAACAGGTGTCCCACTGCCTTGAGTTTGATAAGCTAAATCCATATGAAAACTCCTCTCTCCAATGGATGATTCATCCAGATTATGATTCTAATATAATTTAAGACTGAACATTCGGTCAATATAAAATCGCATGAAATCCGAGTTGCTTTTCTTGGACGGGATAAGAACAGTCAAAATCAAAACAAAAAAGCCGCCAATGGCGACTTCTTAAACACGCGATAATCCTAGCAAGAATTGATGAGGAAAGCCCGGTTGACCCTTGAATCGAATCGTGTATTGCAGTATTCAGCAGCTGACGAAGTAAAAGCCAATGTTCTCTTTCTCCAAACCCGCTTAATTTCT
Source organism: Paenibacillus sp. LC231 (assembly GCF_001860525.1). Classification (NCBI taxonomy): domain Bacteria; kingdom Bacillati; phylum Bacillota; class Bacilli; order Caryophanales; family Paenibacillaceae; genus Paenibacillus; species Paenibacillus sp. LC231. The sequence continues at coordinate 4,315 of NZ_JFOM01000028.1, read as the reverse complement.
CAAAGAGTTTATCGATTACGATCCCTCCCAAACTTTCGGCTTATTCATATAAAAAAACAAGAAGTTCATCACTTCTTGTTTTCAGCACAGCTGCCACGCTTCGATGCCGCATCCAATACCGACTGGATCGTTTGCTCCTCCAAGTATTGGTACAATTGCCTTTCGGCGCCATCCATCACCTGTTTGACCAGACATACGCACTCACGAGGATTATCCTCGTGCAGCTTGGCAGCCTTCTCTTCGGCTAGCAAGCGATGCTGCTGCGAATTGAGATTGGAACATTCAAACAACTGCTGTCTTCCTTCAATGACCTGTATCACTTCAAGGAATGTAATCTGCTCGGCCTGCTTGGCCAGCTCGTAGCCTCCGTTCACTCCCGGTACAGCCCGCACGATACCATCCTGTCTCAGCTTGGACATGATTTTGGATAAGTAGCTTTCCGAGACGCCCAGCGTCGCCGATAACTCCTTGATTCCGATGTTCTGATCACGCTCCGAATGAGCCAAGTGGATTAATGCGTGCAGAGCGTAATCAACGCTTTTGGAAAACTGTATAGTGGTTACCTCCCTTAAATTCGAATTATATAGACCTATGATATCCATTATAGTAATTCGGATTTGTTTTTGCAATGAATCCACGCTTCATGGAGGAGCATGGCTAAACTTACCTTCTGATTCATTGAGGAATTTTGTTAAAAAAAAGCCGCCAAAATGGCGACTTCAAGAGCAAATCATATGGACTGACACAAGCCAAAAGACTATTTCGGCGTGTTGCTATTCCGAGGATCATATAATCCCGACGTGTCCTTGAACCATTCGAAGATATGCGATACACAAACCTTAAGGACCGCATAGCCGGGAACGGCTAACAAAATGCCAACCACACCGAACAGATTGCCGGCCGTGAGTATAACAAAGATAATGGTAATGGGGTGAATCTTGAGCGTTTTACCCATGATTTGCGGTGAGATGAACTTCCCTTCGATTAATTGCACGATCGTCCATACCGCCACCATCTTCAGCAGCATCACCGGAGAAGTAACCAGAGCCACGATGAGCGCAGGCGTAATCGCAATGGCGGGTCCCAGATAAGGCACCACGCTGGTGAACGATGCAATAATCGCCAGAATCAACGCGTAATCCAAACCGATGATCATGTAACCGATATACAGCAGAATACCAATACAGAAGCTCACAATAATCTGCCCGCGGATAAACGAGCTGATCTGATGATTGATATCCTGAAGCACATGCAAAATTCCGGAACGACTCTTCGTCGGCAGGAAAGACAATATTTTCAGAGGGAGCTTCTTGCCGTCTTTCAGCATATAAAACAGTACAAAAGGTACCGTCACGATCGACAACACAACCTCTGTGAATGCACCCAGAAACCCGCCAACTCTGCTCCACGTGTGGTTTAGAAGTTCCGTTGCCTTCTGCGTGACGGTGGTCCACCATTCCTGGGAGTTAATGTTCATGGTTTCTTGAATCTGGTTATACAACTCGCTGCCCGTTAGATCTTCAAACTGCTGTCTAACCTTTTCGCTATATGTCGGAAAGTTATCAATCAGCCCCATAATCTGGTTGCGCAGCACCGGAATGACCGCGAGCACCACAATCGTTAGAATACCGGCTATAACCAGATAGAGGATCAGGATGGACCATCCACGCTTGATTTTCCATTTCTCCATCACATCCACCAGAGGATTCAGCAAATAATAGAGTATTCCTGATAAAATGATCGGCAAAACGATCGTCTTGATTAACACGGCGAGCGGATGCAGCACAAACGAAATTTTGCTTAAAACCAACACATTGAGTCCAACCAGCAACAGAACAAGCAAAAGAAGCACAAATTTATTGTTCAGAAAAAAGCGCTTGAACCGGTCCGGCCAAATACGGGGTTGCTCCATACATGTCCTCCCTTACTTATGTATACATATTCAAGTTGTAAAGCTGAGCATCGATTCACGACACCGAAAAAAACCGACAAAACGACGCGCTCTTCATTCTTTTAACTATAATGTTTGAACGGGGCACATGTCCAGTTTACCAAGAACGAACCGGGAGATATGTTTAGGTATTCACAGACATCAGTAGCAAACAAGCCCGCATGTCACTATGACACGCAGGCTGTAGCTGCTCGGTATGATGTTACAAGTATCGAGAAATGATCCGCACCAGCTTGGCTGGCAGCTCATTCAGGTTGGTTATATCCAAAAACCTCTCGGCACCATAGATCTGACTAATGACATCCTTGTCTTGGCCAATGGCTGCCGCCAGAAATTTGACCCCTTTTCTTTCGTATTCGGATAGTGTCTGCCGCATGTCTTGAATCGCCAAACTACCGGTATAGTCATCCATGGCTTTAGGCTGCCCGTCGCTGATGCTAATCAACAGCTTCGTTTGTTTCGATGAATTTGCTAACCGTTCCGCCATAATTCTTAAAGCCATACCATCCCGATTGTTGCTTCTGGCCCGAATTCCCATCAGCCTGAACCGGTCGCGGACATCCGGTTGATCGTAATCGGCATAAGCGAAGATGGACATCTGCTCCAAACGGGAAACATCTGCAGTATCCCCATAAATTAAAACAGGTATATGGCAAATTTGGCAGAATTCATAGACCGCGATGACCGCCCGCTTAGCCGCCTCGAGCCTCCCGAAAGCAGCCATCGATGCGGATTCATCGACCCTTAAACCGACGACAAGACCAGGGGATTCCGTCGGAGGACGTTTCTTGGCAAAATACCTGAAATCTCGGTAAGCCACGCTGTCTGCCTGAAACTTAGAACCATAGTAATGGTTCTTGGCATATTCCGTGGTCATCTCGTGCTCCAACAGCGGCATCGTCTGTCTGGCGATTTCCCGCACGATGGGCATAATGCCCTTACGCAGACTCCGATATTCCTCCTGCTGGATCGGGTCAACATCAGGACGGTGAACGATAAGCTTAACAGCCTGATGAATCGAGTCGGATACGATGGTTCTGGAAACTTGATTCAGCTTTTTGCGGAAGTCCCGCTCCTTCTGTTTCTCCTCCTCTGTCATGGGTTCAGGATTGGCTTGGTGATATTGCGGTGATCCGTCCTCCCCCGAATCCGTGCTTTCCATATCCGCTGATTCATTCGCGAGGATGGATGTGCTGTCTTCGCTTTCAGCGGACTTTTTTAACTGGAGCCCTTCTTCCTCAGCTTGCCCGTCAGGAATGGAATCCAGGTCTATATCGCTCTCCCATGTCCCGATCTCCACTGCCTCTGCGCTTCGTTTTTTATTCATTTCAACCGGGACTTCCTCCAGCATATCCAACAAACCTTCGCCTTTCAGCGCTTCTTCCAGCAGTGTGATCTCTTCCGAATCGGTTGTTATCTTGTAAATCACCTTATGATAAAGGGATGCCGTTGCACAAGCACCTTGCGCAACGGCATCCACCCAATAGAAATAAGAGCGCATGCCAGCCACGCCTTTAATGGCATTAGCTCGGGCAGTTTTATCCAATAGGATAATGACCCTTGCCAGCACATCCAGCATTTCATCATTTTGATAGCCGGTTTTGGCCATCGCTCGCTCGATCATAATCTCTTTGGTCGGGAGGTCCATCTTCTCCGTATGCTGCACTCGGTCACGCAATGCCTCGTTAAGCGGCCTGGATCCGGCGTAACTACGATTTGCCGTGATCACCGCTATAAAATCCGGATGCCGCTGCACGATCTCCGTTGGGAGATTAAGACTGCCGCCCGGCTCCAATGCGGAATTCAATGCCATTAATACGCCGGCATCCCGAATCACATTCGGTTCCTGGATTTCCAGCAGATAGCCCTTCTGAAAAGCTCGGACGATCTCGGAAGCGTAAAATCGATATTCTACAGCTCCATCCTGAGTCATATTCGCGGCCAGCTTCAATAATTGCTTCATCTTTGCGGAAGCCATCTCTTGTGTAATCTCCAGCGCCTCCATCAAAATCTCCGTCGAGCTTCGAAAGCCGTCGCTTTCGTATAATGCTTTTAAGGCCGCTTGGTCCGCAGATTCCAACTGCTTCATTTGATCAGATGAAATAACCGGTAAAATGGCTCCGAGGATATCCGATTTATCCATATCGGCAAAACAAGTTACTTTGGTATAGGGTAACCTGAAGTTTGCGGACAACGCCTTGGCAAGCTGCGTTTTTCCGGAACCGGCATCCCCTTCCAATCAAAACCACCCGTGTGAACGGGTGGTTTGCTCTGCGGCTGAAAGCCTTTGTTACTGGCCAGCCCTAAAGGGCATTGAATCGTTCGCCAACCGCACTACTTTTTCGGCTACCCCTTAAGGGGCCT
>NZ_JFOM01000027.1:0-61530 GCF_001860525.1 Paenibacillus sp. LC231 | reverse complement strand
GATCTCCTCCTCGTGTTTTAAATTTGGTTGGCGAACCGAATTTATCTTAACACTTCGGAGGATTTTTTTTATACAACGCTTAAGCTATCCTGAACCATACGCATAGCGTATGGTTTTCTTTTTACAAAAAAAGCGCCCTGTCCATACGGACAAAGCGCTTGGTTATTAATGAGGGGGCATATTGCCAGGCATTGGGGCTGTGCCGTAACTATTCTGCATGTACTGCATATCTTGCTGAGGCAGCTGCGGTACTTGGTAGTATCCATGCTTATTCTGATATAGCGAAATTTCATAAGCCATTTCGATGCAGTTGGGAAGGGAATCGGCAAGCACGCGGCGTACGACCGGATTCGTAGATTCCATGGCTGCATTGGTTTTCATCGTAGCACCCGATTTCACTGCGTTCAACATGCTGAGCGCGATGGTTTCATCGTTGATCTCGGCTGTGGACTGCATCGGTTTTTTCGGCTGGCCTGGTTTCATGCCGTAAATAAAGTCATTACCTTGCTTCATTTTATAGCTTTGCGTCGGCTTTGAAGGATCTTGTCCTGTTTTAAAACACTCTAAGGTGATGTTATACTCATCAGCCATAAATTGCTTCTGGCGCTGCTGGATATCCCGAAGCTCCGGATCCTGCACATGTCCGCTCAGCATGGTATACGTGTTCATCGTATTGATAGCCCCTGCCAATACTTCGTGGACATCAAACATCTCATGTCCGCCGTGGTTCAATTGTGGAGGAATCATACCGGTCTCCATGTTTTGATGATTTTGTGGTTGTTCGAATTGCATTCTCGTACCTCCTAATATGGTTTGCTTACATGTCAATCAAGTAATTTCAACAAGGTGGTAGCTGGATAACGGCTTCTTTTCTGCAGTTCAGGTTTATTGTGAATTAAACAAGCCGAAAGTATTCAGGGTATTTTTAGCGAACACAAGTATTGTTGGTGCTTAAACTTTCATTGATGTTGTTTTTCCATCTTTTGCCTGATCCATATCGTAAGGAGAAGCATCGAAGGCAGCGCCACCTGGAAGATGGGTGTTACATATGTCACGACAAACTTAATCCCAAGCCATATATGATGAGGGTAATTTGGGGACAAGAATGCCAACATATATAAGCATACTCCTAAGAAAACAGTACATATCTTATAGGGGATTCCTGTGAGTTTAGTGAGGCCGATTACGGCACCCATAGAAAAAGCAGTCATTTTCGCGCCCAGTCCCAGAAATAGTATAAGAACGAATAAAACGTCGATGCGCTCAAAGACATCTGCAATTTCGATCAGCTGAACCACCTGCAGCAAAGGAAGCGTACTACTGGCAGCAAGTGTCGGCCCTAAGACCAAAATATTGACTTGGTTGATCAATATTAAACAAATCGCCGTAATGATATATGTGATTATCACGCCTCTCCGCAACCTTCCCTTCTTATGCACCAAAGGAAAAAACACCAGGAACAGGAGCGTTTGTCCAAACGGAAATGACACCAGCTCCGGTATGGCTGCAGAGAATACTGGTTTAAAACCATTCTCTAAAACCGGCAGCATCATCTCTGTTTTAATAAGTCCCGTCGTTAGCAGCAGTGAATATATGGTGAGATAACTCAAAATAATAATGGGAAGCAGGCCAGCGCTGACCAAAAAGACAACACGAGGCCCATACATCACCGTACTTGTTATGACAACAATGGCGATCAGCATGATAAATGCCAGCGGTGTCCGGTTTAACAAAGTCAACACCGTTAGTTCACCTAAATCCCTTAGATTACGAGAGGCTTCATAGGTGAAATAAGCGGCAAAGGAAAAACTTGCTACAAAACCGATGACTTTACCGAAATATCGTTTGCATAAATCATACAGATCAAGATCAGGATCTGTGCGGTGTATCATCAGATATATACAGAGTAGGAGCAGTCCAACGCAGGCGGCTAGGGCCATGGCTAGCCAAGCATCCCTCTTGGCTTCAGCTCCCAAGAAAAACAAGGTTGTGCTTCCAACCTCAAAAAGAGCCAGATAACATACTAACTCGGTAACTCGAATGGATTGGTTCATAAGCAGCTTTCCCTTTCTGTGCCCTTACCAATGAAATGAGCAAAGGCCTACTAAGAGCTCCCGTCTCTCTGAAAGACGTTTGTGACATTCCTGTTTGACTGATCGTTGCATCCACCTCTAGTACAAGTTGGAGAGATTGCATCTCCTCTTCTTCCCAACGGTCCTTTAACTTTTGCCAATCTTTCGGATATTTACGATGGATCTTGTCGGCAAAATGTGGCAAATCGACTTTCAGTCTTTTGGCGGCTTCCCATCCTTGTTCCATATAGTCCTTAATTACCTTTTCAATTTCCTTCTGCGCCGCATGAAGTATAGGCAAGCTGGTTAAGTTACTATGACAATGAGACTCCGATATTGTACCTTTGACTTTAACAGAAACTCGCATTTGATAACCGTTTGCCGTTTTATGAGGTGTGACTTTGGTTTTTGCAGAGGCCGATTGGAATGAAAATTGTTCTTTTTCTGTATTCGATTCTGGACAAGGAATGGATAAAGTACTAATGCTCACTTTATCAGTTAACCAAGATATTCCGAAGCTTTCACTACGCGTTAACGTTCCGATTCTCCGTTCTTTATCAAATACGGATAATCCCGTAATTTTAAGCTTTCCGCGGGTAGAGGTTTTATGTAATTGATCCACGGAATCCACTTTAGCCTCCGGCCCACCCACTAATTCAATCTGGGGAACACCGGCTGCTTGTGACTCCGAATCCAAACTAATAGCCAGCTCATACATTTTCGTGGATGGGTAATTGCCATTAAATTGATCCGTTTTTTCCAGTATATTAGCGATGGCTGCACCCGGTAATCGTTCAGTCGGTACAAGTTGCTTTAGCAGCTCACTTGCCTGCCCGTTCGTAACCAGGACATTGACGGTCTCACGCATATAGGTGTTTCTCCAATAGAAATCCATGATTTCGCTAATCCCCTTTTCCGTTGCCTGCTGACCAAGCACAAGGATATCCGTATGCGGAAAATATAGACGTCTGGCTGATTCCGTATAACTGACATCAATCGCTTCCCGAAGCGTTGGGCCCGTTGAGGAAAACACATGGATTGGAGCCTCCGAGCCGCCAGCCTTGCCAGCACCCCCAGCACCTGATGAAATCGCCGATGGGTTAATTAATTGATAAGAAACGATCCACCGATCCCCTGACCGGTCTATGCCGATCGCTGAGATGAGGCCGATCTCGTTTAACTCGGTTTGATTCCAGCAGCCTGTCATTGAAAACATCATAACGAGCAAAAGTGTTATTTGAGCGAAAATGCGCATATTTCACCTCTAGTTAATCAAATTCACTTCGTCTGATCCTTTCTCGTACCCTTAGAACGTGGATTCTCGTTCTGCCTGACTAGATTACGTTGACTGATCTCCTTAGGCCTGGTCTTGAGCAATGGCCATGGTAGACGGACAAACAGATCCTTCATTTCAGAGAAGCGGAGCGGAGTCATAGGCGACAGATAGGGAACCCCAAACGAAGTCAGGGACACCAAATGAACATAAAGAGGCACGATGCCAGCCAAAATACCGAACAAGCCAAGCGTCCCTGCCAGCAGCATCAAGACAAAACGAATTAATCGAATGGCTGCTGCCATGCTAAAAGCCGGGATCGCAAAATTCGCAATAGCCGTAAAGGAAACTACGATCACCATCGCACCGGACACAAGGCCCGCCTGAACGGCAGCCTGTCCCAATACGAGCGCCCCCACAATCGAAATGGCTGGTCCAATGACCCTTGGCATCCGAACCCCCGCTTCTCGAATGATCTCGAACGTTAATTCCATCATGAAGGCTTCAACCAGCGCAGGCAGTGGAGTGCCTTCCCTTTGCGCTGCCAAACTAATGAGAAGTGGAGTCGGAATCATCTCCTGATTAAACGTCGAGAAGGCAATATATAAGGAGGGAAGCAGCAGGGATACCACAAAAGAAACAAAGCGAATGGCCCGCAAAAATGTGGTCAAGTCATACCGTTGATAGTAGTCTTCACTAGAATGGAGGAACTTAAAAAAAGTAACAGGAGCAATCAGTACAAAGGGTGAACCATCAATCAAAATGGCAACTTGTCCTTCCAAAAGGCTTCCAGCCACTGCGTCAGGGCGTTCTGTGTTAATCATCGTTGGAAAAGGTGTCACGGAAGCGTCTTGGATAAATTCTTCGATATATCCGCTTTCCAGCACGCTATCCGTATCAATGGAATGTAAACGTGACATAATCTCTGATACAACCTGCGGATCCGCAATACCCTCAATATGAGCTGTAGTCACTCTGGTATTGGTATATTTGCCGATTACCATCGTTTGAACCCGCAAATCCGGTGTTCGAAGCCTTCTTCGGATAAGGGATAGATTGGTCGAAATATCTTCAGTGAAGCCATCTTTAGGTCCTCGAATCACGGTCTGTGAACTCGGCTCAACAATCGATCGCTTCTCCAGACCTGCAACAGATGCTGAATAAGCGACATCCAAGCCATCAATTAAGATAACGGCTTTACCTTCTAATACCGCCGGGATTAAGGCATGAACGGATCGCAGCTGAGTTACCTGCCTTGCCGGCAATACTTTTTTCAGCAATGCATCCATATCAGGCGTTCCAGCGGTATCCACTGTAACGGTTAACCAAGCTTCCATGATTCCGTTAAGCTGATCCAGATCAACTAGTCCCTCTATGTAGCACACCGCAATTTCCGGTATACCGTCGCGACCCGGTACTATTCTGACAATAAAATCAGAGCTATTCCCCAGTTTCTGCTCCAATATTTGAATGGAGTCTTGAAGTGACGGGGTTATCGGATGTGGTGTATCCGTTGTTTTCTTTGTTCTGTTCTTTGGAATGCTTCGTTTCAGCGCATTTATCAGTAATCGACTTAACATACACTCACTCCCCACCAATCTATAGCTATTATGGGGACTTACATAATAATTATTCCAATAATGGTTAATCTGCTCAAACCAGATGCATACTCCGCACGGTACATGAACAACTTAACCATAGTGGAGGTATATGCTATGGATTCACCTGGGTGTGCAGGACCGAACGATTCCGCATCGATGGATCAAAAGAGCAGCAAAGGCAGCTTAAAGTGGTGGCAGCTCTCACTGCTTGGCATCGGCTGTACGATTGGTACGGGGTATTTTCTAGGTTCCGGCATTGGCATTAAGCTGACGGGACCTTCCATGGTTGTATCATTCCTTATCGCTGCTATAGGAACCTATATTGTCTTTCATTTTTTGGCCAAAATGACGACGGCGGATCCTCAAGAGGGATCCTTTTGTTATTATGCGGGAAAAGCGTTTGGGCGGTGGGCACGTTTCGGAAGCGCATGGAATTACTGGAGCACGAAAATTCTAATCATGGGCAGTCAGCTGACGGCTCTGTCCATCCTGACCAAGTTTTGGTTCCCTGATATTCCGCTATGGATATTCGCAGCCATCTATGCCGTATTATCGATTGCCGTCGTTCTGCTGGGTACGAAAGGCTTCGATAAGGTGGAAAATATATTGGCCGTCATAAAAACAGCGGCGATTCTCATGTTTATTCTTCTCTCAACTGCAGCGCTTATGGGCTGGATTCGCGGGGGCAGCGATGGTAGACCCGGATTTCCCGATTCGGTTGGACAAGTGTTCCCTGGCGGATTTCCCGCATTCTGGTCCTCGCTCTTATATGCTTTCTATGCCTATGGGGGTGTCGAAACCATTGGTTTGATGTCCATGCAGCTCAAAAACAAAAAGGATGCTCCCAAGTCAGGAAAAGTCATGCTCATCGGACTGACCGTGATCTACATGATATCCATCGGGCTTGCTGTCTTCATGGTTTCCTACAAACTCTTGAGTGAGAAAGAAAGCCCGTTCGTTACGGCGCTATCCAGCTATCCGCTAACTTTCTTTCCCCATGTATTCAATGGAGCGATCATTATGGCCGGATTCTCGACGATGAGCGCTTCATTGTTTGCCGTAGTGAATTTGCTTGTGACGATGGCTAAGGACGGCGATGCACCAAGTATTTTTACGAAGAAGCTGGAAAAGTTCCGGAAGCTGCCGCTCCCTTCCTTGGTGCTTGCCGCGGTCGGTTTATCGGCTTCAATCGTCACGGCACTCCTATTGCCCGGAAAAATATACGAATACATTACAACGGCTGCCGGCATATTGCAGATGTATAATTGGTCGTTCATTATCATTTCGGCTTACAAAATTCTAAAGGTCAGAATGTGGGATGTGATTCTGGGTGGATTCGGCATCATCCTCCTGCTCGGTGCCGTAACCGGAACCATCATGGAGAAGAGCATTCGGCCCGGTTTTTTTGTCAGCTTGATCTTGGCTGCGCTTGTGGCTATCGTGACGCTAATTATGGTCAAGATATGGAATAAGATGCAGACCAACACCATCCCTAATGAATAAAGAAAGGATATCTTCATTGTAAGATATCCTTTCTTTTTGCTCCACCGCACAATTCAATACCGGATACCACAAAACAATATCCCCGTTAAAAGTCCAGTCATCATAATCCGGCGAGCGGCCGTCATGCACCTGACCGGACTTCATCGTTCCGCCTATTTGCATAATGAATACGGCGCCATGTATCCTGACAATTTCATTTTCCCTTTCCTTCGGCGTTAAACTAGGAAAGCGATCTTCCAACTCCTGCGTCGTGATGAAAAAAATTCGCTCCGGGAGGATCGGCTTCAAGAAGGGATGAAGTTCATAAAGGTACTCTTCCGTGGATTTGATCACATCATATATCCTTACAACTTCATGTTCTAAGGTGGCGAGAGTACGCATGTCTTCGCATATCACTTTTTCCCAATCCCACTGATCGACGTATATGGAATGCAGATTATCCATGTTTTCATCCCGCCTGACGGCTTTCATATCGGTGTATAAACCTTCCCCACTCGTAAAGCCGTATTGGGCAAGAGCCGAACGTTTCCACTTTGCAAGGGATTGCACAATTTCGACCCGGCCTTCCTTCATATCCATCACATCAAAAGATTCGGTCCGTTCCGTGCCGTTCAAATTGTCGTTAATACCTGTGCCCTCTTTTACCATAACGGGTGAGGAGACTTCGGTTAAGCGGAGTGCCTTCTCAAGCCCGGTCTTAAAATACGATTTGGTTTTTTGTATGGCGATAGCCGTTTCCATCCTGTCCAGCCTGGATTGGTAACGCTCAGGAATCACGATAGATCTTAGCAAGTCGTTTTTCTCCCCTTCACAACGTATTAAAATGTAAACTTCTGCCTAATTGACTGAGAACAGTTTATGTTTACCTTCCAATACTGTCGCTTTGTCCCATGTATATTGAACGGAATTGGGTAGAAGACCACTTGGTTATCCTGTTAACGCAAGAATGCCCTGAATACCAAAGTACACACCGAAACCGATCAGTGATATTCCCGATATGACCGAAATCGCAGTCAGCATGTTCTCATTGAGGAAGCGACGAAGTCCTGTCGTTAAACCGGCAACGCATAGATCCCAAAGGGTTAAGCCCAAAAAGATCATGCTGCTATACAACAGCAAATGGCTCGTCCCGAACGCTGAGGCCGTCTTGGCCAGGATGGAGCCATAAATCCCCAGCCAAAACAGTATGGATAAAGGACTCGTGATGGACATGAAAAAACCGAGCAGAAAACAGCTTAACAACGAATCCTTTTTTCTTGCCGCCGAGCTGATTTTCAATTTATTCACTTTCGTTATGCTTTCAACCCCGCTGTAAATTAACACGAATCCGCCAAAGAGCCACAAAAAGATCTGAACGATCGGAAAATTAAGAAATTGAACGAGACCTAAATAAATGAACAACATAAAAGCTGCGTCTGCCAGCATTGATCCAGCTCCGACTACCCAAGCATGCCAGAAGCCGTTCTTGATGCCTTTATCAAGCCTGGCCGAGTTCACGGGCCCGATCGGAGCAGCCAATGTTAATCCCAGAATAATGTAGCTAATTAATAAATTCACGTTCAATCGCATTCACTCCCGCCTACGAATACCAAGCTTGTACATTTTATGTGAAAAAAGCGGTTGGATATGACTTCTAATCCTAAAACCAAGAAAAAAACCGCCTATCAAAGGCGGTTGTTGTACATAAGCAAATCAGTATACCGTTTCGGCCCATCGGACCAGAATCGAAGCTTGTTCCTCGGTAAAGAACTTCCCGGCATGGCCCCGAACCTGACCGATATACCCGTTCATAATTCCTCTTGCGGCTTCGATGTGACCGCTGTCAGCCTTTTCTTTTGCCTGCTCCAGCTTTTTGTTATAGGATTTCGCCACAGATTCCGAGGCTTTATCCCCCGTCTCCCGAAGGAATGCATTCGTCATGCTCTTTAAGCCGTCATACGTCGCCGTCACCGTAAATGCATGCGTACCCGTTGTCCGGTGTCCTGCCAGATCCTCTACTGTAACCGTTACCTTGTTCTCTCCCGGTTCGAGAAGATACGCTTGCGTCTGCAGTAGCGGTCCATCGCATGGCGTACCGTATACGCTGGAGGTTACATCCGCCGCGCTGCACGTGATGCTCACCTGCTGATCGATGGTATAGGAAGACTCGCCATGAAAGTGCAGTTCTGGTTCTGTCAAGTCAAGTTTAATCTCCAGCGATCCGGATTGATCCGCATCAGCGGTAGAACGATATAAGAAACGATGGATCCCTTCTTCGTTCAGAACAACCTGCTCCTTGTAGGCCATCCATGTGTTTCCTCCATCCAGGCTGTACTCCGTGCTCGCAGCCGGTCTCAATGTAAGGATTACAGGGCTCGTGTACCAGCCATTGCTGCCGTTCGGATCGGTTGGATCTGCCGTAACATCGACGCCTTTTCGCTGGAGACCTTCGAGTGCGGCAAGCAGATCGGTGGAAGCAACATCGACATCCTCCTGGTTGGAATCACCCGCAGATGCCACCGTATTCGCATGAGCCATGGCTACCTCCAGCACTTCATAACTTTCTGGCGTACAGCATTCCGCATCCACCTTGGAAGCCTTATTCAGCAGCAAGGCAAGCAGGGAATCGTCAAACCATGTAGATGTTTTGTTATAAACAGCCTGTATTTCTTCAGAGCTTAATACGGAATCATACACACGAAAGTCATCGATCTTACCGGTAAACAACGGATCTGCGAATTGACTCCTGCCGATATAGTTGTTGCTGGGCTTGAAGTCGCTCGGTTTGATTGTCATGTTGTTCTTCTCGGCTTTCAATTCGCCGTTGACGTACAATTTGCCCGCGCCGTCTCCCAACGTAACCGCTATGTGCACCCACTGATCCGTAGCAAGCTGCCCCGTCTCCACGAACTGCTCGCCGCCCCCGTTCTTGATGGCGAAGCGAAGCGTATTGCTGCCCGATCGCGGCGATAGAAACAAATATTGATTTGTGTTGTTCCCAAAATCGAATATCCGCTGCCACTGACTGCCTCCCTTCCAGTACACCCAAGCCGCGATCGTGATGTTGTCGGCTGCTGCTTTTTTATCGGTCGCTGGAAGAGTGACATAGGCATCTATTCCGTTCAGCTCGACCGCCTGCCCAACTTTTCCGGCCGTGTACTCGGTTGTTCCGGATAAGGCAGCACTGGACGAACTCAAGACATTATCGGCGTTTCCGTCGAACGGGTAGAGCGCTGCCTTATAGGGCTCCAGCAAATTCTGTGCCGAATAGACCTCATTAATCAGCGCTTCCTCGTCTCTTTCCGGCTTGTTCATCTCCGTCTTAATCCGTTCCAGTTCTTGGTGGTACAAGTAGTAACTTGCCTTCGTATAGTCCGATGCCGGCAGGCCCTCGGCATGCCTTAAAACGTCTTCGAGGGAGTCCGCAGAAACCATCACGTCATAGAAGGCCTGCGCGGATCCATCAGCGTGAATCGGCAGGATCTTGTAAAACACCTTGCCATTCCGGACGTTGGATTCCTCGTAAGAAGTGCCTCTAGTCCCTGACAGGACGAGTGTCCACGGCGATCCCTCAACCGGCTCTGTGGTGCCCGGTTTCAATTCCGGATCGGTCAGGCCCGCCTCTTCATCGGTCGTGCGATACACGTTAAACCAAGAAGCCTGCTTCGGCTTGTTCCAATGGATCGTGATCTGATCCTGCTGCTTTACAAGGAACGGTGTGAGATGGCCTTGCGGCGTTTCCGTAACCGTTACGTCGCTGAACTGGGCTGAATCGGAAGCGGTAACGCCCGTGTAGTATGCATAAGTCAACAATGGGGACATTTTCATAATATAGGTCCAATTGCTGCCGTCCTTGGATACAAACGCGTACACCGTCTGTGAATCGTGGTCGCGTATCAATTTCACGTACGGATACTCGGCGGCCGTATATCCCTGCAGCTTCGCATCATAGGGGCTTGCCGTTTCATTCCACCAATGATGGAAGGAGTTCCGCGTTCGGTTCTGCAAGACAAGCTCCCCATTCTCATCCGCTCCGAAATAAATATATCTTGCTTTATCAGCGGTGTGCCGATCCCGCATCATGATGCCGCTAGCTTCACCCGAAGCACCGTCGATCTTCGCGCTGATGGTACTGCTTCCTGCGGTTACCCGGCTAACATAATGCAGCGAATCGTGGATATCCCGTAGATATAGATTGTAATCGTCCCCTTGACCAAGCCCCGTTCCTTCGGCTCCTTCAATCGTTATGGAAGAACCGTTGATCAAGGCGGTGCCTGACGTATTGCCAATCCGGTCGTCGCGCCAAACATCGTCTGCGTTGGCGGATGCCGGCGCGGTCAAATCAACTTTCACTCGATAAGAATCCCAGCCCTCGCCGTTCTCGTTCACAGCAGAGACTGTATAGTAGTAAACCTTACCGTTTTGCACGTTCGTATCCTTGTAATAATTGCCTTGGACATCCGTTGCAATGACCGAATAAGGCCCCTCTTCCGACTCCGATCGCTTCACGGTATAGGACTGACCGCCGGACGTCGTTTTCCAAGTGACGCCCACGTAACCGTTACCTGCAAGCGCATGCACGAAATCGACATGAAACGGTTTAGGGGCGAGTTCGAGATCAGAGGTTAGTTTCAGCACCATGGCGGATTTCGGCACAGCCGTTACCTTGCCGTCCACAACCGGCACGTTCGTCCCCGATACAAGGTCGATCACCTCGGCGCCCGAGAAGTCGGACGGCAGCTCAACGTCGAAGGTTTGTTTGTTTCCGTATTCGTCCCGGGTCGTGTTAAAAATCATGAAATATTTTCCGTATCTGGAAGTCTGCAGCTCGGGATATCCGGAATAAGGGGTATCCGCTTCGAAATTATCGCGATTGACGGTGCCTACGCCGGGCTGATAAGAAATCGGCGAAGGCTCTCCGGCCAGCGCCTGCGGCGCTCCGCTCCAATTGTTCGCACGATCAGACTGGAAATCCCAATCGATGTTGCCTGCACGCAAGTAATAATCTTCATATCGGAAAAGGTTATTGGTCGCGATCTGAACGATATGGTCATATTGATCCTTCATAATATGAAGCCGCCCGTTGCCTGCCATCCCTCGATTGCGATAAAACAAGGAACCCAGCATCCTGAAATCGCCGTCTCTGACCGACACGTACATGTTGTCGACATCTGCCCAAGCCCATTGATCGTAATCATTCGGATCAACGCCCAACGCTGCGATTTCTTCCGGTTTATAGTAATCGAAATCCGTATGCGGCAGAACGACACCTGCCTGAATATCGCCTCCGAACCGGTCGTAATCGGCACGACCGGTTGTAATGTATTCATAAGTGTCTGCCAATCGGAAATCGGGTCCGCTCATCGTTCCCCGGTGTCCGAAATCCTTGGTGTGGAGCAGCTGATGATCGGCAAGCTGCTGCTGCACGAAACCGACCGCTTCCTTGGCAAACTCCCAATATTCCTCCCATTCCGGACCACTGTACCTCGCCTCGTCCTGAGCCATCGCCATCTCCAGCGACGCGAATTGCATCCCCATGCCGAGCCCGATTCTGGCGCTGTAAGCAGGCATGCCGGTTAATCCCTGATTTCGCTCATCCGTTACTTGCTCCGCTCGCATGATTCTTTTCCCATTATCATCCAGAGACGTGTAACGGACAAATCCGCGGGCATGAACCGATTTCAACGCCGCCTTCAGAATCTCGTCATTCATGTTCTCGTCGCCGGCATGGTTAAGCGTTTTATAGAAATAAGTGACAAGATAGTTGGCAGATTCTCCGTAGTTCGCAACATAGCCGTTCTCCCTCGTGAGCCCCGCCTCGGTCAAACCGGTATAATGCTTGCCGTAGGGCAACCGTCTAACGACATTGCCGTCGGCGTCCAGCTTGCTCTTGGCAAGCCCCTTGCCGACGATGTGTACGAAGTCATCGGTAAAGACCGCACTCCCATCGTGATAGAACAACGAATGGTACAGATCCAACTCTTGACCATCCGGGCCGACCAGCTCTTCTTCTCCAAGAAACGGCTGTATCCCTAAAGATTCAAGCAGGATCCGTTGACTGCGTTCTCTGCCCTCGTAGTAATCCGAGCCGATGATCCGCTGTCCTTCGTGTGCCTCCCAGGCTCCAACATACGTATAGTAAACCTGGTTATAAATATAAGACAGCCGGGTCCTGGCGAAATCAAAATTCGCCTTCAGCGTCCGCTCCCAGGCCTCTCTGCGCGTCAATTCCCCGCCATCCCAGTCCACACCGGCCAAAGAAAATTCGCCGGTAACGCTTCCCGTAACGAACGGTTCATCCAGAAACGCATGGAATGCCTCTTCTCCGTAGATCTCATCGTCTCTAATCAGATTCTCCGCGATATACAGCGCTTCGCCAAGCGCGCCGTAATAACCGCCCCAATCGCCCTGGTGTCCGCCGCGCAGCACCAGTCTCGTATTGCCGTAATAATCTTTGACATGATTATCGATCGTTTTGAAGATTCGTTCCAGCGCCGCTCTTTTCTCTTCAGGCGTCTTTGCCGGCGACCAGTCGTATTTCAGAACGCTCGCGTAAAACATCAGTTCATCCTGATAGCGAATAATCGATAATTTACTGCCGGCACTTCCATCGACTTTCCCCGATAACGTGTTGAACAGATTGATGTGATCCTGTCTGTAGTTGTCAAGCAGCGCCTGCTTCTCGGCATCCGTCAGATCGGGCGGCAGCATCGTATCCGGGTTCTGGCCCGGTTTAAATTTATGCCCCTGCTGTTCCCCATCGACAGGAATATAGGCTTGTGTATGGGTGTAGGCACTATAATAGCCCCTCGTGTCGGTGATCATCGTCCCCCATGGGTTGAACGATTTAATCGTGATTTCGACCGTATCTTTCCCGGCCGTCGATTCCAGGGGAAGCAATATCGTATTGTAAAAGAACCGGTTCGGCAGCATCCAGCCCTTGTTGATGGCTTCATAATCCCCGTTGCTGATATAACCGACCTGCTCTCCGTTTATATGAATCATGCTGACGGAGGAGGTTTCGTTGCCGGAAAATTTCACAGTGATATAATTGCGTAAAACGGGGTCGACCTTCATCGTAAACGTCAAATCTCCGCCCTGCCCTTCCGCCGGTTGCCGCGGGTTCGATATTCTGGCAGGCTCATCGAAGAGCCCGATGATCGAGCTTGTGAACGCTCCCTGGAAATGATGGGCAGTTTCCGATGCCGTGTCGCCGAATACAATTTGATCCAAGAAACCTGCTGCTTGGGATGTCCCGCCGGATGCGTCGGCAGGAGCCTGAGCGGCGGATGCGGATTCCACTCCGATCGATGGCAGCATCAATGAAACTGCCAAGCACAGGACAACAAGCTTCCTGCCCCATTTTCCCGGTTCCTTCCCATGTTGAAATACAGAAGTAATGAGACTTTGCATTCGATTGTTGCCCTCCCCTAGATTCATATCTTCAAATTTATGGATAAGCGTTCACATGCTCTAGCTGCTTCGGTCATTCATAGTCTCGATCAAGTTTCGTCTGGCCTATTTATAAAGGAAAGCCTGTCGGAAGACCCGCCTATTCAAATGTCACGTTGCTTTGAAACTCGTTGCTTTGAATATTGCCCGCCTCCGCGCTTGTAATGAGCTCACCACTCAGCCGCAAATTGCGGAAATGTACGCCTGTCACCCTTCGCTTCGCGTCGTAACCCGCAATCACCGAAGGATTATCGCACGTTCCTTGATAGGAAATATCGTTGAAATAAACGTTCTCCACGCGGTTGCCGGGTACCGGATTATACTTCGGGTTATGAAAGACCCGTATATCGAAGAGCCTTCCCAGCTCGAACGGCTCGATTCGTACATCGTTGAAGGATACGTTCCTTACCGTATTTTGATCTCCGGCATTGATGGCCAGACAGCCCCAATAACCGTCTTGGGGCTCATGATGCTCCAGGATATCGATATCGTGGAAGGAAATATTTTCGATGGTATCCCCGCTCCCCTCATGGTCGCCATGAACGCCTATCATAACGGGATGAGCTACGTCTGCCCACAGAACCGCGCGATTCACCCGTACGTTCGACGTATCGCCCTTAAATGCGCCGCGGCTGGCATAAATGGCGATGCAATCGTCGGAGGTGCGCAGAAACACGTCCTCGATAAGGACATTACGACAGGACATCATATCAATGCCGTCGCACCACCCTCGCGTGCTGAACGCCTTGAAGCCGCGAATGCGAACGTTCTCCGATTGGCCCAGATGAATGCTGTAGTGGGGCGGATCGATGGAGATGATGTCCTCGACCGTAATGTGGCGGGAATAATTGATTTGCACGGACCGCCAATAGGTGGTCTTCTCGATGTCCCGCAAGTAAACAATCCCTCTACCCCGAATATGGACATTCTCGACGTGATCGCATACAAGCGAACCGATAATGATCGATCCGCCCGCAAGATACACCGTCGTGTTCGATGGCACATGAAATAATCCATCCTGGAATCGGTGCATGCCGGGTCCGAAATAAATGACGCGAATGGATTGCTCTCCCGCTTCGCTTGCAGATGGAAGAAGATCGATTTTGTCCTGAATCCCATATTCCCCGGGTTCCATGAAGGCTACTTCGCAGGATTTCGGATCCGGCGCATCTACTTCGAGACCGTTCGCAAACAGATGAAGATTGTGAAACCGATCCCCGTTCGCCTCAATGCTTAAGCTGCATGGCCGGTCAAGCCGGAGCCAGATTTTATTGACATCGTGATTGGATTGGATGTGACTGGCTATAGGCCTGACTTCCACTTGATGAAGCGCCTCTCTCCTATAAATAATCTCGACCTCGACAATGCCGGCAAAATCGAATGTCGCCATGGACGCTTCGCGCACATCGTGCATATCGACCCGAACCAGATAGGTACAGAGGTCTTGATACTCCCCATCTTCCGTCCTGACACGGATCTCGAAATCATCGTTTAAGGCCGCACCGTCAGGCGCGGGATAGGTTACAAGCGCTGTTAATGTTTGGTTCATGTTCATTCCTCCGAACAACAAAATAATACTAAGCTGATTTCCCATTAAGAGTGAAAAATGGGATTGTAGAGGGCTGACAAGATGGAATCTTCATCGCAGCGGATGAAGCTCATCATGGCAGCCCGATTTAAATGAACGGTAAACCGGGCTTATTTAGCAGCTTGCCTTGCTTGGTAAACAGCCGTCGCCTCGTCCAGCACTTCCTGACCGCCGGTTTTTAGCCATTGCGTCTTGAAAGCCTCAAAGGAAGCGTCCAGATCGTCCTTCCCGATAATGGCCTTGGTGTAGAACTCATCCTGCAGCGTTACGAGCGTTGCCCAGTACTTGCCCTTGCTTTCCAGCGCCGTCGGGCCAAGAATATCCGAAATCGGCTTCATTCCCTCGTTCACCGTCTCCCTGAACTCCAGCTTCTCTTTCGAGAAATGGTATTTCCACATGCTCGAATCCCGTTCCACCAACGGATTATAATAACCGCCGTACCCCATAGCACGGGCTTCTTCCACGGTGCTGGCGTAAGGCTCTTTCATGACGACGGCGCCGTCCACCAGATCGTAAGACACGCCTTCTTCACCGAAAACGCTGCGCAGGTAAGCTTCGTCGCTGGAAGTCAGATCCTCCAGCATCTGCAATATTTTAATGCGTTTGGCTTCGTCCTCCTCGACCTGCTTGCCGAACAGGAGCGGTACCTGAAGCGCACCGTTGGACATCACGATCGATTCGCCTGCGGGCCCGATGACGCCTTTGCCGTATACGGGATTGGTGCCGTTCGTCTTATCGGCTTCCTGTCCGGCGAATAAATGGTGGTACATGCTGTTATCGACATATCCGATTTTGTGGCTGCCCCACTTCTGGCCGATCAACGCACCGTCATCCGTCATGAACTCCGGATCGATAAGTCCATCATGGTACCAAGCTCTTAGCAGCTTCGTGGCTTCCTTGGCCTGTTCCGAAATTCCGCCCCATGTCACCGTACCATCGTCGGTTAACATGAAATGATAGGGATTAACCCCGTATGCGGCATAAATGGAATTGAACATTTGTGCCCTTACGTCTTTCCCGCGTCCGCTCATGCCGTAGGTGTCCTTCTTGCCGTTACCATCCGGGTCATTGTTGCGGAATTTGGTTAACACGTCTTCCAATTGTTCGAGCGTTTTGGGCGGCTCGTCATACCCGACCGCTTTCAACCACTCTCCGTTATAGGTCGGTATGAAACCATAGGCTCCGTTCAGCCAAATACGGGGGACGCCATAGTTTTTTCCGTCGATGATCCCGACATCCCAGGCGTTAGGGTCAATTTCCTCGACTTCCTTCACGTAGGTAGGCATATATTTCTTGATTTCGTCAACGGAAATGCTGGCGATCACTCCTTGCCTTGCCCAGTTCGTCATGTCCGCCTCACTGATGTTATGAGGTAAAATATCAGGAATCTCTCCGGAAGCGACCATGACTTTGAAATTCTCGTCATTTCCTCTCATGTTGACGAACTTCACGTTATAACGTTCTTCCAAATACTTCTGTGTTGGATTGCCATCATCAGTCGGAATGTCCCAAGTCGAAGCGTTGGTCATAATGACGATCGGTTTGTCTTCGCCTTGCTTATCGGTTTCGGCGGTCTTATTGCCGCTTGAGCTTCCACTACAGCCTGTAGCCACCAGTGAGATGGACAGAGCTGCGATCAAGCCGAGCCTTTTCCAATGTTTCATGTTTAGATCCTCCCTTTTTTGAACCAGTTACTTTATATAAACGGGAGTGTTTTCACTTCCCGATTATAACGCTCAGCCCTTAAGCGAGCCGATCATCGTCCCCTTCACGAAATACTTCTGAAGGAATGGATACACGATCAGAATCGGCAATGCCGCAAACATGATGGTTGCTGCTTTAATGGACGACGTATACTCGAAATTGCCTACGACGGTTCGCCCGAACGTTTCCGCATCCGTATTGGTGATGACGATTTCACGAAGGAAAAATTGCAGCACTTGCTTGTTCTGATCCGTTACATAGAGTACGGCGTCGAACCATGCGTTCCAATGCCCAACCGCGGCCCAGAGAGCCAATGTAGCGAGCACCGGCTTCGAAAGAGGAAGAATAATGCGGAATAATATGCTGACATCGTTGGCTCCATCGATCTTCGCGGACTCCTCCAGCTCCGTCGGGATCGCCATGAAGAAATTGCGCAGCACCAGCATCGAGAATACCGGAATCAGTCCAGGCAAAATGTAGATCCAGCGGGTATCCATCAAATGCAGAGACTTCATCAACAAATACGTCGGAATGATGCCGCCCCCGAAGAACATGGTGAACAGAATGACCATGGTATAAAAGCTGCGGTGCGGCAAATATTTGCGTGACAGCGGATATGCGCACAGCGACATCGCAATCAAAGACAAGGCTGTTCCGACAATGGTCCGAAACACCGAGTTGCCAAATCCGATCCAAATTTTTGTCTGGCTTAATACCTGGTTCCAGGCGAAGAAGTCCAGCTCCCGCGGATATACATGGAAACCGAAACGACTCGCTTCACTCGGGCTGCTTAACGATACGGATGCAATATGCAAGAAAGGGTAAACGGTTACAATACATAAGAAGGTAACGAATAGAATAAGGATGCATTGAAATATACGCTCTCCCGAACTCATTTTCATAAGACTGCTCATCTCCTTCCGGTCCTCATTAGAGGACGCCTTCCTGTCCCATTTTCTTCATGACGTAATTGGTGCCCAGCACCAGCATGATGCCGATGACGTTCTTGAATAATCCGACGGCCGTCGTTAATCCGAACTGAGCCTGCTGGATGCCTGCCCGGTACACATAGGTATCGATCACATCGGCGACCTCGTATACGGCAGGGCTGTACAGGTTGAAGATCTGGTCGAATCCGGCATTCAGGATACCGCCGAGCGACAGGATGAACATGATCGAAACGACGGGCAGAATCGAAGGCAGCGTAATATGCCACATTTTTTTCCATCTGCCTGCTCCGTCGATTACGGAAGCCTCGTACAGGGTAGGATCGATACCCGCCAACGCTGCCAAGTAAATGATCGTTCCCCATCCGATCTCTTTCCAGATATTCGTAGCAACCAGCGTCGGACGGAAATACTCGGGATCCGCCAAGAAGTACACCGGCTCCATGCCGAACAGCTGCAAAATGTAATTCACGGGTCCTTCCGAGGGCGACAGCATGACGATGATGATGCCCGACAAAATGACCCAGGAAAAAAAGTGAGGAATGTACGAGATGGACTGCGCTACGCGCTTGAACCTGTGAGAGCGCAGCTCATTCAACAGAAGCGCAAGAATGATCGGCGCGGGAAAACCGAATATAATGTTGTAAAGACTGATCAGCAGCGTATTTTGAAAAATCCGGGCAAAGTCGGGCGACTGAAAGAACAAAAACTCAAAATGTTCGAGTCCGACCCACTCGCTTCCCCATATTCCCTTGATTGGGCTGAAATCCTTAAACGCGAGTTGGATGCCGTATAACGGCCCATAATGGAAAATGCCGAACCAGATCAAGGTAGGGATGAGCATCAAAAATAAATATTTGCTTTTTTTATAATTTTTCCAGGTCTCTTTCCAAGCCCCGCCCCTGTTCATGGCTGCACTGTTACCGTTTTCATGATTGGGGACACGAGCGACATTTAACTTACTCAATGGCCTGCACTTCCTTCCAGCAATCTTAGGGATCGTTCCTTCATCATGGATTCATCCCCCGTAAACCATAGCATTAGTCTTTGCGCAGCTAACGCTCCCATTCCCATCTGCTGCTCTTTGAACCCATTGTATCTTCAATGAGGCCGTCAAAATGGCAAAACGATGCGCGAAAATGTTCATTGGTTGTTGTACTCCCCGTGACGAGATCGTGGTTAGCGCGCTTTCCCCTTGCCGTGCACCGAGTGAATGAACCCTGTTCGATATTTGAGCGGGGTCGTCCCCACTTCATGCTTGAACACCTGAACGAAGTAGGACGGGTTCGATATGCCGACTTCGGACCCGATCCACTCCACTGACTTCGCGGTCGTTTCGAGCAGCCTGCACGCTTGCCTCATGCGCTTTGCTGTTACATATTCCTTCAGCGTGCTTCCCGTTTCTTCATGGAACAGCTTTGATAAATAAAATTTCGATAGATGCATGGCATCTGCAAGATCGTCCAGATAGAACGTTTCCTGATAGTGTTCGTCGATCCAGCGCATCGCCTGCTGCACATAACCGGTCGACTTCAGCTCCAATGTTCCCGGCGACCGGCTTTGACCCGATGGATCATATCGAATGACCGTATCCAGCAGCCGCAGGATGAGCATGCCGATCTCCTCTGCGTCCTCGCCCTTGCCTTCTTGCCTGGTACGATCATAATCGTCCAAATTACGTTCGACCGTTTCCTCGGCTGCCTTCATATCAAACGCTTGGATAGGGTGGCTGCCTTGCCATAAAGCGGCAAACAATCCGTGACGCCTTGCGAAGGGACGCAGTAATTCATCGGCCAGCTGCGAATCAAAGTGGAAGATCGTACGTGTATACGGCTGCTCCGGGCTGACGTTGGCATAGACATGGTGCAGCTGATACGGACGAAAGAAGAACAGCATACCCCTGCGGATAGGGAAAGTATCGCCGCCTACGACGACATGCCCCGTCCCCTCGTGGACGAATAACATCTCGCAGCACTGGTGCCAGTGATAGTAGCCTTTGTACTGATCGATATTGCGGTGCCGATAATCCCAGAATAGTTTCGCCCCTCCGAAAACAACCGCCTCAAACATACGTTTCATATCCATTCCTCCATGCCGGAATCGTGAACGTACGACAAACTTCCATTCCGCTCTGCCCCAGACCGAATTACGACGTTACCATAAATAAAAATCATTGCCCTTCAGCTTGAACGCCGCTTCCATGAAAAAGTAATCTCCGTAAATAATCGGTTGGTGATGCGCGCTGCCGCGGTACGCCGCTGAACCGCGCTGAATGATCGCATCTGATCGTTCGGTCCAATCGCTCCGAGTCTCCAAGGATTTCAGCAGCTTCAGCGCCGCCTTCAGATAAATGTGCTTGTCGTATGTTCCGACGCACCTGGCTATCTCGATCAACCCGCATGCCGCGATGGCGGCAGCCGTATCGTCATCCCGCTTTGGTTCGGGAGGCTGCCGGAAATCGACCGGAATGACCCCGTCTTCAGGAATGTTCGCCATGAAGTAATGAGCGATTCGCTTGGCGGTATCGAGATATTCGGCTTTGCCGGTGTGCTTGTAACTCATCATGAAGCCGTACATCGCCCATGTCTGGCCTCTTGTCCAAGAGGAACCCTCTTCGTAACCTTGGCCGCCGTATGTTCGGACAACGCCGCCTTCGTAAGGGTCGAATTCCACGATATGATGAACCGAACCGTCCATCCGGACGAATGCCGTCATGGCCGTATCCGCATGTCTTTCCGCAATCTGCTTGAATCTCGGA
Organism: Paenibacillus sp. LC231; assembly: GCF_001860525.1. Taxonomy (NCBI): domain Bacteria; kingdom Bacillati; phylum Bacillota; class Bacilli; order Caryophanales; family Paenibacillaceae; genus Paenibacillus; species Paenibacillus sp. LC231. Next base: position 40,653 of record NZ_JFOM01000027.1, on the reverse strand, counting down.
TCGCCCGTCTCTTCCGTTGCCCAGTAAAGGAGCGGAATGTTGAACATGCAGTCGACAATCGCCCAGCCGCGCGTATCACCGTCATCCAGATCATTCCAGGCGCGAATGAAGCCGCCGGCCGGGTTGAATCTTCCTGCCAGCAGCGTAGCGGCGTGCATGGCTCTTTTTCGGGAATCGGGGTTTGACGTCAATTTGAAATTGGCAACGCTCGTCAGCAGCCACATAAACCCGACGTCGTGATGCAGCCCGTAAAATTCGTCAAAGCATCGATCCAGTTTGGCTTCGGAATTCACCGCAACATCTTTATATTTTTCGTTGCCCGTTTCGTGGTACATCAGCCACATCATGCCGCCCCAGAACCCGTTCGTCCACCAATTGATCCCGTCCGTCAACGTGCCGGAGGGATTCGAGGCGGAACGATCGTCATGCGTCCCGTCTATCGTTGTGTAAGGAATTTTATGCCTCGATTTTTCGCTTACCCAAGCCATCTTGGCCGTGATCTTCGCAATCAGGGCGTTCAACCATTGCTGCTCGTCGGTACTTAACACGGATCATAACCTTCTTTCTGTACGAAAACTGATGATTTAACTTTAGCTAAAGTGTAGTTTCTATCCGTATCGAGAAGTTTGAAAAACAAGACAAGAAATGTTGAAATCTTGTTGTTTGTCTCTCTTGAATCCAGTGTAATTCGGCAAGGTTGCTTGTCCTATTGCACTTTTGCAAGATACCTTGCAATTTTCGATGGAAAATAAAGAAAATCCGGTTTGACCTCCGATGCGGGCGGGCAAGGCGACCATTACGTGAACGCATAAAAAGCCCGGCCACGTGGCCGGGCAAGCATCATATCATCAAGCCTTCCATTCTATCCGTACGCTGCAAGGCGCTATCCGCATTACTCGGATACGGGCTCGAGTTTCCATTGCTGATGGTGTCCTAAGATATACCGCCATTGCTGGATAAGCGCTCCGTCCGCCGTAGAGATATCTTTGACGTCTGCGGGTTTGTTGCTTGTGACGGGCGTGATCCGGTGGTGCCCGTCACCGACGGGAATGAATACGAATCGTTGATGGTCACCGCTATTACGATTCGCCAGCTGAAACGAGGCGCCATGATCCAACGAAGCATTCGATATTTGCAGATACAATCCGCTTTTCTCATTCTGTATCGAATACTGCCCGCCGCCGAGATGCGCCACGTTCCATTGCTGGCTCGGATCCCCGTTTAAGGTTCGCTGCTCGATATTCGAGCCGCTTGCCGTTCCGGATGCCGTCATCGCTTTGCCGACATGGCGTACCATGAAACGATACGTGCCGTCCGGAATGTTTCCGCCTGGCAGTACGGCTGAGTCGCCGCTGCCGGGCGGCCTGGTATACAGCAGCGTTCCGAATCCGAGCTGGTCGAACGTTGAGGCATGGGAGGCATTCGGGCCGCCTTCCGGCCTCAATCGCTGTGCGCGGGCAGCGATGTTAGGCACTGACAGCCCTTTCCGGTTGGCGTAATGGTTATAAATCATTTCCCATACGGGGCGCGGTTCATTGCGGCCGGCAGCGGAAATGATCGTCTGCCTCTGTACGGCCCCGTTCGTTCCCGACCCCCATTCGTAGGCTGCGAACGGAACATCATCGCTTCCGTTGTTGTATTTGGCAACATATTCGGCGGCACGCATAAAGCGGTTGTTCGCCCAGCCATACAAATCGTCGCCTTGATTCCACGCCATCTCGCTCGTGACGGCCATCAGTCCGATTCCCAGTTGGGTGTGTGCCTGATCGCGTCCGGATTCCTGCCATTGGGCGAGGCCGTCCGGATGCAGGAATGGGATCGCGTTATAAATCGAGCCGTTGCCTGCCCCATGCTTGAAATACTCGATACCGATGTCGTAAATGTCCCGTCTGTCGCAAAAAATGCCGATCGCCACCGTTGCCGCCATATTGCTCAAATCCCAATTGGCCCAATAATTTTGAATATATGCATCATTGTGATCCCTGCCATACTCGTTACCGATCAAGAAACGCTCGTTGAGGGGCTTGTAGAATACATTCAGCAGCATGTTCTGCATCCGGGATACATCGAAGCCGGGATAGTCCCGCATGAGCTCGGCCGCATTGGCCAGCTGGTAGCCGTTAAGACCTGCGGCCAAATAACGGTCTGCATTGCCGGTGACCGTCGTCAACGTGGCAGACCAGGCGTTGAGGATGTCCCGCGCCGTATCGCCATGCGCCGTACTGCCGGCGATCTTCCATCTTAATGCATTCTGGTAGGCTCGAGCAACATCGTTATAGAGCAAAGCAACGTTGTCGCCCGCTCCGCCTCGAACGATCGTTGCCGTGGCACGCGGCGTCCAGCCTGCCTGCGAATACGGGCTATTGACGAGCTGGTTCCAGCCGTCCAAATACGGCTGGGCACCCTCCTCCACCTTCTGTTTGATCCGGGCCAAATCCATCTGGGTGTGAAGCAGGCCTGGATGGAGAAACGGGCCGGCCGTTGCCGGTTCGGCTCCTTCTCCATGGACATATCCGGTCATGCTCAGCATGAGACCTAAAATCAAAGACAGCACGACGCCTCTTTTCATCTTCATTCACCATTTCACTCCTTCCCTTTAACATTTTGACTTTGCTGCATCATCCCAAAATCAGTCTTTCTCGCTGCATGCAAAGCAGCCTCCTATTTTGCCTCCCTACTTTATGGATGCGCTTTCAATTATCTGAGCCCGCCTCCCTCCATGCTTCATGAATATGGGTGGTTACAATTTCTATTCTACACTTTGAAAGGACGAGTAAATTTTGAATTCCTGTGTATAAATGTAAATTTCTTGCTGTTTTGATTCCTCTCTAATCCTATCAAGTGTTTTCACACTTGCTTTCGCAGTAGGCAAGTGGTCCGTTGCTTGATTTGGAGGTTGCTGGCCGCGGAAGCCTTTCTGTCCAAGCATGGATTTCCGAACGTGGATGAACTTCACGTCTCCTGCCGGCATATTAAAAGCCCCGAGGATTCCCCGGGGCCTTAGATATTCTGCACACTCACTTATGGAAGACGATGCCTGGCCAAACCGCATCTTAAAAACCCGTCTTCGGAATTTCCCTCGGTTGGCGGTCGAAGGCCTGCACCGCTCCGGTACGGACCTCATACATTCGTTCGTGCGCCGTTCTCGCCGCCACGGCGAAGTCGGCATACGGTCGATTGCAAACGTCGACCATGCCGATCTGGTAATTCTCGCCGTCGAAACGGCCGAGGGCAGGCTGATCGTTCCATTGAAAATAATGGACGCCGATCAATTCCGGAATCGCCGCGGCTTGTTCCACGTAATAGCGATAGGCGCCGCCTCTCTCCCGCTGGGTGGCTACGGCCCGGATACCGTAAGCAGGCAATCCCCCCTCGGCTGCCCCGAAGTGGTACTCGCCGATCATGACGGGTCTGTTCAGCTTCTCCGCAATCTTTGCGATCTGCTCGCGATCAGGCGCGAACCGGTAACAGTTAAGTGAAAACACGTCGAACCATTCGCAGCCCTCAAGCACTTCTTCGCTGCTCACCCAGGCATAGCGCATGCCCAAATTCAGGTGGTTCGGGTCTGCCTCTTTACACAGGCGGGCCGGGAGCTCCACGTATCGCCGAATCAGAATCCGGTTGAACGTCGAGCAATCCTCCCTATAGGCCGCACGGAAGAATTCCTTCGGTTGCGCCGGCTCGTACAGCTGGAGGAAGCTGTCATAATCGTTCCCCCATGCCGCGTTCAGCCGTTCAACCGTTTCGTATTTGACGCTTATCCACTCCACGAACCGTTCCTTGCTAACGAAACGGACGGGGGACTCCAGCATGAGCCGGGTCAGGTCCAGACCTTCCACAAAAGCCCAGTGCGGCTCGTTACGCATGAAATAACCGATCATACGACGATCCTCCCGGAGCGGCACAAGCTGATGCGCGAACTCCTTCGAGCCCCGTTCGTACTCCGGACTGAACACGTCCGGAAAGTCGCGGAAAATGGTTCTCTCCGTCGACGGGAAGTCGGTCAGCGGATATACGTACGGCAGCGACGAATCGCGGATAAAGCTCTCATCGGACCAATTGCCAATCGTGTTGAAGCCAAAGTGCCGCAGCCGAAACTCGGTGAGCGACGCCCAATCCCGACGCCAGTCCGCACCGAATGCACGAATCAGATTGGCAACCTCGAAGCTGAAATCCGTTCCCCCGCGCGTCCATGCATCTCCGTATCCTTCCTCCGGTGTGGGCAATTCGGGCAGCAAATGTTCCATTCCCGCAATTCGCATTGGCGAAGCCGGGCCGATGCAGTCCATCCCGGCACTGAACAATGCGAAGCCGTCAGGGTCGACGAACCACCAATTCGAGCCATCGTGGGCCGTGCGGAAATACCCGGTCTGCTCGAATGTTTTCCCCCTCCAGCCTCCGTATTTGCCAAAACCGAAGCCTTCCAAGGTACGGGACGATCCTTGAGCTTGAATCCCGCTCCGTATTCCAATCAGTGCCGTATTTCCTCCGGTTTCGCATTCTTCGGCCGCACCTTCTCCGGCTGCCCCCGCTTCTGCACGTTCGGCTTGAAGCCGGCTCGCCAGTTCCTGCTCGTCAGCCGTTTTCCATGACCATTCGCGGCCGACCATCTGTCCCATCCGATCGATGTATACCTGACGCTTCCGTTTGAATTCCGGTTCGTTGACGTTTAGGCGCAAGTTAGAGATCTTGACGCTGCGATCCGATGTCGAGGGAATCGTGGCAATCGTGAAGCCGTCGATTGAATTACGATCGACACGCGCATCGCCGCGAAGCACCGTCTGCAGCATACCTGGATAACGGGAGAGAAACAGCTTCTCTCCGTCCAGATGTTTCAGCGGCAAGCATACCGTTGTCAGCACCTTCGGCAGTATGCCGACATGATACGTGATGGACCGCCCTTCTTGATCCCCGAAGCCGAACAGAAGCACCAGTACATCGTGGCACTCGTGATAGACGTCGGCAGCAACGAATTCGCATGCGGTCCAAACGCTGCTGCTGACCGTTCCCGTAAGCAGCCGAATGCCGCCGCCTTCCGGCGGCGCAGTCAGCCAAAACTCAGATGAGCGAACGGCTTCAACGCGGATCCGGTCCTCAACTTCAAATGCTTGGCAAGACAATAACACGGAGTTATCCATATCGTGACTCCCTTCTATTATTCCAGCCCCATTTTGGTCATCGCGTCCTTGGTGTTTGTACCGGCATACCATTCATTGACTTCCTCGGTAATTTGCGTGCCTCCCTTGGCGTACCAGTTCTGTACGAACGCATCGTAAGCTTCAAGCGGCTCATTGCCGTAGATGATCTTGGTGAACGTTTCCTTCTCCATGGTCGTCAGCTGCTCCCAGGATGTCTGCATCGTCGCGGTCGGCGGCCCGTTAAATGCGCTTGGCAGCAGCGAGTCACGGTTCTCGTACGAGATGACGTATCCGTCCTTCGTGGTCTGTTGGGCCGAATCTGCGGCCATCAAAGGCCCGTTGTCCGGTTTAGCCCCGTTGGCCAGATCGTAAAAGTTCTTGCCTGCGGGGTAAACGGCCGGCGTATTTTTGGTGAATGCCATTTTTCCTACGCCTTGAATGGCATCCATCGGTTCGTTGAATTTCGTCGGATCAAACACGACCTCTCCGTCCACGATATCGTAGTCGTATCCCTGGGCATAACCGTACTGGAAATCCCCCGTTCCGAATGCTGCGTCATATAGCTTGTCGTAATACAGGAAAAAAGCTTCCATGTTGCTAAAATCTTTATTGAACATAAAGTACCCGTCGTTCAGCTGGCCGTTCTGGTACGTCCGGTCTCCGTCCACGCCTTGAATCGTCGCGTACGCCTTGACCTTGGCGCCCTTGACGTTCTTCTCGACGTCCTTGACGCTGTCGTAGAGCCATGGACGACCGACGATTATGCCTGCTTTGCCTTCCGTAAAGTCGGCAATCGCATCCCAAGCTCCCTGCGTAGCCAGCTCTTTGTTCAGGTAGCCCTTCGAATACCAGTCACGCAGCTTAGCCAGCGCTTCCTTGTTGCCGTCCGCTACCGATCCGTACGCCAGCTTGCCGTTCTCTTCGCTCCACTGCATCGGCAGCTTCTTGCCCGTGTAAGCGCTGAAGATCATGACGGGATCGCTGACCCAGCCGGTATTGTAGCCGTCTTTTCCGGAGAACGTGAATCCGTACGTATCATTCTTGCCATTACCGTCCGGATCTTCGTTCGTGAATGCGGCGATGACGCTTTCGAATTCGTCGATCGTTGTAGGCGCTTCCAACTGTAAGCTGTCCAGCCAATCCTGACGGATCAGCATGACCTGCCCTTCCGTCAAGTTCGGCGATATCGCCATGCCGTATACTTTGCCGTCGCGAACAACCGGATTAAACGTCGTTGGATACTGTTTATAGATCTCTTTCAGTCGGGCGGGCATATATTTCGCTATATCCTCCGTAACCTCCTTGACCCGCCCCGATTCGATCAAATCGTTAGCCAGCGTCGTATCGTAGACCGGAAACAGATCCGGCAGCTTCTCTGACCCCGTAAGGGCTAAGCGCAGCTTGGTATTGTAATTGCCCGCATCCCCGCCGAGAAGGGTCGTTTGCGTCTTGATGCCCAGATTCTCCAGCGCCCACCGCGTCAACACGTTGTCGTCCACACTCTCCCCGGTCTTGTATTTTCCCGCGTTCTCGTCCAGCTGCTTTCCGATGGCTATCGTGATGGGCGGTTCGTATTTCCCATCCTTGAGTACCGCAAGAGCTTCTGGCTCGGTCCCCGAATCACCAGATCCGCACCCCGCAAGCATACTAATCGCCAGCACGGCTGCCGATAAGATAACCCCCGTCTTTTTTATGTACATGGCATGTACTCCTTTACCTATTATTTTTTATTCCTTAACGGCCCCAAGCACGATTCCTTTGACAAAATACTTTTGCAGGAACGGATATACCGCGATAATCGGCACCGTGCTGATAAAGATTTGTGCGGCTTTTATGCTCTGTTCCGACAATGCCGCAGCCTCGGACGCGCTGAGCGCGACATTCTGCGCCGTATTCTGAACCACGACCGTCTGCAGGAAGGAAGCCAGCGGGTATTTGTCGGTGGTGGACATATACAACAGGCCGTCGAACCAGGAATTCCAGTGTCCCACCATAATGAACAATCCGATGGTGGCGAGGCCGGGCAGAGACAGCGGCAAATAAATTTTGCTGAAAATGACGAAGAACGAAGCGCCATCGATGAAAGCCGCCTCCTCCAGCGCTTTCGGTATCGTTTTGAAGAAATTCATGATAAGGATCAGGTTGTACGCGCCGAATGCTCCAGGCAGGATCAGCGCCAGGATGGTATCCTTCAGCCCAAGCTCCGACACGAGGATATAAGAAGGAATGAGCCCTCCGGAGAACAGCATGGTAAAGACGAAAATCCACATCAATCCGTTACGGCCGCGAAACTCCTTCGATAAGGCATAGCCGGCGGTTGTAATCACCACCATGCTGATCAGCGTGCCTAATACCGTCCGCACGACCGAAATCCACATCGAACCCGTAAAGTTCGAGTTGCGAAACGTCTTGGCATAAGCATCCGTGTTGAATTCGACCGGCCAGAACGATACCAGGCCGCCGTTAACGGCCGATTTGCTGCTGAACGACTGCGCCAATAAGTGCAGCAGCGGCAGGAAGCACGATAGTGCGACCACGATCAGCAGGATATGATTGAAGACGGAGAACGCTTTGTACCCCTTCGTTTTATGATACATCCGGCTACCTCCTGCTTAAAAGATTTTATAATTGGCGACCTTGTAGGCGATACGGTAAGCAACCACGATCAGGATCAGGCTGATGCCCGATTTGAACAGTCCGACCGCCGTCCCGAATCCGTATTGTCCGTTTAACAGCGATGAACGGTATACATACGTATCGATGATATCCCCCGTACTGTAAACGAGCGGGTTGTACAGGTTGAATATTTGGTCGAAGCCGGCATCCAGGATGCTGCCCAGGCTGAGCGTGGCGATGACGATAATCATCGGCATCATGCACGGCAGCGTAACGTGCCGCGTTTGCTGCCAGCGGTTTGCGCCGTCAATCTCCGAGGCTTCATAATACGAAGGGTCGATACCGGCGATGGTCGCCAAGTACACGATCATGCCAAAGCCGAAGTTTTTCCACAAATCGCTGATAATAACCGTCGGCCTGAACAGATCCGGATCACCAAGGAAATAGATCGGCTCCGCACCGAACACCGTCGTGATGATTCGGTTGACGCCGCCGTCCAGGCCCAAAATATCAATCATGATGCCGGCGATCGTAACCCATGAGAGAAAATGCGGCAGGTACACGAGTGTCTGAATGCTTTTTTTGAGCCCCATATGACGAATTTCATTCAGCAGAATCGCCATGACGATCGGCACGATGATGCCGACAATGATCTTGATGACCGCGATGATCAGCGTATTGACGATCGCTTGTTTCGATTCTTCGTATTGAAAAATTCGGTCGAAATGATCCAGGCCGATCCAGGCGGAGCCTGAGATGCCAAGCCATGGTTTGTAGTCCTGGAAAGCCATGACCAGTCCCGCCATCGGCCCGTAGGAAAAGATAAGGACGAAGCCCAATGCGGGCAAGCACAGCAGATACAGCGGCCAATTTTTCCGGATTTCCTGTTTCCAGGGATTCCTACGGATCCTCTTGTTTATTCGCATGTCCGTTTGATCCACCTTTATTCCCGCCATCCTAGCGATTTTCCTCCCCTCCTTTTCACGATCTCTATTCACTATGGTGCTTGCACGTTCTATGTTAGCAATATCGAATGCATTAAAAAATGTCCGAATTTCAAGATCATGTACCCGATCTTAACCATATTCGAAGCGCTTACATTCTTCCTTTTTATTTTGCCTTCCGCCGATTATGATAGAGATAAACAGCAAACTTAGTAGATGAATGGGAAGTGAGCCTGATGAAAAAAGTGAATATGAAGCGTTTCATCTACTTCTTTGTGTTTTTCCTCCTCCTTACACTCTCTTTGTTTTCCGTCATGAACGCGCTGGATTCCCGAACGATTCAGAACAGCCTGGTGAATACGGCTAAAAATCAGGTGAGTTATGCGGAAAGCGTCGTGGATGACATGCTCTACGAAGCCGGCATGTACGCCATCCAGTATACCGCGGACAGCTCGGTTCGATTCTATCAGCGGCAGATCCTGGAACTGGGCAGCTACGACGCACAGATGAAGAAGAACGATATCGAAGAAAGGATGAAAAATACGCTGCTGTCCAGCCAATCGGTCGAATCCCTGGGCATCTACTGGAGATCGGAAGGCACGTTCATCGCCACCCGCGGAGAATTGCTTGCCGATGATATTTACGGTACCGTGGACAAGCGCGGATGGAAGCTCGTGAACGGCAGCTTGTATTATTTTTCCGTCTATCCATACGTTCGGGAACCCCGCACGCCTGAAGACATCGAGTATATCGTTGGCGTTAAGCTGAAGACGGACTACCTCAGAAATCTGCTGCAAAAATCATTCAACGGCGGCAGTTCCAACGCCTTCTTCCTGGTAGGTGACGATTTGACGATCAGTGACGGTAAGCTTATCGACGGTATCGCGAATAAAGCCCGAGAGACGGTGTCACCGGACCCGAAACGTATTCTCAGGTTCGACTTCAGCAACCAGGGTGGAGACTACTTTGTCCTGTCCAAATTTATCGAACCGATCGACGCCTACCTCGTCACCTATACGCGAATGAGCGATTTTCTGGAGCCGCTGAACCGGAATCGACAGGTTTTCTTCGCCAGCATCTTTATCATTCTGATCATCGGCTTGATCGTTATCGCCACCTTCTATCGTAATTTCTACAGGAACGTCTACCTTCTCAACAAAAAGTTCCATCAGGTTGAACAGGGAGATTACGCCATCCGGATCCATAACCGTCCCAACAATGAATTCGGCAGTCTGTTTGGCAGCTTCAATCATATGGTTGCCCAAATCCAGATGCTGTTCACGTCACTGAAAACGGAGACGGACCTGCGCCGCAATGCGGAAATAAAGCAGCTTCAGGCGCAGATCAATCCGCATTTTCTCTATAACAGCCTGTTCTTCATCATGTCGATGGCCAATTCTTCGCCGGAAGCCGTCATCCGCATGAGCAAGCATTTGGCTGAATACTACCGCTATCTGACCCGGTTAGACTCGAGCAGCGTCACGCTTGCTACGGAATTGGAGCTGGCCGATCATTACCTGGGCATCATGGCCCTCTGCAAGACCATGGACTACGACATCAAGCTGCCGGATGAATTGAAGGAGCGGCCGATCATGCCGCTAATTATTCAGCCGATCGTGGAAAACGCCATCCTGCACGGGATCGAAGAGCGCCAAGGCGCCCATCGGGTCTCCATATGCGTGGAGGCGTTCCAATCGGGAGCCCGAATAACGGTTGCCAATGACGGGAAGCCACTTTCGCCGGAGGAACTGAGGGCACTGCAAGCTAGCGTCGAAGCGCCTCTTCCTCCTCCCGGAACAGATGGCATCGGGCTCTGGAATATCAACCAGCGCCTGAAAAATGCCTACGGTCATTCTTGCGGCCTGCGGTTTGCCTTGAATGATTGGGGCGGTTTGTCGGTTACGGTATTGGTGGATTTCTCGTTTGAAGAAGGAGGAGCCTATGCATTTATTGATCGTGGATGACGGACAGTATGTCGTGGAGTACCTCAAACATTTGCTTAACTGGGCGAAGTTCGGCGTTCATCGCATTGAAACGACGACCAACCCGACGGAGGCCCGGATGCTGCTGGACAGCGACCGGTTCGACATCATGATTACGGATATTCGCATGCCTGAAATTTCGGGCATCGACCTGCTGGAGCATATTCATAGGCGGGGGCTTAAAACAAAAGTTATTTTTTTGTCCGGCTATTCCCAATTTGATTATGCTCAAAAGGCGATTCGCTTCGGCGCGTTGGATTATCTTTTGAAGCCAGTGGATAAAGACGATATGGACAAAGCGATGTGCCAGGCCGTCAAGAGTATCGGCGAGAAGCGGTCAGAACCCCAGGATGACTTCGCCCGAAGCGAGACAGATAACATGGCGCGCCCTTCCGATCAGCCGGACCGCTACTGCTCCGGCGCGGATATCGTGCGTGCGATTAGGGACTACATTCTTGGGCATTTGGGCGACAGCCTTAGCCTGGAAGAGCTAGGCGGCATCGTCCATCTTCATCCTGTCTACCTGTCCAAATTGTATAAGCAGGAAACGGGTGAAAACCTGTCGAGTTACATTCTGCGCGCTCGCTTGGAGAAATCGGCCCACCTGCTGGAGGTTTCCCATCTTCACGTCATGGACATCGCACGCATGGTCGGTTACCGGAAACCGCAATATTTCATCAAGCTATTCAAGGAGCTTTACGGTATTACGCCCTACCAATACCGAAGGCAACGAATTGAACAAGCCATCAGGACGGATAGTTAAAGCTGCAGCTGCGTATGACGCATGACGCATGACAAGAACCTTAAGGCGCTTTGGCCTATTTTGCTATTATCCACACTACGGTCACAGGGAAGCTGCTAACTTAAACAATAATTCCTTCCTCTTATAAAAAATCGACCGCTTCCCCTTTGCGGGAAACGGTCGACTCCAAGCTGTTCTTCAAGTTGATGCAGATGACTTATGCAGAAGGATCGGTCCTCCTTTCGTCTTCAATCGCTACGTCTTCACACAAGGTTTGCAGCCCCGTCGTATAACCCAATCTCCCTTGCGAATGATCCCAATAGTAGTAATCCCCGTGCATCCATATCACATCATACGGTTCGCCCGGCGACGCATGGCGGACGACGAAAGGTCGAACGTTGTTTTGAGTCGAGTTTTCAGTGACTTGATTAATGTTGCAGATCGAGCCATCATCCGCGATGACGCATTGATGAATTTCGAAGACCTCACCGTATTTACCCTGTACGGGGATTGACATATACACGGTGGAAGGATCGTTATGATCCAGTGACATGCCCCCGGAATAGCAAAGTTCTCTTTCTTCATTTTGGTGGAACCATCGTCCGCCATCTGCCAACAGTGTAATCTGCCAATCGGAGCCGGACCACTTAGCGTAACAATAGTGATGACGATCCTTATCTGCATTGATCCTAACAAACAAGATTACCGGGCATCCCTCTTTATCTGGGGCAATATCCCAGTTCCAGTTGCGTATGCCCGGCAGGCGATCCACCAAGTGGGCCGGGTCGGTTTCATTGTTGTCCAGCTTCAGCGGCCCGCGATTCAGATCTGCGAGCTGATGGCCATCAGCTCCGTGCAGCGTCAGAGTATTCACGTCCAAATACGAATAGTATAACGAATTCGGAGTCATATTGTCCGGATGTGTGTAGGTATACGTCATCATAATTTTGTCTTTGCCGTTCGTTTCGTACTTGGCATACGGCCTTTTTCCGGTTTCCTGTTCATGGCATCTGGAATCCACGATCTGCTTCGGTTCCATGTTGCAGGAGACGTCGCCTTCGGGATCCGGCAGCGTGAACCTTGCTACGGTCGGATGCCAGTTTACGCCACGCCACAGTAAATAGAAATAATCGGGCTGATCCGTCAACACGAAGGGCGAAGGATAGGTGGTATTCCCGTATCCCGTGGTATCGATGATTTTTTCAGGTCCTAACGTCTCTAGATCATCAGGCTGGGTTGTTACGCGATAATAAATATAAGGGGTTGTCGAGTGCTCGGAATAAAAAATCATCACCCGGCCGTCGGGCAGTGCCAAAAACGTCGGATTATTATGGTCATCCTGCTGAAAACCCGCTCGCACCCGCACTTGCTTGCGTTCTTGGGTCACATGATCATATTGAACCGCCTGAATGCTGCCCGCAACATCGATGTACCCGATGTATGTCTTGTCGCTACCCGTTACGGCATTGACATGTCGCAGCGCCCTCGGATCGGCAAACCAGCACCAGGCACCGTCACCGGTAAGGGTTGTAGAGATACGTTCGATACGTTCGATGCGTTCAGGTTCAACATTAAGGTTTCTATTGGATTTCGTCATTTGAGACCTCCTCGCTTCCTTGTCGGATCACTAGTTTGCTTCATGATTATCCCCTATCATTTCTTAGCAGCGAATGCATCCAGCTGATTCTGCAGCTCCTCCATGAAGCTCGGGAATCCAGCTTCGTTCATCCGCTGCCTAGCAAGCGCAAGATCAGCATCGATGCCTTCGGACATGCCGACGGACAGCGGTACGATGTGATGCGATCTGACTGCATCCATGGCTGCGAGCTCCGTCGTTATCGGCCCCGTATCGAAGCGGAATCCCGCAAGCGGGCTCTCACCGTTTTCTACGGCCCGTTTCGCGCCTTCCGAATGCAAATGCTCAACGATGGCCTGCCATTCTCCCGGGTATTTTTCCATCAGGCTCATACTGCCGTCATACAATCCCGTCCAGCCCGGCTTTTTGTTTTCCGACTTGATGCCCGTGTAGCTGATGTAATCCCCCTCCAGGTGGTAGTTCTCCCCTTCCACGCCATACAGCAGGAGATTGTAATATATACGATCCGTGTGCGCCTTCTCGATCAGCTTGAGCGCAATTTCCTTGTGCTTGGAGTGGGCGCCGACCGAGATCATCGTGATGTTGTCCGGTGTCATAAAAGGCATGTAGTTCGGCACGTGGTCGAGATAATAATCAAACCATCCGTACTCGAACTCGGGAAACAACTCCTTGAGCACTCCGATGTAACCGCTGCTGACTGCGCCGAAATGGTTGTTGAATTCCAGCGGCTTCTTATCCGCTTTCATCCATTCCAGCGTTTCGCCGGTGGCATTCCCCTGGGCAGCCAGTATCTTGCGGCTTACGATCCCGTCCTCATACCACTGCTTGGCTCGAAGCAGCACCTGCCTATACTCCGGGGTTTCATACATGCTGAGGGCTTTGTAAGGTTCGTCGACGGAGACAACCGCATATCCTTTGACCACATCAAGATACTTGGAGCCGGCGATCAGTGTCCACAGATTATCCGCAAACCGTTTGTCATTGATCATCGGGGTGTCCGGATATGCCTCCTTGGCTTTGTAAAGATATTTTTCAGCCGATTCGAGGTCCTTGATTTCCGGCAATCCCCATGCTTTGCGCAGGTCCTCCCGGAAGAGCATGCCTTCGCCTCCGCCGCCCGGCATATTGTATTGCGGAATGCCGAAGAGCCTACCATGGATCATGACGCTATTCAGCTTCCCGTCATAGTGCGATACGAGATCCGGTACCTGATCCAGCAATGGCGTCAGATTCGCGAATGCATTCCTCGCAACAAAAGATGTGATATCAGACCACGCACCTCCGACATAGAGGTCGTATTCTTTGGATGCAATCGCTCGGCTGATCTGGTTCTTCTCATCTCCCCATGGAATGAAATCGAATCGAATGGTCGCTCCCAGGTCCTTGATGGTTAACGCATCAAGCTGTTGATAGAATCGATCCATTCCGCTCGCTGGCTCGCGGCCCATCGTGATGCCCTTTAATTGTACGACGGGCTGTCCGTCCGGACCGCGTATCATGTCTGGATTTCCGTCCTCCCCGAGATCGGGCGAAGGGTCGTGCCAGCATGCGGACAAGATGAAGACGATGAAGAAGATACAGGTCAGCAGCGCTCCTATGGTTCGTACCGGTTTCCGCAATGATATCCTCCTTTTATAAGTTGATGGTTGTTTCAGTGGATGGTTGTTGCTATTGTTGCTGTTGTTACTGTTGTTGCGGTTGTTGCTGTTGTTACTGTTGTTGCTGTTGTTGCTGTAGATGGCTGTTGCAGCAAACAGCTGAGCCGCTGCCCTCACAATCTCGATAGTACGCTGATCTCACCAAAGTAACACCAGGGTAATGCGTCGTATTACCCTCTCCCTCAACAGGACCAACGCCATCGGCTGATTTCACCAAAAGAACACCGGGGAATTGCGCCGTATTACCCTTCCCCTTATTAGAACTACCATCATCGATCCAGCTTTGTTTAAGCAGAAAGGCAATGCCGGATGCTCAGTAATAACCGAGCGTGGCTGCCAATGAAATTAACTCTCCATGGATTTCCGGTATTATAGGACCCTGGTTCCGCTATTTCTTTGTTTTACCTGTTTCACAGCCATATGCGGACAAGAGATCCGCTATTGCAGGATTTAGCGTGGAATCATTCGCGATTATGGTGCAATAACGGATCCTGTGTCCGTAAGATCCCCATAATGAGCCCATTTCGGCGAAATAGCGTATCCTCTGTCCTCATGATCTCAATATGAGGCAAACCCCAGCATGAAGCGGAGCCTCTTCTATACGCCATGTACCCAAAAGCGTGCCGAGTCCAGCCAAGTTTCAACCCGATTCGAGAAGTAGGGAGGAACTCAAGTCCCCCGTGATGGCCGGGACATCGATGGAAACGGTTGTACCCGTCCCTTGTACCGAATGCAATTGAATCCCGTCTGCTTCGTTGAAATAGTACTCCAACCGCTTTCTGATATTGTTCAGCCCATAGCCGCTCCCCCGGTACCCATCAGAATGAGAGACTTCTTCCCTCATTCCCGGACCGTCGTCACTCACGGTCAATCGCAATCGCCCACTGCGGACGCTGCCTTTTATAAGAATCCGCCCTTCCGTTTCGGTTTTTTCCAATACACCGTGAATGATGGCGTTCTCGACGATCGGCTGAAGCGTGATTTTCGGAAGCAAGCATGCCTCTGCTTCCGCCTCAACCTCGATTTCAAACCGGATTTTCCCTTTGAACCGCTTCTGCTGTATAGCTGCATACTTCTCACACAGTCGGAGCTCATCTATCAAGGGTACAAAATCCTCTCCTTTGTTCAGGATCAGCTTGTAATAGTCGGACAGAGCATAAACGACTTCCTGAATATTCTCTTTCTCGTCCTTCTGGGCCATCCACAGGATCATATCGAGGGTGTTATACAGGAAGTGCGGATTGATCTGGGACTGCAGCGCCTTGAGCTCGGCTCCTTTTTTTGCCTGGCCCAGGCGATATTGGTTGTCCATCAGCTCCCTCACGCTGTTGATCATATAATTGTAACTCGAAACTAAATGCCCTACTTCATCCTCTTGAGTTGCAATATCCAGGGTGTTTAACCGGCCTTGCCGGACCTGGCTCATCTTGTTCATCAACAAGAAAATGCGCCGTGTGATGGACTTGGTTACCGGTATAATGCATATCAATAAAGCCAAGCAAACGGCGCCGTAAACCAACAAGACTTGATAGCGTGCCTGGTTGACGGCTTGTGCCGCCGTATCGGCCGATAGGACGGAGCGCAGATACAGGTTGGTCGATCCTATGCCCGAGTCCCTAACCAAATATTCGCTATCTCCCGCAGTCATCGGCTCGAACCGCTCGCGGTTCATAGGTCTGGACAACGGCTGAACCCGATGCTCCATTCCGTCTTGTCCGCTGCTGATCACGACTTCTCCGTCATCGGTCTCCAGGTAAATAAGCTGCCCCGCGGACGTATTCATGACGTAGGATTGAAGCTGGCCGAGCTCGATCCGAACCGTAACGATACCTACAGGTCTAGATAAATCATGAACATTCCACAATACCCTGCCAAGCATGAGGTGCCTCGTTGACGGTGCAGCCTCGTCCTCAGCAAGGACCCACACCGCATTTCCTTCGGCGGCCATGATTTTCTTGGCCCATGGCAAAGCGGCCACGTTCCCGATCGGCCGGTACATGGTTGCTCCTTCTCCGGCAACAACAAAGTCATCATGGATATAGTAAATGATGCCGTTCATCTCGGTGTTGGTCTGCAAAATGCGGGTATAATCGGTAATTCGCTCAAACGCGGTCAGCTGTTCCCACACCTGCAAGCGATCCGGGTCTTTTGAGAAAACCTCGTTGATCTGCTCGTCGATCATGATCATGGACGAGATATCTTCGAGATGGGTGAACTTGGTCGACAGCAAGGACAAGGCCTGTTCGAAATTTTGATTGGCGGCATCATGCTGTTTGCTGATGATGGAATCCCGAAGCTCGCCGTAAATGGCGGCAAAGGTCACCACAAGTGGAATGATGCCGACCATTGCAAACAGGAACATCAGCTTTTTCCTTAACGATAAATTCCCGAGCCAAGCCTTGAACTTCATCCGGAACGCTTCCTTCGATATTCAACCGGCGTCAGACCGGTGGATGACTTGAATACTTTGGCGAAATAGCCCGGACTTGCATAACCGCACATTTTGGAGATATCAGCCATCTTGAAATGCTCTCCCGCTATCAAGCTTTTCGCCAATTCCAGCCGGTAATCATTCACGTACTGCTTCATCGTGGTCCCCGTCTCCTGTTTAAATAGAACACCCAGATGGGCAGTCGACAGATGCACATGATCGGCAATCTCTCTGATATCCAGGTCCGGATGGCTGCAATGTGCGGATACATACTTCATCACGGCTCGTATCACACTGGAGTAGATGGATGTCTCTTTCACTTCCTCTTGATAAGCAAGGCACATACCCAGAATGTACTCCTTAACCTCCTTCATCGTTTGGCAATGATTCAAATGCCGCTCGGTTTCGCGAAGCTGATAGACCTTGCCGGTTCGAAGCAGCATTCCGTTCTTCTCGTTTAAAATAGCGTGCGCAAAGGAAGCAAATAGCGATACAACCCCCTCTCTAAGCATGTATGGGCCGGCCATGAGCCGGTCGCAATACGATTCCATCCATGCTGCCAGTTCTTGAGGTTTATGCTTCAGGCAGTGATGGAATTCCAGATAGACATCCCCCGAGACGGAATGTTGTCCGAACAAGTTCGGCTCGAACGTTACGATCATGGACTCTGGGCGATAAAAGCCGGCCTCCAGAGCAAACACCGATTCTTGAAAGCTTCTGGGTACCTCATGCAGATCCGAGACGACGCAGCCCACGCCGATTCGAACGCCGGACTTGCGCCGGCATATCTGCTCTGCCACGTGAAGCACCATCCCGCGCTCATTCCGTTGGCGCAGCGGGATCAACAGGAGTTCCCTTCGCCGATCGAGCTGTTCGGTTAATGCCGTACCCGCATACGTTCCCCAATCGTTTTGCTCTGCAATCAAAGGTTCCATTGTCTTCCCTTCCAACCGGGATATGATGATGGATATATAACTCGTATCTGTTGGAAATCCAGCTTCTTCGCACATCTCTATTATTTCATCCTGGCTATGCCCCCCGGTTCGCAACGCAATTGCCAGCTTCCTGCGATTCATATCAACCTTCTGGTTCAACAGCGCCTCCCGTTCCTTGCGTTCGCGAATGTAGCCGATCGTCCTCCCGATGGCCTTCTCCATTTCCTGAAGCTTAATCGGCTTCTCCACATAGTCCACGGCCGCGAGACGAATCGCGCTTTTCATGTAAGCCACCTCCATATATCCGCTTATGAAAAGCAGCTTGCACTCAGGGCAGACGGCCGATAATCGCTCCGCAAATTCAATGCCGTTCAGCTTGGGCATTCGAATATCGGTAATGACAATCTCGGGTTGTTGGGCCGCTGCCATCTGGAGCGCCTCCGAGCCGTCTTCTGCCTGGAGAATCTCTTGTATGCCCAGCCGCCTCCATTCGATCGCCTCAACGAGGCCCTCCCTTGTGTAAACGTCGTCGTCGGCAATCAGCACTTTCATCGAATGGCCCCTCCCGTCTATTCATAAGTTCGGCAGAATCATAAAGATAACGCTTTCAATTTATCGAATGGCTCCAAAATTCCATGCCCTCTTGTCCGTATTTTATATCAACCAGGCTCACTTTAGCTACTATATAAACGGCTTTCGATTCTATCGTTATTGCCTAAACAGTATGACTAGGATAAACAAAAGCCGCCATTCGGCAGCTGTTCATTGACTCCTTTAAAGGTTGGTGATGGTTCCCTTTGTTCAATTGCAGAACCCGCTCATAAACGCCAACGATCCAGTCGGCATCCGCATCTGGAAACAGTCCCTCGTCCAGGATATGTCTGGACAGGAAAAACGTCTCCAACGGTTTGGTCGGATAGGTTCCCGCTTCTAGCTTATCGGCAATATTCAAGCAGTGCATAGTCATGTATCCCGATCTGCAGCGAAGTACGCTTCACGATGTTCTCTGCGTTTTTATCGCTGATAAAGGCCATCCATTGGTCGGCCTCCTGTTTCATTTCGTTCAAACGTGTTTCCAGTGTCTGATCCATGTTCCACTATACTCCTTTATATCATTTCGTATTGTTCTTCACTTGCTCTAACTTGCCAAAATCTAAAAATCTTAATGCCTTGTTCAGGCTATTGCTAAAACATCGTCGTGCTGGATGCTTCATTGATCAATGATCTGGTCGAAGCCGTACTTAAACCATCACGTTAAACTGTCGACCAGCCTGTCGATCCACGCCAATTCGCCTTGAACCTGGGAGACCGAATACCGCAGAACCTCGTCCCGGAACAACTCGTCCCCGCCTTGATTCCGTCTTCTCTCGATATCGGAAAGCAGCTCCTCCAAGTCCTTCTTTCTCCTATGTAATATCCGCATCCGGTCCTCCTTAGAAATACGATCGAACAGGGACACTCTAACCATGAATTCGATTTGATGTTTTGCATCTTTTTCAGTGAATTCGTTAATGAGATTTGCGATTTTTCCCCTCCCTGTTTCTGTAATTTCATATACATATTGATTCGGTCTGCCTTCCTGCTCATTTCGATGTTTACGAACAAATCCCTCCTCCGTAAATTTTCGCAATGTCGGGTATAACATGTTGTGATTGACGTCCATTAAATAACCGAGATCCTTTTGTATTTCTTTTTTTATTTCATACCCGTGTTTCGGGGATTTCTCGATTTGGATCAAAATGAGAAGTTCAAGATACATGATCGTTCAGGCCTTTCGTCGATGGATTTGACGAAACCGCTGCAGATTTAACAGCACATCTCTAGCGTATATGTTCAACCAAAATCCGACAAGGAAGAATATAAACAGAACTTTGGACATGGGTCATTGGAAACTATGACCAGTTACAACTATATGTTAAATTAACATATGTTATATTACACTAGCATTGGAGGGAATGTAATGAATCATGAG
Organism: Paenibacillus sp. LC231; assembly: GCF_001860525.1. Lineage (NCBI taxonomy): Bacteria > Bacillati > Bacillota > Bacilli > Caryophanales > Paenibacillaceae > Paenibacillus > Paenibacillus sp. LC231. The sequence continues at coordinate 20,638 of NZ_JFOM01000027.1, read as the reverse complement.
ATCATCTCCTTAGAGGAAATTACGCAATTCCATTCACCGACCGAAGAATTCAATCCTTATGATTGGTACAAACACAAATTGCAGCATGAGCCCATCGTTTATAATCAGGCGACCCAAACCTGGAACATCTTCCGGTACAACGACGTCAAGAGGGTTCTCAAGGATCATGAATATTTCTCTAGTGTAAGAACGCGGACGATGATCAGCGTTGGCGCCGACAATGACGAAGGCCAGAAAATGAGCAAGATTAACCTGCAGTCAGACCCCCCGGAACACCAAAAAAGCCGTGCCTTAATATCGGCCGCTTTCACCCCACGCAGCTTGAAGCTCTGGGAGCCGCGCATTCAAGAGATTGCAGACCAGCTTCTGCAGGAAATGGGAGACGCCAACGTCATTGACATCGTCCAACATTATGCCAGTGCGCTGCCAACGATCGTCATCGCGGATCTGCTCGGAGTCCCTTCCGAAGACCGGTTATTATTCAAGGAGTGGGTAAACCATCTGTTCCTTCCCCTGCCTAAAAACCATTCGGAAGATGTTCAAGAACTGAAACGTCGTGCTGCCAAAGAATATTACAACTATCTCTATCCTCATATCGTCCAAAAAAGAGGCAATCTAGCGGACGATATCATCTCCGACCTCATCCAAGCCGAGGTGGACGGGGATCGGTTATCGGACGATGAGATCGTCAGAACGACGATGTTTATCCTGGGTGCAGGCATTGAAACGACGACTCATCTGCTAGCCAATACGTTTTATTCCTTCTTATATGACAACAACCAAATTTACGGGGAAATCCAGGCTAACCGCGAGCTCCTTCCCAATGCCATCGAGGAAATGCTCCGCTATCGGTTTAACATCGCCAAAATGGATCGAACCGTCAAACAGGACAATCATGTTCTCGGCGTGGAAATGAAACGAGGGGATCTCGTCGTCGCCTGGATGAGTGCTGCCAATATGGATGAAGAGGTATTTGAAGATCCGTTTACCCTGAACATCCACCGTGCCAATAACAAAAAGCATTTAACCTTTGGGAATGGCGCTCACTTCTGCCTGGGCGCTCCGCTGGCACGGCTGGAAGCAAATATCGCGATAAGCAGGTTCATGGATTTCTTCAAGCGCATTGAACCGGTTCCTGAATTTAAACTGGAAGATAACCTGAGTCCTTCCGCTGCAGGACAAATGTTGACTCAGCTTCCTATCCGTGTTCATCGGTAAGGCTAACCTGTCTCAGTCTACTAGGTACAATCAAAAAAAGCCCTGCACAGCAAGGGCTCATGGTATCCGGAGGCCCTGTCTGTTTCTAAAATCACAGGGCCTCTCGCTTTTTAGTAAATAGTGGAAATCACTCTCTTGTTTTTGACCTCTCGGGTTCATCCAGTAACCGGGCCGCCCGTTGTTTAAACGCATGAGCGCCTCCAGGAAGAAATCATCGCCCCAAATGACAAAATCGTCCGGCGCAATTCCACCTCTGACAAAATACGAACCATGTCGAAAATGACCTTTCGAAGTATTACCTTCACACGGGATACGCACTCACTGTATCTCTGGGATGCCTTATTACTTATCAGGGTTGCCCAGGTAACGCGTTCCCTCCACTTTCCTTCTTCTGTCGAAGCATCTGCCGATAAGCACCAGGCGTCATGCCAAGCTTGGCGGTAAACAGGCGCGTCATGTAGTTGGAATCTCGGATTCCCACGCGTTCCGCGATCTCGGAAATGCCAAGCACCGTACCGCCAAGCAGTTTCTTGGCCTCCTCCAGGCGCAGGTGCAGCACGTACTGCAGGGGTGTTTTGCCGATATGCATCTTCATGCATCTGGCGATATAACTCGCTTGGAAATGGAGCTTTTCCTCCAGCGAGGCCCGTTCAAACGGCTCCCTCCAATGTTCGTTTAAATAGGCTGTGGCAACTTGGGCCAGCCGGACGGAAGGCTCCGGCTCGGACGTCCGAGCGCAGCCTGCCTGCAGCGCGGCAAACAGCTCGGTCAGCAAAAGGTGGAGCTGGAGCGCATTTTCTCCATTCAGTCTGTTGTGGGTATCGTTCAATCCGCGCAGCATCGGCTCCACGGTTTGCACCTCGACGGATGCAAACTTCGGCAAGTACATGCGCTGCTGCGATGAGGGCTCAACGTCTTCGACCGTGCCTTTGGACAGCAGGCTTGTCCAGGGAATATCCTCCTGCTGGATGTGCACGGCCGGATGCCCATGGATGAAATGCACCCAATAAATCTCCGTATGCTCCGAGCAGGCTTGGTGCCCGACATGCCGCAGCCCCGCCTCCAGCACCAGCAGCTTTCCCGCGCCTACCTCATACTCCGTCTGTTCCTCCCTCATATAGAGCGTTCCTTTTGTGACCAGCAGCAGGTCATAAACGCCGAAGGTACGAGCGAAATGCCTGTCTCCCGGCTCCCATACGGCATGTCCGGCCGTTACGAATTGCGGCAGCGGCGGTATGGCGAATTCTAAGCACAGCAAGGCCATCACCTCCTTTTCGCAAGTTCATTTTGTGCTATTTAAAGTCTATATTATCACTGGTTGCCCGCATGAAAAAGAGGTACATTTGATCACGAGTAACCGCTCTCATAAAGCGACTAAGGAGGCTGTTTACGCATGCGTTATCGCCAGGTTCATCTCGACTTCCATACATCCGAGGTCATTGCCGACATCGGAAGCCGTTTTTCAAAATCCCAGTTCCAGAACATGCTGCGTGCCGGGCACGTCGATTCCATCACGGTGTTTTCAAAATGCCATCACGGCTGGGCATACCATCCGAGCGAAGCCAATGAAATGCACCCGCATCTCTCATTCGATCTGCTGGGCGAGATGATTGCTGCCGCCCACGAAATCGACGTCAAAACGCCGGTGTACTTATCCGCGGGGCTGGACGAAAAGCTGGCGCGGCGCCAGCCCGAATGGCTGATCCGCGACGCGGAAGATCGTACGCGCTGGGTGAAAGATTTCATGACGCCCGGCTACCACGAGTTTTGCTTTAATACGCCTTACCTGGACATCTTGATTGAGCAAATTCGTGAGGTAGTTTCCAGATATGATGCGGATGGCATTTTCCTTGATATCGTCGGGACCCGTAAATGCCGGTGTCAGCATTGCGTGGCCGCGCTGCGATCAGCCGGTCAAGACCCTCGCGATGAAGCAGCCGTTGCCGCCCTGGGCGAGGCGACTTACCTGAACTATGCCCGCCGCGTTCGGGAAACGGTAGACGAGATCAAGCCCGGTCTTCCGGTTTTCCATAACAGCGGCCATCAGCGTCGCGGCCGCCGCGACCTTGCCCATGTCAACAGTCATCTGGAACTGGAATCGCTGCCGACCGGAGGCTGGGGTTACGACCACTTTCCGCTGTCCGCACGCTATGCGCAGACGCTTGGCATGGACTATCTCGGCATGACGGGCAAATTCCATACCTCCTGGGGCGAATTCGGCGGTTACAAGCATCCGAACGCGCTGCGCTTCGAAACGGCGCTCAGTCTTGCCCACGGCGCCAAGTGCTCAATCGGCGATCAGCTTCACCCTTCCGGCCTGATGGATGAAGCGACTTACGCCTTGATCGGCACCGCCTATGCGGAGGTAGAAGCGAAGGAGCCATGGTGCAGCGAAACATCTTCAGTGGCGGATATCGCTGTCTTGTCGCTGGAGGCTGCTTGGGAGGCTTGTCCCGAAGCACGGAAGTCTGAAGACCGTAACAATCTGGCGGATGCCGGAGCTGTACGCATTCTGACCGAAGGACATTACCTGTACGACATCGTGGATGCCAGTGCCGATTTCAGCCTCTACAAAGTGCTCATTTTGCCGGATGATGTGCCGGTATGGCCGGCATTGGGAGAAGCTATACGCGCTTTTACCGCGAGCGGCGGCAAGCTTCTGGCCACGGGTCGCTCAGGTTTGGATCCGGACGGCAGCGCATTTGCGCTTGATCTTGGACTGAACTGGAGAGGCGCCAGCCCTTACCGTCCGTCATATTTCCGTCCGGACTTTACTCCAGGGCCCCTTCTCCCTGCTTCATTTGTCATGTACAGCGAAGGACAGCAGGTTGAACTGAACGGTGGTCGTGCGCTTGGCAGCCGGGAGAATCCGTACTTTAACCGGGACGTGTTCACGTTCTGCTCGCATCAGCACACGCCAAGCGCGGGGGAGGACAGCGGACCCGGCATGATCGAAAGCACAAGCGGTATTTATATCGCTTGGAATGTGTTCGGCGACTACGCGGACAATGGACATCTCATTCTGAAAGAGATGGTATTGCATGCTCTCGCCCGGCTCCTGCCGCAGCCTTCCTTGAGCTGCGATTTGCCGGCACGAGGCATTGCGACGCTTCAGTATCAGCAGAGCGAGAAACGCTACATAAATCACCTGCTATATGCGACCCCTGTGTTGAAGGGGCGTGTTGAAGTCATTGAAGACATCGTTCCGCTGCGGGATGTTTCCGTCGGCTTGCGTCTCCCGTCCCAGGCTTCGGTTAAACGGGTCTATTTAGCTCCCTCGATGGAGGACCTTCCTTATACAGTCAATAATCAAGACGAGATTAACTACACGGTTCCTTATTTGGATAATCATCAAATGGTTGTGTTGGAGCTGGCGTAGTGATCCTTCCTGCCATAGATGAGTGATGGCAAACAACTCTGCCTTGAGGAATAGCCGCAGTCCCCGGACTGCGGCTTTTTCCTTTTACTATCTTTTATTGCATCGCAAGAAAGGACGGTTTACATCTGATCGAGAGGTTACTCAGGATCAGTTAGTGGTAGAGTCAACATGGTTCCCTGCCAATTAGCTGTTATGTTTTCCACACTTCGTTACATACCGGTACTTTATCCAGCCAAAGGAATGACCATATTCCAGGTGCGGGTGAAATCCCAGGCTCGCGGACCCGTACCGGTGGCTGCATATCAACGGGTTGGGACTCCGTCTTCACATTATTATGTGGTTCTTATCCAGTCTCTTCACCTTCAGCTGCAATCTAAGCGCATTCGCAACAACAATCACGGAGCTAGCCGCCATGCCGATGCAAGCGATGCGCGGATCCAAATAACCGCATGCGGCCAATGGTACGGAAACGGCGTTATACAACAGAGCAAACAGCAAATTCTGATGAACGTTCCGCATCGTTTGGCGGCTCCACGTATACGCATCGATGATGTTGAATAGCTTGTTTCCGATCAATACGATGTCGCCGGCCTGTTTAGCCGCGTCCGCTCCCCCGCCCATCGCCATGCCGACATCTGCCACGGCTAGCGCAGCCGCATCGTTTATGCCATCGCCAATCATCGCAACGGAACGCCCTTGATGTTGAAGCTCGCGGATGAACGCCAGCTTGTCTTCAGGAAGCATGCCTGCGCGCATCTGATCGATCCCGGCCGCGGCAGCCACCGCCACGGCGGCCTGCTCCTCATCGCCAGTTACCATCCACACATCGGCTCGGCGCTTTAACTCCTGTACAATCTTCCGGGCGTCTTTTCTAAGCTTGTCAATCAATACTAGCGACCCGATGCACTTCCCGTTCACGGCGACATAAATCCTTGTATAGCCGGGGTGATCTGGAGGACTCTCCAGCTGTATGCCCTGCTCCAGCAGCCATCTTCGATTTCCCACGCATACGTGCTCACCTTTGACATAGCCTTCCATCCCTTTCCCAACCCGCTCTTGAAATTTCTGGGCTTCCAAAATGGGGGAATGTTTGTCTTGGGCAGCTCGTACAATGGCTTGTGCTAACGGGTGGGCGGACCGGGAAGCCACCGCAGCCGACATGGATAGCGCGTAGGCAGCTTTGGTGCCGTCCGCAGTGTAAATCGCCGTAAGTTGAGGCGTTCCTTCCGTCAATGTGCCAGTCTTATCCAACAATACGACATCCGTTCGGCGCAAACTCTCCAGAGAACGGCCGTCTTTGAATAGAACGCCTCTTTGGGCTGACGAGCCGGTTGCGATCAGGATGGATACCGGCGTAGCTAACCCGAGCGCACAGGGACAGGCGATTAACAATACAGACAGCGCGTGGCGCATGGCCGTTTCGGATGCACCGGGAGATTGGGAAAACCAGAGCCACCCCGCATAGGTAAGCGCAGCACAACCGATCATCATGGGAACAAAAATCGCCGCTATACGATCTACGGTTCGCTGAATGGCCGGTTTCCCCTGCTGCGCCGACTCGATTAGCCCAATCATTTGAGACAGGCGGGTTTCGTCATGATATTTATCAACCACGATGTCCAAACTTCCGATCAGACAACGCGTGCCGGCGTAGACTCGATCTTTCATGCCCTTTGCCACCGCTGTACTTTCACCTGTCAGCATAGATTCATCGGCTTCCGCCGTCCCCGACTGAACAAAGCCGTCAATGGAGATCCATTCCCCCTGATTCACCCGGATGCGGTCTCCGATCTGCACCTGATCCGCTGAAAGCCATTCTTCCCCATGACTGCGTAAGACTCGAACCCGTTTAACCTGAAGCTCATATAAGGCACTAAGCTGTTTCAATGCTCTGCCTTTGGCCATGGTCTCAAGCCACTTGCCCAGCAGAACCGCGGTCATCACCATCGCAATCGTATCAAAATAAAGCGTTGGATGCGTAAAGCTGTCCCGGGATTCAAACATGGCATAGTGGCTGTAGAAATAAGCCACCGAGGTACTTAACGCAACGAGAGTATCCATGTTTGCCGTACGATGGATCATGGCCTGGTAAGCTCCGTAATAGAAAGGATACCCTACGCCAAACTGAAGCAAGGTAGCGAGCAACCATTGAAATACAGGTTCCATCAACAAATTCGGTATCCATTGTGCAGGCCAATCGGCAACATGCGCCATCATCGCCCATATGAGCGGCATGGATAAACAAGCGGCAATGATAAACCGGATGCGATACGCTCCCGTCTCCGCATCGATCCCGGCCTGCGGATGAGACAGCCTGTCTGTCGCTCCATAGCCAAGTTTTTCGATTTTCTCCATGATCTTCTCTATACCAATCTGCGTCGGTTCATAATGAATCGTGGCCTGAGATAAGGCGAGGCTAACACGGACAGATTGAATGCCTTGCACCTTACGAAGGACTTTCTCGATCCGGGCTGCACAAGCCGTGCAAGTCATGCCCGTCACTTGGATTTGATGCAGCTTCACAACGATTCCTCCCCACCCTCTGCTTATTTCTGTTTTCGCTTGTCCATACAATGTATGAAAATACACGTAACATCAGAATGGCTAAGAAGGGCCACCGATTGCGATTTTTGCCTGAAAGAGTGTGCAGCAACCATAAAAGCCGCCAATTTGGCGGCTTCAGATACACAGATATTTTTGTTCTTTTGACGTCAACCACATGTTGAACGCCGATACTGAGCAAAAAGCGATGATCTATTTAGTCGATGACCGCCGGGATAATGCGTTCTTTAATCAGTGTCCAGCGATCCCGAGGATTGACGGTAAAAGCTGATGCAATGGCTACGACCAAGTCTTGCTTCGGAATGCAGCAAATGATATTGCCTCCATCGCCTACTGCCGAGTACGCAGATACTCCGTCCTCATCGCGCAACCACCATAGATATCCATAATGGTTGGAATTCATCGCCGTTGATTGGTCAATCCATGCTCCCGATATAATGGGCTGATTGTCCCATGTGCCGCGGTTCAGATAAAGAAAGCCGAAACGAGCCATATCTCGAGGACTTAACGTAAGCCCCCACCCTCCAGTGGAGTTGCCAGCCGGATCTTTAACCCATCCCCTGACGTCTTTTCCGAATAAATCATCAAATCCGAATGAATTCATGTCATAATCCGGAATTTCGTTCATGCCGATCGGTTTAAACAAGTGTTCGTTAGCAAACGCGCGGGCACTTTTACCTGTGCTGCGAGTTATGACAGCTGAGAGGAGATGCACCCCTGCAGTAGAATACTTAAATGCTCCGAGACTTCCACCGATGCCCAGCATATTCAGCGTATAATGAACCCAATTCGATTGCATGCACAGTTTGTCCAGTGGTTCGTGCCAATCCTCAAATGGATAGGGAGCCGTCATCGTGAGCAGATGGCGTAACGTTATTTCCCGTTGTTGTCGAGCATCAGCTCTAGGTTCATATTCTGGAAAAAAATCAAGCACCTTCTGATCTGCATGTTGTATATAGCCCGCATCTATAGCAATGCCAATGAGAGCGGATATGATACTTTTCGTAACCGATGCAACATGGTGCCGATCCTCCGGGCCATACCCATGATCATATTTTTCATAAACGATAGCTCCGTGTCGAACCACGACTATGCCATGAATATCGGGATAATCGCTTTTGATCCATGTGTCCAGCCCTGAAAGCTTGTCAGCGTCCATTCCCACCGTCGCCGGGGCTAGAGTTTGCCATAATGTCGTTGGCCAGCAGCTTCTATTCATAATAGATACCTCGCAGAATTCGTTATTTAAGCTATATGGTATATGTAAATCTCTTATTTTTTGGTCACGGGGAAATACACCTCGGTAACCAATTTCTCGGCAGTCAAGGCCTGATAGGGGTCGGTTACATAAACTTCATAGGGCGATTGAGTCAAAGCATATCCTTCATCTTCTATCCATTCCCTCAGTTTGGCATATACCGATGTCAAATTGGAATAAGCCCCCTTTAAAACAGACCTCGCGCAAAGGCCCCCGCACAACACTCTCGTTCCCTTTACAGCCTCCCTGACCGGGAGGGCGAACTCGGTGTCATTGCCTGCAGGATGAAATTCCGGACTGTGATATATCGTCATGGGTGTTCCAACCAAAGTAAGTTGCTCCCTGGCAATCTTTTCGTACAAACTGCTGTAATACCCGCCGTATCCTAAAGCATAGTCATCTCTGCTCATCATCTGACGCATGTAAAGGATATTCATTGGTTCTGTTTCAACAAGCTGTACTTCGATATCATCCAGATATGACATCAGATGTATGCCCTGCTCCAGATTCAAGATATCCTGGTTCATTTGTTTTAGAATATATTCATACGTGTCTAACTTCTCCTGAATGTCCCTACGTTTGCGATGAAGGGCGAAGCGAAGCTTCTCTTCGGATGGATCCGCTTCCTCGTCCAGAATCTCCTTGATTTCTTCCAGCGAAAAATGATAAGACTTCAAACGGTTAATATAAAGCATTTTCTTTAATTGACTAATGGAATAATATCGGTAACCGTTTTCCGGATTGATCTGATCCGGATGTATTAATCCGATTTCATCGTAATATCGAAGTGTCTTGGTAGATACTTCGCATATTTTGGAGAATTCTCCAATCGACAGCAAAGGTTCACCTCTTTTCTGGTTTATCGCTCTTGGTTCAAAATCACTATACACCTTGCCCTAAGGGCAAAGTCTACAGCCATTTTTTGAGAAGGATTATGATCTGACCGTCCCCGCTATAAATGAGGAGTACCCTCCGGAATTGTACCGGTGTTAAGCCAATGGTTCACTACCCGATTAAACAGCGCCGGATCAGCAAGCGGTATGCCGTGCCCAACACCGGGAAAGATGATCCCGTCAGCGTTTTCGCTCAGCTGCACGAGATCTTCAGCGGACTTTTTAACACGGCCTCTCTCCTTCTCCCCAACCGTAACCAATAGCTTCGTTGTGGATTCTTGAATCCGCGGAGAGATTGAATAGGACATATTCTCCTTCAGCACTGAAACCAGCATCTCCCGCTTCATATGCAGTGTTTCCGCGTAATACTGTTCAAAATCAACCTCATTCACATACAGCGTGCTTGCCTGCCATCTGGAAAACCATCTGTATCTTGTTAATGGGAAGCTTATTCGAACGGAAGGTTCAATCAGCTTAAGCGCTGTCGGCATCGGCCGTAGCAATGCGCTGTTTACGATGGCGTAATCAATAAGGCCGGGTCGCTGACATATCATCTCTACGAGAATTTGCGCACCTAGTGAAAAGCCGAAGACAACAATCTCCCGTCCATCAGCTTTGGTCGAAATGACCTCGTTAAGCTGCTCCGCGGTGCGGCTTATGGAAAAAGGCGGATTGCCGGTGTTGCGCCCATGTCCGGGCAAGTCAGGTATCAGGCAGAAGCTGTTTTCAAAAAAGGAAATCTGCTTGCTCCACATCCATCCGCTTACACCGCCGCCATGCAAGAAAACGATCATCCTTGCTGCCTGCTTATTTCCGCTCTCCTTAATGTATAGATTCAGTTTCCTCATCCCCCAGTCACCTCTATATTTATACTATTATAAAATAAGAAGTATAAATTTTGATAGTATATTACCTAAATGTCACAAAATAATTGTACTAATTAAAAACATTGGTATAAAACCATCAATTTCGCTCTCGGTTATTCTATCTCCCCTGGACCAAAGTCGAGGCCTGGTTCCCTCCGAAGAGCCAGCTAAAACTCATTCTGCGGACCGTTCTTCCATCTCCCTCCATCGTCTACCATGAAGTGGAAATCAAATACGATTGACAAGGAGAGGAACCCATGAAGCCAAATAAACAAAACAAATCCAGAACCATTCGTGTCCTGGCAGCCTCCGTACTGTCCGCTAGCCTGCTGGCTTTCCCTGCCGATATCTTTGCCGATACAGTTAAACCCGCCTCAAGTACAGCTTTAACACAGCATACGGGAGCACCGGTACTGAGTGCCAAAGAAGTCAAGGCGTTCACCGACGCCTATTTTGCCAAACCCCAGGTTTCGGACATGCTGGCTGGTGCGCTTGTTGTGGTCGTAAAAGACGACAAGGTGCTGCTGAATACGGGCTACGGCTATGCCGACCTTGAATCCAAGAAAAAGATTGACCCCGATCGAACCTTGTTCCGCATGGCCTCGATATCCAAATCGATAACCGCGACGGCGGTCATGCAACTGGTAGAGGAAGGGAAAATCGACCTGAAGCAAGACATAACCCATTATATGCCGGATGTTAAAATCACCAACAACACCGGGACACCCGTCACCGTTGAGCATTTATTGACCCATACGACAGGCTTCGACTTTACGGACGACTACTCGCTTCCGCAGCATATCATTCAGAAGGGCGAGGTGCCGCTTGCCGACTTTATCCGGTTAAATGCACCGGCTGTGGTTCGCACGCCAGGAGAGGTTTACCGCTACGATAATCTTGCCTCCTCCATGCAGGGCTACATTGTCGAGCGGGTATCAGGAGAACCGTTTGAAGATTATGTAAAAAAGCATATTTTCACCCCGCTACAAATGGAGCACGCTGCATTTCGGATGGATGAGGATATCATCGCAAACCTTGCGACTGGCTACAATTCCGAACGTCATCCGTTTAAGCCGTACCAAAACATACCTACCATCGCGCCGGAAGGCGGCATGTTCGCCACCGGTACCGATATGGCCAATTTCATCACTGCCCATCTAAATAAGGGCCAGTTCGGATCTTCTCGAATAATGAAGGAAGAGACCATGCGTTTGATGCATCAGACGCATTATGATGCAGCTGGTCTTCCGTTGATGTCATACGGTTTTGAGTCGTTTATGCACACCAGCCATAACGGCCAAACCCTGATTGGCAAAGGTGGCGATTTGGATGGCTATCATTCCTGGCTTTGGCTCCTTCCCGACCAGAATGTCGGAGCCCTGATCGTTGTTAACAGTGACGCGAGCACATCGATCCGCGCCGAATATTTCACCGCATTTATGGATCATTTTTATCCGAAGAAGCAGGTTCAGCCGAACGACTTCCCGCTTAATCAGGAGCAGCTCAAGAAATTCGAGGGCATGTTCAGAAGTTTGAGAACACCGATTATCGCCACACAGGTGAAGGCCGGCCAAGGTGAGTTATTGGTCTCGGATGCATTGGGCGAACATAAACTCACGCCGGTCGGTCCGCTGCGATTCGTAGATGAGAACGGTACGCCTGCCGCCTTCAAGGAAGATGATAACGGCAATGTGGCGTATATGTATTATACGGCGATAGACAGCATGTCCGAGAAGCTCGCGGAGCCTGCTGCGTACAGCGACGTTCCGGAAGAGAATCCTTATGCCAAGGATATCTACTTCATGCAGTCCCTCAAGGCTTTTGGAGAGAATGAGCAATCCACCTTCCAACCGAATGAACCGATTACGCGGGCAGAGTTTGTCAGTGTTATCAGCCGTCTGGCCGGGATGAAGCCTAGCGAAAGCGCGAGTTCGTTTAAGGATATGCAAGGGCACCCTCTCGCTGGTTATGTGCAGAATGTCGCGGACATGGGAGGTGTCACCGGCACACCAGCCCAGAACTTTGAACCGGATCAGCCGATCACGCGCCAAGAGGCTGCTGCTATAATATGGCGTGTGGCCCAAAACACGCTTGGCGCCAAGGCGGTTCCGGCCAAACTCAGCTCAAAACCGGCTGCATGGGCAGACGAAGCCGTACAGTTCATGGTCGGATCCGGGATGCATGGACCCGAGGTGACAACAGACGCAAACGGGGCCGCCGATTATCGGCCGTCCGACAAACTTCTGCGCAAGGAAGCTGCCGCCATCTATGCGAGACTGATTCAACAAGCTTTTGGTTTTTAATGAAAGAAACACCGAAGTTGGTCATAACCCTGTCAAGTTGACGCGAATAAAGTGACATCTTTAAGCTGCGACCGTTTCCCGGAACTCCAATGGGAAGCGGTCGTTTAGTTTTTCTGAACAGTCTCCGTGAGTTTGCAGAGTTTGCACTCCCCCGCACGAACGTAGATAATATCCTTGACCCGTTTTTTTAGCTGCGTGTCCGACTGAAAGTTCCCTCCATATGATGGGATCAGTGTTATACGAAAGTAACAGAAGGATGACTCCAGCGGTCGACGACAGCCGTAGTATGCTCTTCTATCAGGTGCTCCTACTGTTCTCGCGCATCCATCACGGAAGCCCGCTGTTATTCCCATGAAAAAATCCCCTCCGGCAGACAACATGTAAAGCCATCTTAACAGATGTCTTTTTTCGTTGTCTGCCATGAGGGGAGAATACCAATTCGGGGTGTCTTCTCTTCAAATCATCGATTCTATTGTGATCAACTTTATTCCAGCTTGAAGTTTCCAGAGCCCGTGCGAACTTTCAGCGCTATGTCGCCATTGCCGAACTTCCCCTTCAGTCTGCCTTCGTCTTCGTCTTTTACCTCATACTGTATTCCGTCCCACTCGACTTTCCCTTCACCGGAGCTTCCTTGATAATCAACTTCCAGGGAGGATGGCTCTTGAGCCAAATCGATGGTTACGTTCCCGCTTCCGGCACGGAGGTCGGTATTATGGATCAACCGCTCCGATTCCAGGTGTATGTTTCCAGAGCCTGTATTTCCTTGTACGGCCGACTCTCCGTCTTTCAGTTCCACGTCGCCGCTTCCATTCTGAAAGTTCAGCGTTGTGGCATGGTAGCGTTCCGCCTCTATAGTGCCGGATCCGGATTCCAACATAAAGGATTCGGCTTCAATCTCCGTTGCCTCAATATCACCACTGCCGGTATACACCGTAAGTGAACCTGCATTTACTTCCTGAATATTGATATTCCCGCTGCCTGCCTTAACGGTGACAGCATCTCCACGCATATTTCCGATCTCGATATCGCCGCTTCCACTTTCGATTTGGGCCGCAGTCCATTGCTTTTCCGGTATTTCCACGGATAAAACGATATCCATAATATTCACGCCAAACTCAATACCGTCAGGAACATCAACCCCGATTTCCAACGTATCTCCGTTCGGCTCGACCTTCAATTTCACTTGGTCTGCATTTTTCGTGCTTACCTTTCCGTTCAACCGGATTTTAATCTCGTCTGCATTTCCTTTTGTGATTTCAATGTCGGAGCTTCCAGTCTGTAGGGACAAATCCCGGAAATCATCAGCGGCCAATGTTTTCTCTTCATTAATTTTTTTGGTCTTAAAGGAAAATCCGAATTGAACATCCGAAAAAATGTTCATCGGGTTCATCGTAAAGAGCAACAGCAGTACGCCGGCCACTACGATCAATATACCTGTTTTCTTTTGCATAATGTGTTCCCATTCCTTCCGTCGTCCCTTTTTGTCTCTCTCCTGCCAAATCCTGAAGTCCTATTCAGTATAGCATCCATTTAGAGACTTGAGCATTGGTCCCGCGAATGAGACGGGAACCTCGACTTTAGTCCAGTATAGCTTAGCCGGAGTGAACGACAAAACAGCCAGTCCGCACCCGGCTGGCTGTTCTCGTCGCTATCCCAACGCCACATCAAGAATCATCATCAATACAAAACCGAACATTAAACTCATGGAAGCCAAATCCTTATTCCCTTTTTCTTGCGAACTTGGAATAACCTCTTCGGCTACAACAAAAATCATCGCACCTGCCGCGAAACTTAATGCGTAAGGGAGCATGGGTTCAATAAAGGCGACGGCTACCGCGCCGATTACCGCGGCAATGGGTTCCACCATACCCGAGAACTGTCCATAGAAAAAGCTTTTTCTCTGAGACATTCCGTCACCTCGTAATGGCATGGAAACTGCAACGCCCTCCGGGAAGTTTTGAATACCGATGCCCAAGGCCAGTGTCAAAGCCCCCACCAGCGATGCTTCAGTTCCTCCATTAGCAAGCGCACCGAATGCGATCCCGACCGCTAATCCCTCCGGAATGTTGTGGAGGGTAATTGCGAGTACCAGCAGCGTACTCCGTTTTCTCACCTTGGGGTTATATCCTTCCGCTCCTCCAATCGGAGAATTGGGATGAAGATGGGGTAATACCTTATCGATTCCCCATATAAAGACTCCACCTAGCAAAAATCCAAAGGCAGCCGGAAACCAGTTTCCAATCGCATTGCCTTCCGACATCTCGATGGCTGGAGCCAATAAGGACCAGTAACTGGCCGCAATCATGACACCGCCGGCAAAACCCAACATACTATCCAGCAGGCGCTGGTTCAATGTTTTTGTAAAAAAAACAAGAGCCGCCCCTAACGCCGTCATTCCCCAAGTAAACAAGGTGGCTAGTAATGCTTGGATAATGGGATTGAATTTCATAAAAAAATCTACCATTAAACAAGAACTCCTTTATGAAAAAAATATGATACCAGATAATATCTCCGAATATAGACCTTACATACATTTAACGGTTATTCAGAGAGTGATCTAGAAATTATGTACCCGTGAGAGTTCATTCTAATGCAGCCAGTGCAAATTATTATATATCATAATATGCGATTATGGTTGTCTTTTATTTTTCAGAAAACCCTACAATCTAGAATCTACGTTATCCTCCGCCAACACTCACCTTTTGGTAAGTACCTGTACTAAAAGTGCATACTTACATAATTGCAGTGCGCGCTTTATACTCAAGAAAATCAATCATGCTCAAGGAGGATACATCATTGAAAACACTTGTTATCGTTACACACCCAAACCTGGAAACATCCGTCATTAATAAGCGGTGGGTAGAAGAACTCCGACAATACCCGGAAAAATATACGGTACACGAATTGCATAAGGTTTACCCCGACGGAAACATTGATGTGCAACAAGAACAACAGCTTATTGAATCGCATAGCCATCTCGTTCTGCAGTTTCCGATCTATTGGTTTAATTGCCCGCCACTCCTCAAGAAATGGCTTGACGATGTTTTTGCTTATGGTTGGGCTTACGGTTCAAGAGGCGATAAATTAAAGAATCGGAAAGTGGCTTTAGCTGTATCCGCCGGCATCAAGAAAGAAGATTATCGGGAAGACGGAAGGTATCGCTACACGCTTGCCCAGATCCTAACTCCTTTTGAAACGACCTTCCTGTACTGCGATGCAGATTATCGTTCGTTCTTTGCCTTTTATGGACAAGAGGCTGCTCCTGGCGGCAACACGCCTGACATGGACCTATCGCCTCCTGATAACGCACTGGATATAAGTGCACGTGACTATTTGAAGTTCATAGACAACATGTGATTAATAAACCGAATGAAGCCGTTAAAAAAAGAAGTATTTCCTTGTTCAGGAAATACTTCTTTGAATATAACAAAACATCATGCTTCCAGTTGCACAGCTTCCATAGCCGGCAAACTGTTTTTCTCTCCCCACTCGCACATCATATGTAACACAGGAATGAGGGATAGTCCGCGTTCCGACAAGGTGTATTCGACTTTTGGAGGGACCTGGGGATATTCCGTGCGAACGATAAGTTCATCTGTCTCCAGCTCCTTTAACATGATGCTTAGCGTTTTAAAGGATATGGAACCAATGCTTCGCTTCAGCTCATTATGCCGCATTACCTTATTTTCAGACAACCAGTACAAGATGATCATTTTATATTTACCGCCGATCAAGGATAACGTATAACCAAAGCCGGTGTCTTGAGGTTTCACGCCAGTCGGAACACAGGTTTCAGTTTCGCGCATAAGTCACACTCTCCTTCGAATCTCTTCCATTACTCATGTACTGATCATCTTAACATAAAAACAGTACTGGATCGAAAGGAGATCTGGAGAACAAAATTCGCTGGAATGACCATCATCCCGCCCAGACGTCTTTTACATATTGTCCCGACGCCTCCAGCCCGGATAGCCAGGCGGCAGCCTCTTTTGCACTAACGCCATGTCTTTCCCGATAGGAAAGCATTAGTGTGTGCTCTACCTCCGGGGCCATCCGAGAACCGTCACCGCAAATGTACATTCGTGCCCCTGCCTCAAGCAGTGACAGCAATGACGCTCCGTCTTGTGTCATTAAATGCTGGACATAGCACTTATCTACACCGTCTATCCTTGAAAAGGCTGTGTGCAAGGTGACCAGGCCTTCTCTCTCCGCTTGCTCAAACTCCTCGCGGTAAAGATAGTCTTGCTCCGGATTCCGACAGCCGAAGTACAGATGCGCAGCACCCAGCTCCTGCCCAGCCTCCCGAAGCGCTTGTCTCGCCTGGATGAACCCCCTGAACGGAGCCACGCCCGTGCCCGGACCAATCATGATGATTGGCGTTGCCGGATCCTCCGGCAGCGCAAAGCCCGACTCCGGAGAACGAATGAACATCAGAACCTCTGCGCCCGTCTCCAACTGTTCCAAATAGTTGGAAGCCACGCCCCGGTATTCCCCCTGACCGCTCCAAGCACTGCCTCGTACGACACTGACCGTGATGCTTGCCGTATTCGGGCTAACCTTCGGGGAGCTGGAAATCGAATAATATCTCGGCTTCAATGGCGGCAGGAGCTCAAGAAACCGTTCAAACGGCAGCTCGCAGGCTTCATACCGCTCCAGCAGGTCGAGCATGGTGATCCGTTTGGCTCGCACTTCAGCCTGATAGGTCGCTTCGGCAAGCAGTTCTTGAAGCTCTTTGGCATGCGGCGGGCATACCGTGTAAGCGGCCATCTCCCGAATTTGGGCTCTTGTGGCCGGCTCCTGCAGCTCCACGCTGCGGAACAGCAGGTCGTCCAGGCGGACAGGAATGCCTGTCGGCAAATGCGCACCGCTTCTTCCTTCAGCAGACAAGATAAGATGAGCACCTGCATCCAGTTTGAAACTTCGGAGCACTCGCTGAACCAGTGTCACCGGATTGACCGGAAGTACCCCCAGATGATCTCCTTCACGATAATCCGTTCCCGCCGGAAGCGAGATTTCGATATGCTGCGTGATCCTTCCGCTGTCCGCATGCTGCAGATTGCGGGTATGAGCAACGTGCCCGGTTACAGCCTGGTAGGTTTCCGCCAGGGGCACGGCGGCCGCTCCCTGCACGAACTGGACGGACAGGGCACTGCGCTTCGCCACATTGACGGACGTAAGAGGGAGTCCTAGCGATTGCATCAGATCCGGCCATAAATGCTCCGTCCATTCGTCGACTTCACGCTCAAAGTCTCCGCTGGCATCACTCTCACCACGCGCAAGCAGTCGCTGCGCCCCTTTGATTGCAAGCTGATCGTCTATCAAGCGCGGAATCCGCTGATAGGTGCTTGCCCAGTTGTGGTCTCCGCAGCCGAATACCGCATATCGCACACCCTCAATTTCTGATTCAGCGGCATTCTCCAGCCATTCCGTAAATGCCTTGGCATTGGAAGGCGGCTGTCCGTTGTACGAGGCGGTTACAATGATGACGGCCCCTTCCTTCGGAAGCTTTCCGGCATAATCGTCCAGTGTGCCCACCTGGCTGTCGAACCCTTGGTGCTTCGCAGCATCCGCCACCTCTCGGGCAATCCCCTCTGCCGTGCCCAGATTGGACCCGTATAAAGCGAGGAGCGGCGTATGATGAGCATTAGTCCCGGTTGTATCGGACAACGTGGCGTATTCCTGCTTCTCCGAATCGTTTGCTCCCGTCTTGCCTCCTGCCGGAACCAACAGTGCAGCCCCGTCCTGACGGCTTCGAACTTGAATATGGAACCCTTCCGGCTTCAATGTGAGGGTTTCCTTAACCTTTAACTCATAAGACTGGTTATCGATCAATTCAAAATATTTGAGCACCAAGCCAAGCACCAAGGTTGCCTCCTGCAGCGCAAACTGCTGCCCGATGCATGCGCGTTGTCCGTTGCCAAATGGTTTGTACGCGTCATGCGGCACCTTGCTGGGATCTTCGAAGCGCTCCGGTCTGAACGTCTCCACGTCGTCTCCCCACACGCGGGAGTCCCTATGCAGTCCCGGAATCAGGACCGTTACGCTGTCCCCCTTCTGAATCGGATAGGTTCCTCCGATTGCCGTATCTTCCTTCGCATATAACGAGAAGGCAGGCGCAGTTGGCCATAAACGCAGTGACTCGCTAAGAACCATGCGGACGTATTTGAGCTCCCGCACCTGGCTGTAAGTCGGCACGGGATCTTTCAGAACGCGGTCCACCTCGCTTACCGCTTTATGCAATTTATCCGGATTTTTCAGCAAATAATAAATAGCAAAGGACAGCAATCCGCTTGTCGTCTCATGCCCCGCGATAAGAAACGTAATCATCTGATAACGAATATTCTCTTGATCCAGGCGCTCGCCTGTATCAGGATCGACGCCTTCCAGCATATGCGCGAGCAAATCCCCTTCTTCACCGCCATACTTCTTGCGATCTTGAATGAGCTCGTCAACTAGCGAGAACATGTTCTGGACATCTTCCTGAAACTGCCGCTTCTTTTTAATCATAAACATGTCCTGTATGCCCAGACGGTGCAGCTGATTCATGCCTTCATCAAGGGCCCGCACCATGCTGTCGATAAACGGGTGATTGTCTTCCCGGTAGAAGCTGTTAAAGCGATAATTAAAACCACACAGGCCGATGGTATCCAGCGTCAGACGAGTCATGTCGGCAGGAACGTCCACGGATTCGTCGGGGTTGAGCCGAGCCCATTTCTGGATGAGCTGCATCGCGATATCAACCATTTTGGTATGGTAGCCTTGCATCGCACGCTGGCTAAAGCTGGAGAGCAGGATGTTATGTGCCTTTTTCCAGTTGGGCTCGTGTGTAGCGCTCGTAAACAATCCATCACCTGCAAAAGGACGGACATTCTGAAGCGGCGCCCAGATTCGTTTATCAAAACGCTTCTCATCACACGCGTCCTTGACATATTCGTGGCCGGAGACGTACAGCTCCCTGCGTCCACCCGGATATTGAAATTGAAATATCGGCCCAAGTTCCGAGGCGACCTTCACAAGCGATTGGACCGGAGCAGCGGAATCCAGCAGCGGCAGATTGCCGAGCGGTCCGTAAGTTTTAGGTTGAGGTACTTGCTTCATATGCGACATTCGATCTCCCTCCATGATCCATAGTTTCTTTAGTATGCGTCCCTTTGTCCGGACGGGTGAATTCGTATCCAGTACTAATTGACCAATATCGTAATGTGGTCATTTCGCGATAAAAAAGGAGGATTGACGGCGGCTTCGTTAGTTTCCACTTCGCTTGGCTGTCTTATCCTAGCCTTTACCCTATCACGATATGAAGGTCACGCATATCAGCCGTAGGTCCTTTAGGACTATAAAACCAAATAAAGGATCTCCCACCCTGAAATGCAATGAAATTAGTCATTTTTGTACTTTGCAAAGGAATGTTTTTAGAAAATGTTCACAGAATTTTCACTTACGAGAGACTTTCTCCGATCTCTATAATGACAAAGGTAACTAGAAAGGATGATGAACTTGCCAGCAACAAAAAAAGAAAATGTTTATTTTGGTTTGATGATGTGTGCGGGGATGGTTATCATGATGACCTCCTACAATTTGTTCACAAACGGATTAATTGGGAAAATATCGTTTATGGCCATACTTCTGCAATTGGTGTTGGGCTTTGTGATTGCCTTCTTATTGGAATCGTTTGTTGTCGGACCCATAGCAAAGAAAATTGTTTTTTCCTTATTGCGTAATAAATCCAGTAAAATTCTTATGATTGTGATGATGGCATTTTGTATGGTGATCGGCATGGTTACTTTTATGTCCATGTACGGGCTAGCTTCCTCCTACTATGCAAACGGGCTCGGAGGGGAATCACTGCTTGGAAGCTACTTCTCCATCTTCATTAAAAACTTCGTGTTTGCGCTGCCGCTTCAACTCCTCATTGTAGGCCCGACCGTTCGCTTCCTGTTTGGCAGGTTGAAAGCAAAACGCGTGAACGAATCATTATCTGCCGTATAATCGATTGGAGTCCAATCTCTCTCAACAACAAAAGCCGCGAATTTGAAGTGACCCCCAAAAGTTAGACACGGTTATTTCATTAGGCAGCTTTCTCAAAATGAGTTCGGTACTGTACCGGACTCATTTTTAATTTTGCCTTTAACCGTTTGGTATTGTAGTATTCAATATAT